>NZ_JBEPQI010000003.1:0-507968 GCF_040547725.1 Bradyrhizobium sp. LA2.1
TTGCCGCCCACCAAGTCGCTATCATCGACTTGGCGAGCGGAAAAAGTGTCGGCTATGTCCCCGAACACCCGTCGGTCATGTCCCCGGGCTGAACATCAAGCCGGGCGATCGAGTATTCCTGAGACCGCAGTGCTTGAGCCGAGAAGTCGCGGAGTACTGGATGCCCCGGTCAAGCCGGGGCATGACAGTGTGTCGTGAGGTGAAAGCGGCCCTTACTCCGCGCTGCTCACCAGCTTGATCCGCGGCGCCTGCGCTTCCGTCAGGCTGCGATAGGCCGCGAGATAATCCAGCGCCATCCGCCGCGCCGTGAAGCGCTTCTCGAACTGCTTGCGGATGGCCGCGCGATCGAGTTGCGGCAGGCGCTTGACGACGCCGGCGGCGCTGATGATGTCCTCGACCACGAAGCCGGTGAGGCCCTCGTCGATGATCTCGGGCACCGAGCCGCGGTTGAAGGCGACGACCGGTGTGCCGCAGGCCATGGCTTCGATCATCACGAGGCCAAACGGCTCCGGCCAGTCGATCGGCAGCAGGAGGCCGAGCGCGCCGCTTAGGAAGTCGGATTTCTCGTGGTCACCGATCTCGCCGATGAAGTCGACCAGCGGATTGTTCTGGATCATCGGCCTGATCAGCTCGTCGTAATAGTCCTGGTCGGCGCGATCGACCTTGGCCGCGATCTTCAGCGGGATGCCGCAATGCATCGCGATCTTGATGGCGCGGTCGACGCCCTTCTCGGGCGCGATGCGGCCGAGCACGGCGAGATATTCCTGCTTCGCCGGCTTCGGCGTCAGCAAGGTCTCCGGCAGGCCGTGGTGGATCGTCGTCACCCAGTTCGCCTGCGGCACGGGCCTGCGCTGCGCGTTCGAGATCGAGATGACAGGCATTTTCGAGAAGGTGTTGAACACGGGCTGATGCTCCGGCAGGTCGAGCCGGCCGTGCAGCGTGGTCACGAACGGGGTCGGCTGCCGGTGGAACAGGGACCAGGGATAGTAATCGAGATGGAAGTGGAGGAAGTCGAACTCCTCGTCGTCACATTTCTGCCGCACGCGCTCCAGGAGCACCATATGCAGCGCGTTGGGATCACGCACGGAACCGTCGAGGCGAAGCGCCCGCGGCCAAAGTGCGTCCAGCTTCGCCGACGTCTGCGAGTCACCGCTGGCGAACAGCGTGACATCGTGTCCAAGGGCAACCAACTCCTCCGTCAACCAGTGCACCACCCGCTCGGTGCCGCCATACAGCTTGGGTGGAACAGCCTCAGTCAACGGAGCTACCTGCGCGATGCGCATCTCGCCATCTCCTCTGTGATCATGGAAGTAAAACCCCCGCCGTGTCTCGGCACCGGCATGCCAGACGAGGGAACGTTCTCGCAATTGCGAAGTTCCTTCAACGAACGTTACTTCTTCGACACACTTCAGTCGGCCGCGATGCTGCCATCTCCTCTTCTCACATCGTCCGCATCCGCATGTCGTGATGACCCGGCCCGGGAACCGAGGCGAAGCGGTCGATGTTCAATCGGCTAATAGAAAAATCGAAATCAATACGACGGGGTCGCAGTCACATGGATCATCTTTCTGGTTACGCGCGCAGGCCATTTGCCTTTGTCTTGCGCTATCTGCGACGACGGCCGGCATCGCATCTCGTGATCCTGACCGCTGTCGTTGCAGCCGTTGCCTGTTCCGTGGGCACGCAATACGGCGTCAAATCCCTGGTCGACAGCCTGTCCGCGGGAACTTCGCACGGTGGCAGCGTATGGCTGGCATTCATTTTACTCATGTCGCTGATCGCGGCGGATAATTTCCTGTGGCGGATCGCGAGCTGGACCGCGAGCTTCACCTTCGTTCGTGTCACGGGCGATTTACGCCGTGACATATTTCGTCATCTGACGGGACACGCGCCGAGCTATTTCTCGGATCGCATGCCGGGCATGCTGACGAGCCGTATCACCGCGACCTCAAACGCGGTGTTCACGGTCGAGAACATGTTCGTCTGGAATGTGTTGCCGCCGTGCATTGCCACAATTGCGGCCATCGGTCTGATTGGAACCGTCAGTCCCTATATGGCACTCGGCCTGATCGTGGTCGCGGGCGGTATGGTGATAGCGATGTTCCATTTGGCCGCAGCCGGCAAGCCGTTGCATGACGACTTTGCCGACAAGGCCGCCGTCGTCGACGGCGAGATGATCGACGTCATCAGCAACATGCCGCTGGTCCGCGCCTTCTGCGGCATCGGCCATGAGCACGAGCGGTTCGACGCGACGGTGAACCGGGAACTGACCGCGCGCGGCCGTAGCCTGCGTTATCTGGAAAAGCTGCGGCTCACGCATGCCGGCGTGACGGTCGTCCTGACGGTTGCGCTGATGGCCTGGGCGATCACGCTCTGGCAGCAGGGCGAGGCGACCACCGGCGATGTCGTGCTGGTCTGTACGCTCGGCCTCTCCATTCTCAACGCGACGCGCGACCTCGCGGTGGCGCTGGTCGATGTCACCCAGCACGTCGCGCGCCTGACCGAGGCGATCGCGACCTTGCTCGTGCCGCATGAATTGCGCGATCATCCCGAGGCCGAGCCGCTGATGAAGAGCGGCGCCGCGATCGCGTACAACAACGTCACCTTCGGCTATCCCGGCGGCGAAAAAATCTTTGAACGGTTCAGCCTGCGGCTTCAGCCCGGCCAGCGCGTCGGCCTGGTCGGCCAGTCGGGCGGAGGGAAATCGACCCTGTTCACGTTGCTGCAGCGGTTCTACGATGTCGATGAAGGCAGCGTGACCGTCGATGGCCAGGATATTTCCAAGGTGACCCAGCTGAGCCTGCGTGAGGCCATCTCGGTCGTGCCGCAGGATATCTCGCTGTTCCACCGCTCCATCCGTGAGAACATCCGCTACGGCCGTCCGAACGCGACCGACGACGAGGTGCTGCGCGCGGCGATCGCGGCGCGCTGCGATTTCATCGACAGCCTGCCGGAAGGTCTCGACACCATGGTCGGCGACCGCGGTGTCAAGATGTCCGGCGGCCAGCGCCAGCGCATCGCGATCGCGCGGGCCTTCCTGAAGGACGCGCCGATCCTGCTGCTGGACGAAGCGACCGCCGCGCTCGACAGCGAATCCGAGGAGGCGATCCGCGAGGCGCTGTCGCGCCTGATGCGCGGCCGCACCGTGATCGCGATCGCGCACCGGCTGGCGACGCTGCGCAATTTCGATCGCGTCCTGGTGCTGAAGAATGGCAAGATCATCGAGGACGGCGCGCCCGACCGCTTGATGCAGGGCCACGGCCCCTACCGTGAGCTGGTGACGCAGGAGATGAGCCGGCTGGCGAAGTTCGCCGCGTAAGTCCAACAGTTGCGTTTGCGTTGGTCGCGTTCGAAAAACAGGCCGCAGGGGAGCAGCTCATGGCAGCCGAAGCCGTAACCCAGATCATCTCGGTAACGCAGACGGAGGAGGCCGTCGCGGAGCAGGCGTTCTACATTCCGATGACGGGGCCCGCCGCGCGGCCCCGTCGGTCGCTCAAGCACGACGACACCTTCATCGTGCTGGACAGCCATGGTGACATCGGCGCCTCCGCGGGCGGGCCGGACGGCCTGTTCAACTGCGACACGCGCTATCTGGCGCGGTTGGAGCTCGTGCTCGACGATCTCCAGCCGCTGCTGCTCGGCTCGAATCTGCGCGATGACAATTCGGCCCTGACCGTCGATCTCACCAATCCCGATATCTATCGGCAGGGCCGCATCGTGCTGCAGAAGGACCTGCTGCACATCGTGCGCACGATCTTCCTGTGGCGCGGCACGGCCTATCAGCGCATCGGCGTGCAGAACCATGGCGACCGTCGCGCCAGCCCGGAGCTGACGCTGCTGTTCGACAGCGACTTTGCCGATCTGTTCGAGGTGCGGGGCGAGCGGCGCCCGCACCGCGGGACCGGCACCAGCAAGTTGCTCGGGCCGACCGACGTGCTGTTCCACTATCGCGGGCTTGACGATGCCGTGCGTACCACCGGTCTGCATTTCGACCCGCGTCCGACGCGGCTGTCGGTGAATGCCGCGACCTGGCAGCTCGACCTGGACCCGCACCAGTCGAAATCCCTGTTCGTGGCGGTGTCCTGCAACCGGCCGATCGCGGAGAAGCCCGCGCGCTTTTTCAGGGGCCTGCTCGCCCATCGCCGCGAGATGCGCCACTCGACGATGGGCATGGCCAACATCGAGACGTCGAACAACATCTTCAACGAGGTGCTGTGCCAGGCCATGGCCGACCTCAACATGCTGATGACGGAGACGCCGCAGGGGCGTTATCCCTATGCCGGCATTCCCTGGTACTCGACGACGTTCGGCCGCGACGGCCTGATCACCGCGCTCCAGATGCTGTGGATCGATCCGCGGGTCGCGAAGGGCGTGCTGCGGCGGCTCGCGCATTTTCAGGCAGAGACGGTCGATCCGCTGAACGATGCCGCGCCCGGAAAGATTTTGCACGAGATGCGTGGCGGCGAGATGGCTGCGCTTCGCGAGGTGCCGTTCGCGCAATATTACGGCAGCGTGGATTCGACCGCCTTGTTCGTGCTGCTCGCCGGAAGCTATTTCGAGCGCACCGGCGACGAGAAGACACTGACCGAGCTGTGGCCGGCGATCGAGGCGGGGCTGGCCTGGATCGACGGCCCCGGCGACCCCGACGGGGACGGTTTCGTCGAATACCAGCGCGCCACCGAAAAGGGCCTCGCCAACCAGGGCTGGAAGGACTCGTATGACGCGATCTTCCATGCAGATGGCCAGCTTGCGGAAGGCAATCTCGCCCTTGCCGAGGTGCAGGGTTACGTCTTTGCCGCCAAACAACTCGCCGCACGTTGCGCGTTGCGGCTCGGCAAGCCGGACCTCGCCAAAAAGCTCGAGGCCGAGGCCAAGGCGCTGGCCGAGCGGTTCGAGAAGGCATTCTGGTGCGAGGAGCTCGGTACCTATGCGCTCGCGCTCGACGGCAGGAAACGGCCCTGCAAGGTGCGGACATCCAATGCGGGGCAGGTGCTGTTCAGCGGCATGATCCGCGAGGACCGCGCACGTCTCGTCGCCGCCGATCTGATGGCGCCGCACTTTTTCTCGGGCTGGGGCATCCGCACGGTCGCGCAAGGCGAGGTGCGCTACAACCCGATGTCCTATCATGACGGCTCGATCTGGCCGCACGACAATGCGCTGATCGCGCTCGGGCTCGCGCGCTACGGGCTCAAGCATTCGGTGGCGCATGTCTTCAAGGGCTTGTTCGAAGCGGCGACCTACATGGACCTGCGGCGGCTGCCCGAATTGTTCTGCGGCTTCCGGCGCGAGAAGCGGCGCGGCCCGACGCTCTATCCGGTCGCCTGCGCGCCGCAGGCCTGGGCCAGCGCGACGCCATTCACGCTGCTGGAGGCCGCGCTCGGCATCGAGTTCGACGTCGTGCGCGGCGAGATTCGCCTGCGCAATCCGCATCTGCCGGCGTTCCTGAACGAGGTGATCCTGCGCGATCTGCGATTGGGCAATTCCAGCGTGGATCTGCGCGTCAGCCGTCACGGCGACGACGTCGCGCTGGAGGTCTTGCGCACGCGCGGCCAGATCCAGGTCTCGATCGTGCTGGCGCGCTAGCGGCGCCTGCGAGGAGGGTTTTATGCGTACCGCCGGATGGTTGGTTCTGAGCGCAGCGATCGCCGCGGGATTGACGGTCGCCGCATCGCGTGCCGCGGAGGAACCGCCCGCGGGCCCAACGACGCCCCCCAGCGAAGCGAACGCGCCGGCCGCGGTGCAGCCGTCGACCTCCACCGTGCCGGTCACGCCGAAGGACGCCGCGCCGCCGCCGTCCGTGACCATCATCGGTGCGAGCGACGCCCATGGCGTGCTCGGCCGTGACGTGCGCAGCGCAGCCGACGAGGACATGGGCCGCATCGTCGACATCATCGTCGACCGCGCCGGCCGCGTGCGCGCCGCCGTGATTGATTTCGGCGGTTTCCTCGGCGTCGGTAGCCGCAAGATCGTGGTGGACTGGAACGCGATGCGGTTCGGCAAGATTGCCAACAAGAAGGACAGCATCACACTGGAATTAACCAAGGCGCAGGTCGCAGCCGCGCCGGAATACAAGGAAGACACGCCGATGGTGGTGCTCGGCGCGTCCGGCAGCCTGCAGCCGCTGCAAGCGATTCAGTGAGGCGCGGGGAGGGATGGCCGCCGGTGCTGTTGTCGAGGAAGCGGAACCACGCAGATCGCGATAGCCGCGTTGAACGGTACAAGGTTGCCGCGCCGCCGCCTGCGGGCCTTCCGGCGCCGTCGCGCCAGAGCCTGCGCGGCCTCGACTGGTTCATCTTCTTCCTCGCCGACGTGCAGACAGGGTTCGGCCCCTTCATCGCGGTCTACCTCACGACGCAGAAGTGGACGCAGGTCGAGATCGGCCTCGTGCTGTCGATCGGTGGCATCGTCGCGCTGATCGGGCAGATGCCGGGTGGCGCGATCATCGATGCCGCGAAGTCCGAGCGGCTGGTCGCAGCGCTTGCGATAGCGACCATCGGCTTCTGCGCGCTCGCCTATGCGGCGATGCCGATCTTCCCCGTGGTGGTTGCTGCGGCCACGCTGCATGCGGCGGCGAGCTGCGTGCTGGGGCCGGCGATCGCGGCGATCAGCCTCGGCCTGGTCGGTCCGCTTGCGATCGGCGAGCGGCTCGGCCGCAATGCGCGCTTTGCGTCCCTCGGCAACGGCGTCGCCGCCGCCGTGATGGGCACGGCCGGCTATCTCCTGTCGAGCCGCTCGGTGTTCCTGGTCACCTTCCTGCTCGCGATTCCGACCCTGATCGCGCTGTCGCGCATCCGCGAGGAGGAAGTGGACATCGCGCGCTGTCACGGCGAGATGCCGCGCGAGGCGCCGGTTCCAGGCGACACCAATCTCTGGCACCTGATCCGGCAACGCCCGCTCATCGTCTTCGCGCTGAGCGTGCTGCTGCTGCAATTGGCGAACGCCGCGATGATGCCGCTGATGGCGAGCGCGGTGACGGCGCGGTCGAGCCAGTGGGCAACCGTGCTCGTCGCCTTCTGCATCGTCGTGCCGCAGGCGATTGTCGCGCTGCTGTCGCCGACGGTCGGGCGCAAGGCGCAGCTCTGGGGCCGGCGACCGCTGCTGCTGATCGGATTCGCTGCGCTGACGATCCGGGGCCTTCTGTTTGCGACCGTGCGCGATCCCTATCTGCTGGTCGCGGTGCAGGTGTTCGACGGCATCACGGCGGCGGTGTTTGCGGTGATGATCCCGCTGATTGTGGCCGACGTCGCCTTCGGCAGCGGCCATTTCAATCTGGCGCAAGGCATTGTCGGGACCGCGACCGGCATCGGGGCGTCCTTGAGCACGGCGCTTGGCGGCTATGTCAGCGACAAGTTCGGCAATGCCACCGCCTTCATCGGGCTGTCCGGCGTCGCCGCGACCGGGCTTTTGCTGATCCTCTTTGTGATGCCGGAAACCCGGCGCACAGGCATGATCGCGCCGAAAAAAATGGCCGGCTGAACGAATTCAGCCGGCCAAAGCGGGTGGGGAGGAAGACAGAAATCAGGCGTCGAGATTGTGCAGGCGCTGGCGGTTGCGCAGCACGATCTGGCGGGCGCCGGAAAATCCCAAAATGCCCTGGGCGTGAAGCTGCGACAGCGCGCGCGACACGGTCTCCAGCGTCAGGCCGAGATAGTCGCCGATGTCGCGGCGGCACATCGGCAGCGCCATCATGCCGGCTACCGCAAGGCGGCGGTCCATCTCGAGCAGGAAGGTCGCGACGCGCTCCATCGCGGTCTTGCGTCCCAGCAGCAGCATGTGGTCCTCGGCGTGACGTAGTTCGCCGGCGGTCATGGCCCAGAGCTTGCGGGCGACCTGCACGTCGGTGCCGGCGGCCTTCTCCAGGCTCGCGCGCTTCACCAGGCGCACGGTCGTGTCGATGATGGCTTCAGCGGCGAGGCGGTGGCTGGGACCGGATTCAAGGCCGAACACGTCACCGGGGAGATGGAAGGAGCCGATCTGGCGGCGGCCGTCGGAGAGCAGCTTGTAGCTGCGCACCGCGCCGGTGATGACCTGGTAGACATATTCGGCCGGCTCGTCCTCGCCGTAGATCTCCTCGTCCTTGCGGTAGGAGAACTCCGTGGCGACGAGGCCGACATGGCCGGCGATCGCGCCGAACTGGTCGGAGACGGGATGGGCAGGAGCGATCTTGGCACGAACTTGGGTGTTGATCGCCTGGGTGTTGAGCGTCTCGGTCAGCATCTGCGCCATCTCCGTTGTGATGACGCTTTGGTACGCGGGTTCGGGCGCTTCGAAAATTTCGCGAGATATCTTAAGGGGGTTTACCTACGTAGAACCCCGTAGGTCAGTTGCCGCGGCCGCCCTGGATGGCGTGGCGGATGCACTTGACCAGGGTTTCGTCGAGAAGCGGCTTCAAAATGACGTCCTTGACGCCTGCGGCTGCCGCCCGGGCCGAGATATTCCCATCGGGATAGCCGGTGATCAGGATCACGGGCGTGCCCTCGTCGGACTGGCGCAACCGGCCGGCCAGCTCGATGCCGTTGATGTCGGGCATCTTGTAATCGATCACGTAGCAGTCCGCGCCGGGCGCGCCGCTGGCATTCAGCAGGGCCGTGGCATTCCTGAAGGTCCGCACGGCAAAGCCGTCGGTTTCCAGCAGGAATTGCAGGGATCCCAGCACGGCGGCATCGTCGTCGACCACGTAGACGGTGGGCTTTGCGGATGACGTCACTGGAAGCCGCTGTTGGTGCGAGCCGATCTCGATCATCCCCTTTGGCTAGCACGGCCCGGGAGAATGATTTTGACTTGCCTCAATCCTTCAGCATCCCGGCGCGCATCGCCAGCCGGACCAGCTCCGAGAGGCTGTTGGCCTGCATCTTGGTCATGACGTTGGCCCGGTAGACCTCGATGGTGCGGGGGCTGATGTCGTATTCACGGGCGATCAGCTTGTTGGAGAGGCCCGCGATCAGCCCTTCCATGACCTGGCGCTCGCGCGGGCTGAGGGAGGCGACGCGGGCGGCGATGTCCTGCGAGATCGCCTCGTTCTTCGCCGCCGGCTCGGCCTGGCGGATCGCCGTCTCGATCATGGTGGTGAGGCGATCGTCCTCGAACGGCTTCTCGAGAAAGTCGACCGCTCCTAACTTCATCGCCTCGACCGCGAGCGGCACGTCGCCATGGCCGGTCATGATCAGAATCGGGAACGGGCTTTGCTGCGCCTTCATCCGCTTCAACAGCTCGATCCCGTCGATTCCAGGCATGCGCACGTCGGAGACGACGCAGCCGAAGGCGAGGCTGGGCAGGACATCGAGGAAGGCTTGCGCATCGTCAAACAAGGTAACGCCGAAGCCGGAGGAATCCAGCAGGAAGTTCAGCGAGTCCCGCATCGCCTCGTCGTCATCGATGACGTAGACATGTCCCTTGGTCGTCATGGATCAATTCTCATCGGCTGCCGGGAGAGAGAAGCGGAATGTCGCGCCGCCTGATGGGTTGCTCTCGGCCCACATGCGTCCGCCGTGAGCCTCGATGATCGAGCGACTGATGGACAGTCCCACGCCCATGCCGGTTTCCTTGGTGGTGAAGAAGGTCTGGAACAGGTTGGGAATGACGTCGCCCTGGAAGCCCGAGCCGGTGTCGGACACCTCGACCTCGATCATGTCGTCATCGACGCGGGTGTTGGCGACGACGAGCTCGCGCTGCGGCGACTGCGCCATCGCTTCCAGCGCGTTGCGGAATAGGTTGACCAGCACCTGCTGGATCTGCACGCGGTCGGCGAGCACGAGATCGGCGTCCGGATCGAGGCTGAAGCGGAGCTGCACGTTCTGCTCGCGCGCGCCGGCAAGCCCGAGCGCGCCGGCTTCCTCGATCAGCTTAGACAGGCTCTCGACCCGCTTCTCGGACTCGCCGCGGGAGACGAAGTCGCGCAGGCGGCGGATGATCTGGCCGGCGCGCAAGGCCTGCTCCGCGGCGCGATCCATCGCACTTTCGATCTTCGGCGTGTTGGGATCGGTGCTGCCGGCCAGCAGCCGCCGCGATCCCTTCATGTAATTGCTGATTGCCGCCAGCGGCTGGTTGATCTCGTGGGCAAGCGCCGAGGCCATCTCGCCCATCGCGGTCAGCCGCGACACGTGGACGAGCTCGGACTGCAATTCCTGGAGCCGCGCCTGGGTCTGCTGGTGCTCGGTGAGGTCGCGGACGAAGCCGGTGAAATAGGGCTCGCCGCCGGACTGCATCTCGCCGATCGACAGGTGCATCGGAAAGGTCGTGCCGTCGCGGCGCTTGCCGGTCACGATGCGGCCGATGCCGATGATGTGCGGATCGTTCGTGCTGCGATAGCGCGCGATGTAGCTGTCGTGGCGGGTGCGGTCGGGCTCCGGCATCAGGATGCTGACGTTCTGGCCGATCGCCTCCTGCTCGGACCAGCCGAACAGGCGCTCGGCGGCGGTGCTGAACAGTTGCATGATGCCGCGACCGTCGATGACGATCATGGCGTCGGGAATGGTGTGAAGGATCGAGCGGAGGTGGGTCTCACGCGTGCGCAGGGCTTCCTCGACCTGCTTCTCCTCGTCGATATCGAGGAAGATGCCACTGAGATGGCGAGCGACGCCGGAATCGTCTCGGATCAAGCCGGCGCGGGCCCTGATCCATTTGCCGCGGCCGGAATTGGCGGAAATCCTGAAGGAGACGTCGAAACCGCCGCCATGCTCGGAGACCTGCTTGATCGCGTTCTCGACGCGCGCGCGGTCCCCGGGCTCGAGGCGCGACAGGAAGAGGTCGTAGCTTGCCGGCTGGCCCCGCTCGATACCGAGCAGCATCCTCGCGGTTTCCGACCACTCCAGCTCGCGCGTCGTCAGGTCGAGATCCCAGGTGCCGACGCCGAATCCCTCGATCCGGACCCGGAAATGCTCGCCACGACTGTCGTCTGGCGGATGCGTTACGCGGGTCGGCGACAATCGATAACTCCCATCTTCGCGCGGCGGGCGTGGTGCCGCGAACATGACCGCAATTTCGCCCAAGGACCGGCCCGAGGCAAGTTCGGATGTCTGATTCCATTGGCGGATTTCCCGCAAGGCCGCGTCCGGCGATTTGATCTACCTCATCCTGCCCCGTCACGGCGAGGCTAGATTTCGCGCCAGTTCATAGCTGTGCGGAGAATCCCAATGACTTACGCGACCGTGATGGTCAGCCTGGCGCTCGACCAGTCCAACGAGGCGCGCCTTCAGGTCGCGGGCGAGCTCGCCGAGCGATTCGAGGCGGCCATGATCGGGGTTGCCGCAGGGCAGTTCGCGCCGCCGCTCTATTTCACCGACGGCGCCGAGGCCCAGAGCCTTATCGATCAGGAGGAAGCCTCGATCAGGAAGCGCCTCGCCGATCTGGAGGCGCAATTCCGCGCCGCCACCAAGGCGCGCGACGGCCGCGTGGAGTGGCGCGGCGCCATGGATTTTCCGGCGCGATTCGTGCTGGCGCAGGCACGATGTGCCGACATCATCGTCAGCGGCGGCCACAGCCCGGCCTTCTCCGACGCGTTCGCGCTTGCAAGTCCCAAGGACCTGGTGATGCAGGCCGGCCGCCCGCTTCTCGTCGTTCCCGATAAGGTCAACTGGCTCGACCTGCGCAGCGTGCTGGTGGCGTGGAAGGACACGCCGGAGGCGCGGCGCGCGGTAGCGGATGCGCTGCCGATGCTGCGCAAGGCGAGGGACGTCACCATCGTCGAAATCCCGGAGCGCGACGACGACCGTTCGGCGGTGATGGCCGGCGTCACCGACGTTGCCGCCTGGCTCGCCCGTCACGGCGTCACCGCGAGCGCACGCGTCTCGGAGGCCGTGCGGAACGCAACCGCTGCCGCGCAGTTGGAGCAGGTCGCCGGCGACCTCGGGGCCGGCCTGATCGTGGCGGGCGCCTATGGTCATTCGCGCTTTCGCGAGCTGATCCTCGGCGGCGTCACCGAATATCTGGTCACCCAATCCGCCCGCAGCGTGCTGCTGTCGCACTGACGGCCGGTCGGCCCAAAAGCTAATCGAGGAGGACGCGCCGTGTACAAGTTTCTTGAGCAGACCGTGGACGGCTATATGACGCGCAACGTCAGGACAGCGCGGCGCGACCAGGACCTGCTCGCGCTCAGCGAGATGTTCGAGCGTGATGATTTCAACTCCTATCCGGTCGAGGACGACGGGCAGGTCGTCGGCATCGTCACCAAGTTCGACATCCTGAAGTGTTTCGCGTTCTCGCCGAGCCAGATGCTGCCGCACTATCGCGACCTGATGAGCCGCAGGATCGGCGACGTCATGACGCCCGAGTTCATCTATGTCAGCCCCGACACGCGGCTGACGCGCGTGCTCCAGATCATGGTCGAGCACCGCATCAGGAGCATCATCGTGCTCGACGGCGCCGAGAAGCTGGTCGGAATCATCGCCCGCGAGGACGTCATCAAGGCGCTCAAGGCGACGGCGCGGGAGTGACGAGGCACCTCTTCCCTTCTCCCCTCATGTCCGCCGAAGCCTTGGCGAAGGCGGATGTGGGAGAAGGTGGCGCGAAGCGCCGGATGAGGGGGTCTCTCCACCGAAAGACTCTCCGTGCGGAGCCAACCCCTCACCCAAGTGAGTGCGCGGCACCGTCCTCGCTGCCCTCTCCCACAAGCGGAGAGGGCACTTCAACTGACGGGCGCCGCATCACTCACCCGAATAGAAATCCACCTGTCTTGATTTCAATCAATTCGCCGCGAGGTCGAATGTGGTTTCTGGCGGCGTGTTCTTTCAGAGAGAATCCGCATGAGCCAGCCCTCCATCTCCAAATCCATGACCATCGGTGAAAGCGGCCTGGCTATCGTGTTCGCAGTCACCGCCTTCCTTTGCGTGATCGCCTCGGCCAAGGCGCTCGATTCGGCCTTTGCCTTCCATGCCGCGCTCAGCGCAGCGGCGAGCTTGGCTGTGGTCTTTGGTATCATCAATCGCTACTTCGACCGTCCGGCGGCGCTGCCGCCGGCGGAGATCAACGGCCGCCCCAACTACAATATGGGTCCGATCAAGTTCACCGCCGTCATGGCGATGTTCTGGGGCATTGCCGGCTTCCTCGTCGGCCTCATCATCGCCTCGCAACTGGCGTGGCCCGCGCTGAACTTCGATCTGCCCTGGACCAGCTTCGGCCGGCTGCGTCCGCTGCACACCTCCGCGGTGATCTTCGCCTTCGGCGGCAACGTGCTGATCGGCACGTCGCTCTATGTCGTGCAGAAGTCCTGCCGCGTGCGCCTTGCGGGCGACCTCGCGCCCTGGTTCGTCGTGATCGGCTACAATTTCTTCATCCTGGTCGCCGGCACCGGCTACCTGCTCGGTGTCACCCAGTCGAAGGAATATGCCGAGCCGGAATGGTACGCCGACCTCTGGCTCACCATCGTCTGGGTCGTCTATCTGCTGGTCTTCCTTGCCACGATCATCAAGCGCAAGGAGCCGCACATCTTCGTTGCGAACTGGTTCTATCTCGCCTTCATCGTGACGATCGCGGTCCTGCATCTCGGTAACAATCCCGCGCTCCCCGTCTCGGTGTTCGGCTCGAAATCCTACGTCGCCTGGGGCGGCATCCAGGACGCGATGTTCCAGTGGTGGTACGGCCACAACGCGGTCGGCTTCTTCCTGACCGCCGGCTTCCTCGCCATCATGTACTACTTCATCCCGAAGCGCGCGGAGCGGCCGATCTATTCCTACCGGCTGTCGATCATCCACTTCTGGGCGCTGATCTTCCTCTACATCTGGGCCGGCCCGCACCATCTGCACTACACGGCGCTGCCCGACTGGACGCAGACGCTCGGCATGACCTTCTCGATCATGCTGTGGATGCCCTCCTGGGGCGGCATGATCAACGGCCTGATGACGCTGTCGGGTGCCTGGGACAAGCTGCGCACCGATCCCGTGCTGCGCATGCTCGTGGTCTCCGTCGCCTTCTACGGCATGTCGACTTTCGAAGGCCCGATGATGTCGATCAAGGTGGTGAACTCGCTCAGCCACTACACCGACTGGACCATCGGCCACGTGCATTCCGGTGCGCTCGGCTGGGTCGGCTTCGTCTCGTTCGGCGCGCTCTACTGCCTGGTGCCGTGGGTGTGGAATCGCAAGGGCCTCTACAGCCTGAAGCTCGTCAACTGGCACTTCTGGATCGCGACCCTCGGCATCGTTCTCTACATCTCGGCGATGTGGGTGTCCGGCATCCTGCAGGGCCTGATGTGGCGCGCCTACACCTCGCTCGGCTTCCTCGAATATTCCTTCATCGAGAGCGTCGAGGCGATGCATCCCTTCTACATCATCCGCGCCGCCGGCGGTGGGCTGTTCCTGATCGGCGCGCTGATCATGGCCTACAATCTCTGGATGACCGTTCGCGTCGGCGAAGTGGAAGTCCAGATGCCCGTCGCGCTTCAGCCGGCGGAATGAGGAGCTTTCCATGTCGTTCTGGACACGCCATCAAATCTTCGAAAAGAACTCGATCGTCCTGATCGTCGGCATCTTGTTGGTGATCGCGATCGGCGGTCTCGTCGAGATCACGCCGCTGTTCTACCTCAAGAGCACGATCGAGGCGGTCGACGGCGTCAGGCCCTACACGCCGCTGGAGCTTGCGGGGCGCAACGTCTATGTTCGCGAAGGCTGCTATCTCTGCCATTCGCAGATGATCCGGCCGCTGCGCGACGAGGTCGAGCGCTACGGCCACTTCTCGCTCGCCGCCGAGAGCATGTACGACCACCCGTTCCAGTGGGGCTCGAAGCGGACCGGTCCCGATCTCGCCCGCGTCGGCGCCAAATATTCCGACGACTGGCACGTGACCCATCTGACCAACCCGCGCGCAATCGTGCCGCAGTCGGTGATGCCGGGCTATCCGTTCCTGAGCCAGACCGAAGTCGATCCCGATACGATTGCCGACCACATGAAGACGCTCAAGGCCATCGGCACGCCCTACACCGACGACCAGATCGCGAACGCAGGCGCCGATCTGAAGGCCCAGGCCGATCCCGACAATGCGGGCTCCGACGCCTTCAGCAAGCGCTACGCCAAGGCCGTCGTGCGCAATTTCGACGGCAAGGCCGGTACGCCCACCGAGATGGACGCGCTGATCGCGTACCTGCAGATGCTCGGCACGCTGGTCGACTTCAAGCTCTACAACGAGAAAGCCAATCTTCGCTGAGAAGGCATCACCGATGAAAGCCATCCTGACACTCGACAATCTTGCGTCTGGCCTCGTGACCACGATCTGGACGCCGGTGTTCGTCGCGATCTTTCTCGCGATCATCGCCTACGCATTATGGCCCCGCAACAAGGCCGCTTTCGACGAAGCGGCGCGCCTGCCGTTGCGGGAGGAGTAAGAGATCATGACCGAACATCATGGCGACATCGATTCCGTCACCGGCAAGTCCACAACCGGACATGAGTGGGACGGCATCAAGGAGCTCAACACGCCGCTGCCGCGCTGGTGGGTGATCTCATTCTACCTCACCATCGTTTGGGCGATCGGCTACTGGATCGTCTATCCGGCCTGGCCGCTGATCTCCAGCAATACCACGGGCCTGTTCGGCTATTCCTCGCGCGCCGACGTCGCGGTGGAGCTCGCCAACCTCGAGAAGATCCGGGGTGACAGGATGGCGGCGCTAGGCGCGGCTTCGCTCGCCGACATCGAGAAGGACCCGGCCTTGCTGGCGCTTGCGCGAGCCAAGGGCAAGACCGTGTTCGGCGACAATTGCGCGCCATGCCACGGCTCCGGCGGCGCCGGCGCAAAGGGCTTTCCGAATCTCAACGACGACGACTGGCTGTGGGGCGGCACGCTCGACCAGATCATGCAGACCATCCAGTTCGGCGCGCGTTCCGGTCACGCCAAGGCGCATGAGGGCCAGATGCTCGCGTTCGGCAAGGACGGCGTGCTGAAGGGCGACGAGATCGTCACGGTCGCCAATTACGTGCGGTCGCTGTCGGGCCTCTCGACCCGCAAGGGCTTTGATGCCGCCAAGGGCGAGAAGATTTTTGCCGAGAATTGCGTCGCCTGCCACGGTGACGGCGGCAAGGGCAACCCGGAGATGGGCGCCCCGAACCTGACCGACAAGATCTGGCTCTACGGCTCGGACGAAGCGAGCCTGATCGAGACCATCAGCCAGGGCCGCGCCGGTGTGATGCCGGCCTGGGAAGGGCGGCTCGATCCTGCCACCATCAAGGCGATGGCGGTCTACGTCCACTC
Organism: Bradyrhizobium sp. LA2.1; assembly: GCF_040547725.1. Lineage (NCBI taxonomy): Bacteria > Pseudomonadati > Pseudomonadota > Alphaproteobacteria > Hyphomicrobiales > Nitrobacteraceae > Bradyrhizobium > Bradyrhizobium sp. LA2.1. The sequence goes on from NZ_JBEPQI010000003.1 coordinate 16,177, forward strand.
GCTGGGCGGCGGAAAATAGCCTGCTCGCGACAAGCGGGGGCGAACAAAAGTGTCCCCGCTTGAGCTGGATCAACTGACGCGCTCGCGCCGGGTCTAGGTTTAATCGCACCTTTTCGAGAAGCTTCTTGGCGATGAACAAGACCGTGAACCCGAACGACCTCACATCGAACGATGACGACGGGCCGCTCTACGTAGCCCAGAAGAAGGTGTATCCACAGAGCGTCTCCGGTACGTTCCGCCGGATCAAATGGGGCCTGATGGCGTTCTGCCTCGGCGTCTACTACTTCCTCCCGTTCGTGCGCTGGAATCGCGGCATCGGTGCTCCGAGCCAAGCGGTGCTGATCGATCTTCCCAACAGCCGCTTCTACTTCTTCTTCATCGAGCTGTGGCCGCAGGAAATCTACTACTTCACCGGCCTGTTGATCGTCGCCGCGGTGGCGCTGTTCCTGATGAACTCGGTCGGCGGCCGCATCTGGTGCGGCTACCTCTGTCCGCAGACGGTGTGGACCGATCTGTTCTACGCGGTCGAGCGGCTGGTCGAGGGCGACCGGCGCGAGCGGATGAAGAAGGACAAGTCGTCCGATCCGATGAAGCTGGAGCGCATCTCCGAGATCGTGCTCAAGCATTCGATCTGGCTCCTGATCGCCTGGTGGACCGGCGGTGCCTGGGTGCTCTATTTCAACGACGCGCCGACGCTGGTGAAGGAGCTCGTCACCTTCCAGGCGCCGATGATCGCCTATATCTGGATCGGCATCCTGACGGCGACGACCTATGTGCTCGCCGGCTTCATGCGCGAGCAGGTCTGCACCTATATGTGCCCGTGGCCGCGCATCCAGGCCGCGCTCACCGACGAATGGGCGCTCAACGTCACCTATCGCTACGACCGCGGCGAGAAGCGCACTTCGGTGAAGAAGGCAATCGAGCTGCGCGCGCTCGGCGAACACGTCGGCGACTGCGTCGACTGCTATCAATGCGTCGCGGTCTGCCCGACCGGCATCGACATCCGCAACGGGCCGCAGCTCGAATGCATCCAGTGCGGACTCTGCATCGACGCCTGCGACAACGTGATGACCAAGATCGGCCGGCCGAAGCGGCTGATCGGCTACGACAACGACATCAACATCCAGCGCCGCCAGGAAGGCAAGGCGCCGGTCTACCGCATCGTCCGGGCCCGCACCGTTGCCTACAGCGCGATCATCGCGGCGGTCGGCGGCATCATGATCTACACGCTCGCGACCCGCAGCCTGCTCGACGTCAACGTGCTGCACGACCGCAATCCGGTCGCGGTCAGGCTCAGCGACGGCTCGATCCGCAATGCCTACACGGTGCGGCTGCTGAACAAGAGCGGCTACGACCGCGTCATCGCGATCGACGCGAACGGTCCGGCCAACCTGACCACGCATGTCGTCGGCATCGATTCCGTGACGCCGGATCGGCCGATGATCGTGATCCCGCGCGACTCCACCAGCGAACTGCGCCTGCTGGTCACCGCGCCGGCGGAAAGCAATCCGGAAAAGTCGGTTCCCGTTCGCTTCCACGTCACCGACATCGGGCTCGGCGAGGTCGCCACCGCCACCGACAATTTCGTCTCGCCCTAGGATCAGGAGACTGCCATGGCCACCAAGCCGCTGACCGGAACAAAAGTGTTCCTGATGCTGGTCGCCTTCTTCGGGCTCGTGATCGGCGTCAACGTGACCATGATGAAGCTCGCGATCGCGACGCTGCCCGGCACCGACGTCGACAGCCCCTATGCCGCGGGCCTCACCTATGATCGCGAAATCTCGGCGGCGCTGGACCAGGCCGCGCGAAATTGGCAGGTCAATGCCCATATCGAGCGCCGCGCCGATGGCGCTGCCTCGCTTCAGGTCGAGGCGCGCGATGCGAGCGGCCAGCCGATGAGCGGGTTGAAATTCGGCGGACGTCTGGAGCGGCCGACCGACAAGCGCGCCGATCTCGCGGTCGAGCTGTCGGAAGCCGGCATCGGCATCTATCGCGGCAATGCCGCGTCGGTTGCACCGGGCCAGTGGGATCTCGTGATCGAAGGCGAGGCGCGGGGAACACGCGTGTTCATGTCGCGCAACCGCGTGATCCTGAACTGAAGGACATCGTCATGCAGGTCACGCGGGATTTTTCGCATTACGTCCGAGCCGCGGGCGAGGGTATCAAGCACATCGATCTCGCGGTCGAGGGGGTTCACTGCGCCGGCTGCATGGCCAAGATCGAGCGCGGACTGTCGGCCATCCCTGACGTCACGCTGGCGCGCGTCAACCTCACCGACCGCCGCGTCGCGCTGGAATGGAAGCAAGGTACGCTCGATCCGGCCCGCTTCATCGACCGGCTCGAAGAGCTCGGCTACAAAGCCTATCCTTACGAGACCGAAAGCGCGGAAGCGACCGAGGTCGCGGAATCCCGCTTCCTGCTGCGCTGCCTCGGCGTTGCCGCGTTCGCCACCATGAACGTGATGATGCTGTCGATCCCGGTCTGGTCCGGCAACGTCTCGGACATGCTGCCGGAGCAGCGCGACTTTTTCCACTGGCTGTCGGCGCTGATCGCGCTGCCGGCGGCGGCCTATGCCGGCCAGCCGTTCTTCCGCTCGGCCTGGCGCGCACTGTCGGCCAAGACCACCAACATGGACGTGCCGATCTCGATCGGGGTGTGCCTTGCACTCGGCATGTCCGTGGTCGAGACCATCCATCACGCCGAGCACGCCTATTTCGACGCGGCGATCATGCTGCTCACGTTTCTTTTGGTCGGCCGCTTCCTCGACCAGAACATGCGGCGGCGGACCCGCGCGGTCGCCGGCAATCTCGCCGCGCTGAAGGCGGAGACGGCGGCCAAGTTCGTCGGGCCCGACGAGATTTCGCAGGTGCCGGTCGCGGCGATCCATCCCGGCGACATCGTACTGCTCCGGCCCGGCGAGCGTTGCGCCGTCGACGGCACGGTGATCGAGGGGCGTTCCGAGATCGACCAGAGCCTGATCACCGGCGAGACGCTGTATGTCACGGCGGAGCAGGGCACGGCGGTCTATGCGGGCTCCATGAACATCTCCGGCACGCTGCGGGTGCGGGTCTCGGCGGCGTCGGAGGCGACGCTGCTCGCCGAGATCACGCGGCTGCTCGACAACGCGCTGCAGGCACGCTCGCGCTACATGCGGCTCGCAGATCGCGCCTCGCGGCTCTACGCGCCAGTCGTGCATGCGACCGCGCTGATCACCATTTTGGGCTGGGTCATCGCGGGCGCCGGCTGGCACGATGCGATCGTGACCGGCGTGGCTGTGCTGATCATCACCTGTCCCTGCGCGCTCGGGCTCGCGATCCCGACCGTGCAGACGGTGGCCTCGGGCGCGATGTTCAAAGCGGGCGTGCTGCTCAATTCCGGCGACGCCATCGAGCGGCTGGCCGAAGCCGATCACGTCATCTTCGACAAGACCGGCACGCTGACGCTGCCCGATCTCGAGGTGATGAACGCGGCCGACATTCCCGCCGACATTTTTGAACTTGCCGGGCGGCTCGCGCTGTCGAGCCATCATCCGGTCGCCGCTGCCGTTGCGCAGGCCGCCGGCGCAAGGTCGCCGATCGTTGGTGCGGTCGAGGAGGCCGGGCAGGGCGTGCGCGCAACGGTGGATGGTGTCGAGCTTCGCCTTGGCCGTCCGTCCTTCTGCCGCGCCGAGGCGCTGGTCGGCAGCGCCACGCTCGACCCCGAGGCCTCCATCGTGGCTTTCAGCAAGGGCAACGAAAAGTTCATTCTGTCGGTGCGCCAGGGTCTGCGGCCGGACGCGCAGGCCGTGATCGCGGCGCTGAAGGCGCGCAATATCGGCATCGAGATTCTCTCCGGCGACCGCGAGCCCGCGGTGATCGCGGCGGCCCATGCGCTGGGCATCGCCGAATGGCGCGCCGGCGTCACGCCGGCCGACAAGATCGCACGGATCGAGGAACTGAAGCGGCGCGGCGCCAAAGTGCTGATGGTCGGCGACGGCATGAACGACGCGCCCTCGCTGGCGGCGGCCCATGTCTCGATGTCGCCGATCTCGGCCGCGCATCTCAGCCAGGCGACCGCCGATCTCGTCTTCCTCGGCCGGCCGCTGGTGCCTGTCGTCGCCGCGATCGACGCCTCCCGCAAGGCGCTGCATCTGATGCGGCAGAACCTCTGGCTGGCGATCGGCTATAACGTCCTCGCCGTGCCGGTGGCAATCAGCGGCGTAGTGACGCCCCTGATTGCGGCGGCAGCCATGAGCGGATCCTCGATCCTGGTGATGCTGAATTCGTTGCGCGCGCGCGGAGCTGCGCGTGAGATCGTGTGATGGAAATCCTGGTCATCCTGGTGCCGCTGGCGCTGATGCTCGGAGGCGCCGGCCTCGTCGCCTTCCTCTGGTCGCTGCGGAGCGGCCAATATGACGATCTCGACGGCGCGGCCTGGCGCGCCATCGCCGACGACGAGCCGCCGCAGGACGCCCCAGCCAAGCGTTAAACGTTGGTTCCGCGCTGCCCTTTTCGGACATGGTCGCTGGACGGCCGGCGGGCGCCGGGCGTAACAATGCCGGAGGATTTTGCGTAGAAGCGACGGGGCAGGCTTCCGGAGCAGGAGCGTGACGAGCATGCAGAAAAATGTCGGAGTGTGCGGCCCCAACGATCTGCCGGGACAGGTCGTGCTGGTGCTGCAAGGCGGCGGTGCGCTCGGCTCCTATCAGGCGGGCGTCTATCAGGCCCTGCACGAGGCCGGGATCGAGCCGGACTGGGTCATCGGCACCTCGATCGGCGCCATCAACGGGAGCCTGATCGCCGGTAATGCGCCGGAAAACAGGCTCGCGCGCCTGAAGGAGTTCTGGAAGCGGATGGAGCAGAATCCGGTTTGGGCTCTGGGTGGCGCCTTTCCCGACTTCAGCGAGAAGCTCGCCTATTTGTCGACTGTCACCAACGGCATTCCCGGCTTCTTCCGGCCCAACCCGCTGGCGCATGCGGGAGATTCCTTTCCACTCGGCGCCGATCACGCCGGCTTCTATTCGACCGCGCCGCTGGAGAAGACGCTGAGCGAGCTGGTCGATTTCGATCTGGCCAATCGCTGCGCGCCGCGACTGACGGTCGGTGCCGCTCATGTCGGCACCAGCGAAATGCGCTATTTCGACAGCCGCGACGGCGAACTGACGGTGAAGCATGTCATGGCTTCGGGCGCGCTGCCGCCGGCCTTCCCGGCGGTGCGCATCGATGGCGAGCTGTATTGGGACGGCGGCATCCTGTCGAACACGCCGACGGAGGCCGTATTCGACGACAATCCACGCAGGGATTCGCTGATTTTCTCCGTGCATCTGTGGAATTCCGTCGGCGCCGAGCCGACCACGATGGCGGAGGTCTTGAACCGCCATAAGGACGTGCAGTACTCCAGCCGCATCGCGAGTCAGATCGTGCGGCAGCAGCAGGCCCATCGCCTGCGCCACGTCATCAACCAGCTTGCCGCGCGGTTGCCCGAGAGCGAGCGCAACGATCCCGCGGTGAGGGAATTGATCAGCTACGGCTGTCCGACCCGCATGCACGTGGTGCGACTGCTGGCGCCGCAGCTCGATCGCGAAACCCATACCAAGGATATCGACTTCAGTCCGTCAGGCATTACGCGGCGCTGGCATGCTGGCTATGCTCACACTAAATCAGTGCTGGCGCGAAAGCCGTGGATCGGTGAATTCGATCCGCTCGCCGGCGTGGTGCTGCACGAGCATATGGACGAGATGCCGATGGCGGCGGAGTAGGGCCGCGTCCGCTTTCATCGAATTGCCACGGGCCCTGCGGATTGTCGGTCGTCGTCCGCTTTTGAGAGGCCTTGCAGTTGGTATCCGGGAACGATCTGGAATTGGCCCTCGATCAGGTCCGCGCCGACGCCGCGGGACCGGTCGCCGGCGTGTTCGGTCCTGACACGGTGACCTGGCAGATCGACCGGGAGGCCGTCATCTTTCTCGGCGCCGGCCGCGCGCTGTTGTTGCAGCTGGCGCATCCCTGGGTCGCTGCCGCCATCGCGGAGCATTCACGGACCCTTGCCGATCCAATCGGCCGCTTCCATCGCACCTTCGACATCGTCTTTGCCATGGTGTTCGGCTCGCTCGACCGGGCGCAGTTGTCGTCCCGGCAATTGCATCGGCGCCACAGCATGATCGTCGGCGCGATGCCCGAGGCCGTCGGTCCGTTCGCGGCAGGCTCGCGCTACTGCGCCAACGACATTCCGTCGCTGCGCTGGGTTCATGCGACGCTGGTCGAGACCGCGGTGATGGCGCATGACCTGGTCCTGCCCCCGCTCTCGGCGGAGGAGCGCGAGCGCTACTGGAGCGAGAGCCGAATGTTCGGCGCCTTGTTCGGATTGACGGCCGACGATTTGCCCGCGGACTGGTCCGGCTTTGCGGCCTACACCGCGGCGATGGTGCAGTCGGACACGCTGACCGTCAGCCCGGCGGCGCGCGAGATCGCCGCACAGATCCTTGGCGGCGCGCGTCCGTGGTTGCGACCACCGCGATGGTATCGCGCGCTCACCGCGAGTTTGTTGCCGGAGCGGCTGCGAGCGGGCTTCGGGTTTGAATTCGAGGAGCGCGACAAGAGGGCAGCCGACAACGCGCTGAAATGGATGAGGCGCGTGTATCCGAAACTGCCGGACCGGCTGCGCTATGTCGGTCCATACCAGGAAGCGCAGGCGCGGCTGCGGGGCGAGCCGCAGCCCGACTGGATGACACGGTGTCTCAATCGCGCCTGGATCGGGCGGCCGCAAATGGATGTGCGCGGGAAGGGGTGAGGTTCTCCACTCTTAGGGTGACGGGCGATAGAGTGGCGCGCACTCTCTCCACATCGTCATTGCGAGCGCAGCGAAGCAATCCAGACTGTCGCCGCGGAGACAGTCTGGATTGCTTCGTCGCTGCGCTCCTCGCAATGACGGAGAATGGAGAAGCACCGCCTCAGCCTCACACCGATGCCAGCCTCCGATACAGCGCGCTGTAGCTGCCGGCGGAGATGCTCCAGGAGAACGATCGTCCCATCGCGCGGCGACGCATGGAGTCGAGCTGGTCATGCGCCACGAAAGCTGAGAAGGCGCGGCGGACGCCGCCGAGGAAGGACGCGCGCGAGGGCTGCGAGAACAGAAAGCCGGTCTCGCCGTCGGTGATGGTTTCGGCCAAGCCGCCGGTCTGGTGACCGATCGGCAGCGAGCCGAAACGCTGGGCGTACATCTGGCTGAGGCCGCACGGCTCGAAGCGCGACGGCATCAATGTGAAATCGCTGCCCGCGAAGATGCGCCGCGCCTGGGCGTCGTTGAAGCCAATGGTGACGCCGATGGCGTCGGGGCGGCGGCGATGCGCGTCGATCAGCGCCTGCTCGAGCGCCGGCTCGCCGGAGCCGGTGACTACGATCTGCCCGCCGGCATCGATGATCTCGTCGGCGGCCGACAGCACGAGGTCGATGCCCTTCTGGTGCACGAGGCGTGCGACGATCGCGAACATCGGCCCGCGCGAGACCGCCAGGCCAAACTGCTTGCGGATATAATCCGCATTGGCCTTCTTGCCGACCCAGTCGCCGGCGCCGAACTGCTGGGCCAGCTGGGAGCAGGAGCGAGGGTCCCAGCTCTCGTCGATGCCGTTGAGGATGCCGGTGAGCTCGGCAGCATCCGAGCGGACACGAAGCAGGCCTTCGAGACCGCAGCCGAATTCCTCCGTCGTGATCTCGCGTGCATAGGTGCCGCTGACGGTGGTGAGGTGCGAGGCATAGACCAGCCCGGCCTTGAGGAAGGAGAGCTGATCGTAGAATTCGACGCCGTCGATATGGAAGGAGCTCTCGGGGACGCCGATCCGCCGCAGCGAGTCCTTCGGGAAGAGTCCCTGGTAGGCGAGGTTGTGGATGGTCAGGATCGACGGCAGCCTGGCCCCGCGCCAGGCGAGGTAGGCCGGCACGAGCGAGGCCTGCCAGTCGTTGGCATGGACCAGGTCTGCTGCCCAATTCTTGTCCAGCTTGCCCATGGCCAGCTCAGCGGCTGCCGAAGCAAAGCGCGCAAAGCGGATGTCGTTGTCCGGCCAGTCGTGTCCGGACTCGTCGCCATAGGGATTGCCGGGCCGGTCGTAGAGTTGTGAGCACAACAGCACATAGACCGGCAGCCCGTCCTTGGTCGCAGCCCGGCCGAGCGAGCAGGCCGGCATCTCCGCAAACGCCGGGCAGCGGCCAACGATCTGAATATGCGTGAGTTGTTCGATGATGTCGCGATAGCCGGGCAACATGACCCGGATATCGGCGAGAGGGCGAAGCGCCCTGGGAAGTGCAGCGGAAACGGCGCCGAGTCCGCCAACGCGGACGAAATCGTCCATCTCGGTTGTGACGAACAAGACCCTCAAGAACAGCTGCCCTCTTCCGATCCCGTTTATTGCCATGCAAGAACGGGTCCAGTTGTCCTGGAATTCCCAAGCCCGCCCGTGAGACGCGTCCGTTCGGTAAAGACTTTCCTACTCACCCGCCGCCCTCTAGGGTCGGCGCATCAACAAGAGAGAACTTCGATAGTTCCTAAGAGGCCGAGGGGGCGTAAGCAGGCATGCCGTTAGCAGATAAGCATGAGGGGACGACGACAAAGGCCTTCGCGGGCCTCAGGGTCCTGGATTTTTCGACCACCATCGCCGGTCCCCATTGTGCGCGGATGCTTGCCGACATGGGCGCCGAGGTCATCAAGATCGAGACCGACGGCGGCGAGACGATGCGCACCCGACCGCCGCTGCGCAAGGGGTGCAGCACCGTATTCGGCCAGCTCAACGTCGGCAAGAAAAGCGTCGTGCTCAATCTCAAGTCCGAGGAGGGCAAGGAGGCGGTGCGCCGGCTGGCCGCGACCGCCGATATCCTGGTCGAGAATTTTCGCCCGGGCGTGATGCACCGGCTGCGGCTCGACTACGACCGCCTGCGCCCGGTCAATCCAAAGCTGATCTATTGCTCGATCTCGGGCTACGGCCAGACCGGTCCCTCGGCCGAGCTGCCGGCCTACGCGCCGGTAATCCATGCGGCCTCCGGCTACGACATGGCGCATCTCGCCTATCAGCCCGGCCGCAGCCGTCCCGACTATTGCGGCATCTACCATGCCGACGTCGTCACCGGCACTTACGGTTTTGGCGCGATTGCTTCGGCGCTCTATCAGCGCACGGTGACCGGGCAGGGCCAGCACATCGACGTCTCGATGCTGGAATCGATGCTGACCTTGACGGTGATCGAGCTGCAGAGCTCGCAATTCGCGGTGAAGCCACCGCCGCGCCCGATGTTCGGGCCGACCGAGACGGCCAATGGCTATGTCATGATCACGGTCGCGAGCGAGAAGACGTTCCAGTGCCTGATGGGTGTGATCGGCCGCCCCGAATGGATTTCCGATCCGCGCTTCTCCACCTACGCCGCGCGGCGCGAGAACTGGGCTGACATGATGGACGGGGTCGAAGCCTGGTCGCGGCCGCTCACGACCGACGCATGTCTTGTCGCGCTTGGCGCGGCCGGTGTGCCGGCCTCGGCCTATCGCACCGTGTCCGAGGCGCTGGCCGATCCGCAACTCGCGCACCGGCAGGCGCTCTCGTCCGTGGAGGACGAGGGTGGCTCGTTCCAGGTGCTCAATCTGCCGTTCCGGATGTCGGGCGCCGACACCACGCCCGCCAAGACGATGGCCGTGCTCGGCGAGCACACGGACGCATTGCGCGAGGAGATCGGCCTCGCCGGTGATGCGCCAATTCCGTCAGGCAAAACGGCTGCGACAAACTGAGCGCATCGCAGCACCACTACAGCGTTTGATCACTCGCGTGTTCCTCTTGCCGTGGCGAACATTTATCGCCAAGCTCGCCTCCGAGTCATTCAACGATCCGAAACATCGGACGAGGGATCCCGGGAGGAACCATGACGAACCTTGCTGCCGCGGCGCGCAAGCACGCGCCGATTTTCCTTGTTGCGGCATTTTCTCTCCTTCCGCCGGCCGAGCCGGCACAGGCGCAGAAGGCGGGCGGCAGCATCACCGTCGGTCAGGAGCTGGAGATTACGGGCTTCGATCCGCTCAAGGTCGGGGTCTACGACACCTCGACCTTCACCGCTGCGGCCGCGATCTTCGACACGCTCACCACGCTCGACGACAAGGGCGAAGCCGCGCCAAAGCTGGCAGTATCCTGGACCCATTCGGACGATTACAAGAGCTGGACCTTCAAGCTGCGCGAGGGCGTGAAATTCCACGACGGCACGCCGTTCAATGCGCAAGCCTTCAAGGAGAACTTCGATCGGCAGAAGGACCCCGCCAACAAGTGCCGCTGCGCCTTCTACATCACCAACGTCAAGGAGGTGCTGGCGCCCGACGAATATACTGTCGTCTACAATCTCACCGATCCTTCCGTGAATTTGCCGGCGACGAACACCATCCAGAGCCAGAACAACGTCGTGCATTCGCCGACGGCGTGGAAGACCAAGGGCGACGACTACAATCGCAATCCCGTCGGCACCGGTCCCTACATCCTGAAATCATGGACGGCCGGCGATCGCATGGTTCTGGAGAAGAACCCGGGCTACTGGGACAAGGGCCGTCCCTATCTCGACCGCATCGTCCTGAAGCCGCTGCCCGACGCGCAGTCGCGTTTCGCCTCGCTGCAATCGGGCGAGGCCGACATCATCTGGGACGACGAGAACGACGCTGACAACATCATGAAGGCGCAGAAGGACTCCAAGCTCACCGTGCACACCTACAAGGGCTCGGGCGCGCAGGTCTATGCCTTCAACACCAAGGTGGCGCCGTTCGACGACGTCCGCGTGCGGCAGGCGCTGGTGATGGCGATCGACCGTCCAAAGATGTCGCAGGCGATCAGCAACGGCCTGAGCCGGCCCGCGACCAATCCCTACGGCGACGGCTCCTGGGTCAAGTGCAAGGACGACGGCGCGCTGCCGTTCGACGTCGAGAAGGCCAAGGCACTGATCAAGGAGTATGGCAAGCCGGTCGAGTTCAAGACGATGGTGACCGCGACGCCCCGCGGCCGCATGATCGGCCAGGTGCTCCAGCAATTCTGGAAGCGCGCCGGCGCCAACATGGAGATCGAGCAGGTCGACCAGGCCACCATTCCGCCGCGCGCCTTCATGCGTCAGTTCCAGCTCATACCCTGGCGCATCGTCGACCTCGCCGATCCCGATCCGCAGATGTATGCGAACTTCCGCAGCGGCAGCCCGCTGGCGCTGGCCAACTTCGGCGATCCGGAGCTCGACCGGCTGCTCGACCACTCCCGCGTCACCGCCGATCCCGCCGCGCGTATCGAGGACTATTGCGCGATCAGCCGCCTGATCAACAAGGAGGCGATCTGGTTCTGGACCTTCCAGAACACCTATTACGCGCTGTCGAGCGCCAGGCTGAAGGGCTTTCCAAAGATCTACAACGGCGTGATCGACGTCTCCTCCACCTGGCTGGAATGACCGCGCGATGCTGAACTTCGTCGTGCGGCGGCTCCTTGCCATCCTGCCGGTGCTGCTCGCCGTCTCGCTGCTCACCTTCCTGATCGCCGCGTTGCTGCCGGGCGATCTTGCCTATGTCATCCTCGGCGATCAGGCGACGCCGGAGAATGTCGCGGCGTTGCGCCGTGACATGGGGCTCGACCAGCCGCTGTGGTGGCGTTATCTGAGCTGGCTCGGTCATGTCCTGCAGGGCGATCTCGGCCGCTCCTTCCGCACCGGGCAGACGGTGTTGCAGGCGGTAGCCGAGCGCATTCCGGTCTCGCTCGAGCTGATGCTGATGGCCGAATTCATCGGGCTCCTGATCGGCGTGCCGCTCGCGATCGCCTGCGCTGCGCGCGCCGGTGGCGCCTTCGACCGCTTCATGACCGGCAGCGCCTTCGCCATGCTGTCGATGCCGTCCTTCCTGATGGCGATTTTGTTGATCTATCTGTTCGCGGTCGAGTTGCGCTGGCTGCCGGCGACCGGCTATGTGCCGTTCACCGAGGAGCCGCTGTCGAACCTGCGCTTCTTCGTGCTGCCGGCGCTGACGCTGGCGCTGGCGGAATGGCCTGGAATCATGCGGGTGCTGCGCTCCGACATGATCGCGACCCTGCAGGAGGACTACATTGCTCTCGCGAAAGCGAAAGGCCTCAAGCCCGCGCGCATCCTGTTCGTGCATGCGCTGAAGCCATCGTCGCTGACCCTGGTGACGGTCACAGGCATCAACATCGGTCGCCTGCTGGGCGGCACGCTGATCGTGGAATCGATCTTCGCGCTGCCGGGCATCGGCCGCTTGCTGGTTGGCGCGATCTACACCCGCGACCTCGTCATCCTCCAGGGCGTGGTGCTGCTGGTCGCCTGCGGCTTCGTCATCGTCAATTTCATCGTCGACATGCTTTACGCCGTGCTCGATCCGAGGATCCGCCATGGCCACGCTTGAGCTGTCGATGCAGGACGAGGTGGTCTCCGAGCCGGTTCGGCGCCGGCGCAAGCTCGGCCTGTTGTTCTGGTTCGCGAGCGCCTGGCTCGCGATTGTCCTGACGCTCGCGATCCTCGCGCCGGTGCTGCCGCTGCAGAATCCTGTAGACATGGACATGCTGGAGCGCCGTGCGGCGTTCTCCGGGGAACACTGGCTCGGCACCGACGGGCTCGGCCGCGACGAATTTGCCCGCCTGATCTTTGGCGCGCGGGTGTCGCTGACGGTCGGGCTGATCGCGCCGATGATCGGCCTTGCGCTCGGCGGCGCGCTTGGTCTCCTCGCCGGCTATTTCCGCGGCCGGTTCGAGACGCTGGTGGTCGGCAGTATGGACGTGCTGCTGGCCTTTCCGCCGCTGATCTTCGCGCTCGCGGTGACCGCCTATCTCGGCCAGTCGATTCCCAATCTCACCCTGATCCTCGGCGTGCTCGGCATTCCCGCCTTCATGCGCGTGGCGCGCGCGGCCACGCTGACGCTGGCGCGGCGCGAGTTCGTGATCGCGGCCGAGGCGCTTGGCGCCAGCCATGCGCGCATCCTGTTGCGCGAGCTGCTGCCGAACGTGATCCTGCCGCTGCTGGCCTTCTTCCTGCTCGGCGTCGCCGTCACCATCGTGGTCGAGGGCGCACTGTCCTTCCTCGGGCTCGGCGTGCCGCCGCCGATGGCGAGCTGGGGCAGCATGATCGGCGAAGGGCGCGACAGCCTCGACGTCGCGCCGCGGCTGGCCTTCCTGCCGGCAACAGCGCTGTTCTTGACCGTGCTGGCCTTCAACCTCGTCGGCGACACCTTGCGGGCCCTGACCGACCCGCGTCAGGGGGCGCTGTGAGCGCGCCGCTGTTGACCATCGAGGACGTCGCGGTCGAGCTGCCGACCCCGCGCGGCAATTTGCGCGCCGTGGATCATGTCGACCTGACGCTGGAGGCGGGCCGCACGCTCGGCATCGTCGGCGAATCCGGCTGCGGCAAGACCATGCTGTCGCGCGCGGTGCTTCAGCTCTTGCCGAAGAAGGCGAAGCTGACAGGGCGCGTGATGTTCGACGGCCAGGACCTGGTGCGGCTCGACTCCGAGCGTCTGCGGCGCCTGCGTGGGCGCGACCTCGCGGTCGTGTTCCAGGACCCGATGACCTCGCTCAACCCGGTGCTGACCATCGGCACCCAGCTGATGGAGACGATCCAGGAGCATCTCGAGCTCGATGCGCCGGCGGCGCGGAAGCGCAGCATCGAGCTGCTCGCCGCCGTCGGAATTCCGGCGCCGGAGCAGCGGCTCGCGCAATATCCACATCAATGTTCCGGCGGCATGCGCCAGCGCATCGCGATTGCGATCGCGCTGTCCTGCGAGCCGAAGCTCCTGATTGCGGACGAGCCGACCACGGCGCTCGACGTCACGATCCAGGCGCAGATCCTCGATCTGCTCGCGCGCGAGCAGCGCCGCCGCCACATGGCGATGATCATCATCACCCACGATCTCGGCGTCGTCGCCGGCCGCGCCGACGAGGTCGCGGTGATGTATGCGGGCAGGGTGGTCGAGCGCGCGCCGACGCAGGCGTTGTTCAAGCGCATGCACATGCCCTACACCGAGGCGCTGCTGGCGGCGATCCCGAAGCTGGAGACCGCGCCGCATACGCCGCTGCCCGCCATCTCCGGCCGTCCGCCCGATCCCACGCGGCCACTGAAAGGATGCTCCTTCGCACCGCGCTGCCGCTATGCCGCAGGGCGCTGTCACGAGGCCAAGCCCGAATTGAAGGGCGCGGAGATGCCGGGGCATCTCTATGCCTGCTTCCATCCCATCCAGATGACGGAGGGGATTTGCGCATGATGCAGTTTGCCATGCCCGCTGAGCCGCTCCTGAACGTCAACAATCTCGTCGTCGAATATGGTCTCGGCAACAAGACGGTGCATGCGGTCTCCGGCGTCAGCCTCCAGGTCGCGCGCGGTGAGACGCTGGGGCTGGTCGGCGAATCCGGCTGCGGCAAGTCGACGCTGGGGCGCGCGGTGCTGCAATTGCGCCGCGCCAAGTCCGGCCGCGTGCTGTTCGACGGCGAGGACCTCACCGCGATGGAAGGCGAGGCGCTGCGAAAAATGCGCCGCCGCGTGCAGCTGATCTTCCAGGATCCGATCGCCTCGCTCAATCCGCGCCGGCGCATCGGCGACATCGTCGCCGAGCCGCTGATCATCGCCGGCGTCAAGGATGCCACGGAGCGCAAGCGACGCGTTCACGAGGTGCTGTCCGCGGTCGGGCTCGACCCTGACATCGTGGCGGGCCGTCTGCCGCACGAATTCTCCGGCGGCCAGTGCCAGCGTATCTGCATCGCACGATCGCTGGTGCTCAACCCCGAATTCATCGTCTGCGACGAGCCGGTCTCGGCGCTCGACGTCTCCATCCGCGCGCAGATCCTCAATCTGCTCGAGGAGATGAAGGCGCGCTTCGGCCTGACGCTGCTGTTCATCGCGCATGACCTCGCGGTGGTGAAAGCGGTCAGCGACCGCGTCGCGGTGATGTATCTCGGCCGGCTCTGCGAGGTCGGGCCGTCGGAACAATTGTTCGCGAGGCCCGCGCATCCCTACACGGACCTGCTGTTGCAGGCGATCCCGGTGCCCGATCCGGACGTGCGTCCCGTCGAGAGTGTGGCGACCGGCGAGCCACCATCGCCGATTGCGCCGCCGTCCGGCTGCCGCTTCCGCACCCGCTGCCCGCGGGCCGACCAGCGATGCAGCGCGGAGATACCGGAGTTGCGCGAGGTCGCACCCGGCCAGTTCGCGGCTTGCCACCATCCGCTGGCCTAAACTAAAGACGGTAGCGGATTTGTTTCGCCCCGCCGGTCATGGCATGGTGGCGACGACAAGAAGTATGCCGGGAGGACGCCGATGAAGAGTTTCAAGGTCGCCGATTTCAAGGCGCCGCTGCAGGAGTTCGACGAGGCCACGCCGCAGCCGTCGGGCACGCAGGTGCTGATCAAGGTGAAGGCCGCCGGCGTCTGCCACAGCGACCTCCACATCTGGGAAGGCGGCTACGATCTCGGCCACGGCCGCAAGCCGCTGTCGCTGAAGGACCGCGGCATCAATCTGCCGCTGACCATGGGCCATGAGACGGTCGGCGAAATCGCAGCCTTCGGCCCCGACGTGAAGCCGACCGACCAGGGCGATCTCAGGCTCGGCGATGTCGGCCTGGTCTATCCCTGGATCGGCTGCGGCAAGTGCGCCACGTGCCTGGCCGGTGACGAGAACATGTGCCTGACGCCGCGCTCGCTCGGCGTCTATTGCGACGGCGGCTATTCCGACCACATGCTGGTGCCGCATCCGCGTTACCTGCTTAACTTGAAGGGCCTCGATCCCGCGACGACCGCGCCCTACGCCTGCTCGGGCGTCACCACCTACAGCGCGCTGAAGAAGGTCGAGCAGCATTTTGACACGCCGATCGTGATGTTCGGCGCCGGCGGTCTCGGCCTGATGGCGCTGTCGCTGCTGAAGGCAATGGGCGGCAAGGGCGCGATCATGGTCGACATCGACGCCAGGAAGCGCGAGGCCGCGGAAAAGGCCGGCGCGCTCGCGACCGTCGATCCCAAGGCGCCGGACGCGCTGGAGCAGCTTGCCAAAAAGGCGGGCGGGCCGATCCGCGCCGTGATTGATCTGGTCGGTAACGCCGCGACCACGCAACTCGGCTTCGATTGCCTGACCAAGGGCGGCAAGCTCGTCATCGTCGGCCTGTTCGGCGGCGGCGCGACCTGGGCGCTGCCGCTGATCCCGATCAAGGCGGTGACGATCCAGGGCAGCTATGTCGGCAATTTGCGCGAGACGCAGGAGCTGCTTGACCTCGTGCGCGCGAAGAACGTGCCGCCGATCCCGGTGACGCGCCAGCCGCTCAACAAGGCCAATGACGCGCTGGTGCAATTGCAGCAGGGCGCGGTGGTCGGTCGCACGGTGCTGACGCCGTAGCGAACACTGTTAGTTTTTCGTCGTGGTCGAGCTTGACCCGGCCATCCACGTCTTGCCACGGAGTTGGTATCGAGGCGTGGATGCCCGGGACAAGCCCGGGCATGACGGTGGAGAGAGTAGGAACGAATGTCCGCAAACAACGCCTTCCACATTGCCGTGCTCGCCGGTGACGGCATCGGTCCCGAAGTCATGGCACCGGCCATCGAAGTCTTGCGCAAGATCGAGGCGAAGTCCGGCCTGAGCTTCCGCTTCACCGAGGCGCCCGCCGGCGCCAACAATTATCTCGCGACCGGCAAGTCGATGCCCGATTCCACGATCAAGCTCTGCGAGGAGGCCGATGCGATCCTGCTCGGCGCCTGCGGCCTGCCGTCGGTGCGCTACCCCGATAATACCGAGATCGCGCCGCAGATCGAGCTTCGGTTCATCTTCGATCTCTATGCCGGCGTGCGCCCGGCGCGGCTCATTCCGGGCGTGCCGAGCCCGATCGTCGGCGCCGACCAGCGCGGCATCGATCTCGTCGTGATCCGCGAATCCACCGAAGGCCTGTTCGCCTCGATGGGCAAGGGCGTCGTCACCCATGAGGACGCGCGCGAGACCATGGTGATCACGCGCAAGACCTCCGAGCGCCTGTTCGAGTTCTCGTTTCGGCTCGCCGAGCGGCGCAAGGCGCGCGGCAAGCCGGGGATGCTGACCTGCGTCGACAAGGCGAACGTGTTCAAGGCCTTTGCGTTCTTCCGCGGCATCTTCGACGAGATCGAGAAGAAGCATCCGGAGGTGAAGACCGACCGGCTCTATGTCGATGCCTGCTCGGCGATGCTGGTGAAGCGTCCCTGGGATTTCGATGTGATGGTGATGGAGAACATGTTCGGCGACATCGTCTCCGACATCACCGCGAGCCTGATCGGCGGCCTCGGCATGGCGCCGTCCGCCGACATCGGCGACAAATATGCCGTGTTCCAGCCCTGCCACGGCACCGCACCAGACATCATGGGGCAGGGCAAGGCCAATCCCACCGGCATGATCCTGTCGGCGGCGATGATGCTGGACTGGCTCGCCGACAAGCACGGCGTCGAGAGCGCGGCGGAAGCCGGCGAGCGGATCGAGCGTGCAGTGGATCATATCTACGCCGGCGGCATCAAGCCGATGGAGTTCGGCGGCAGCAATGGCACGGCTGACATTACGAAAGCGGTGCTCGCTGCGCTGTAGTTACCGCAGGCGGCCGATATCGGAGGAGCCGGAAGTCAATGAGCAACCCGGTTCCCGAGCACTATCAGCACCTCCGAACCTTCGCCTTTGGCGACAATCCCGCGCTCGCGGATGAATTGGTCGAACTCGTCGTCAAGGGCGTCAAGACCGCGACTTGCAGCACGGAGGACGAACCGAACACGTCCACGCCCGGTGAGCTCTGGGTCGTGCTTGACGGACGGGGAGCACCCCGCTGCGTCATCGAATCCGTCGAAATCACCTATCGGCGCTTCAATGACGTCGATGCCGTTTTTGCGCACGATGAGGGCGAAGGCGATCGAAGCCTCGCCTATTGGCGCAGCGCCCATCGGACCTATTTCGGCCGGCTCGGACGATTCAGCGAGGACATGACGCTCATGTGCGAACGCTTTCGCCTGATCGAGGTGTTCGACGATCTACGGCCTGTCGGACCATAGCTAATGTCCAGATGGCCCCGCAAAGCGAGAGCATCGCAAGGATGACCAGTGCAAGTCCCGAGCTCATTATCTTCGATTCGGACGGCGTCCTGGTCGATAGTGAGATTATTGCCCTGACCGTCCTGGTCCGAACAGCATCTGAGGAAGGCGTAACGATCAGCGTGGAGGACGCTATACGTTCTTTCCGAGGGGTAAAGATGGCGGATTGCGTGCGCGAAATTGAGCGTCGGCTAGGCCGCGGCGTCCGAGACACTTTCGTTGCTGACGTTCGACAAGCAACCGCGCTGGCTTTTGATGCCGAACTGAAGCCTGTCGAAGGAATCCATGCAGCGTTAGCCGAGATTACCGTTCCCGTTTGCGTAGCGTCTAACGGACCCACGTCGAAGCTCACGCATGCACTCGGGTTGACGAAACTGCTGGGGCACTTTGAAGGACGTATCTTTAGTGCGTATGAGGTTGGTTCGTGGAAGCCAGACCCCGGCCTGTTTCTGCATGCCGCACAAACGTTGGGTGTTCACCCTTCACGTTGCGTCGTTATTGAGGACTCCTTGTCCGGGATTCGCGCGGCAAAGGCCGCGGGAATGAGAGTCTTGGGGTTTACCGGCGGTGATCCGGGAGTTGAGCCAGAGTTAGCAGCCTTCTGCGATGAGTTCTTTCATCGGATGAGCGACCTTCCGGCTTTGTTGCGTATCGAATGATTGCAGCGCTCGCAAAGGCGCGACCTCTGTTATGAGGCCCAACAACGGACACCGCCAACGAGTTCATGACGTGGATTTCGACCCCAGATTGGCCCAAGGTAAAATGGGAGCGAAGAAAGCTAGAAGGAAGTTGATTGCATGCGTTTGCTCTTCGTCTTTGTACTCGCAACAATACTGCCGGCCGCCGCTTATGCGGAAGTAAGAACATGTTTCGACGCAAGAGACGAACAAAACATGCGAAATGCGATGGGGACAGGACCGGATGCGATCGAAAGGGCTGTGAAATTCTTTTCCGAGCTCTATGGGGAGCTACCCCAGTCAGAGAAACGAATTCCCGACGGGATCCTTCTACGTTGGATAGTTCCGAAGCAGTCGGGGCTGGCAACAACCTTCGCGCGCTACATCACGATCAACATGGCGCGCGAGCCGTCGGCATCTTGTACGACTACTTTCTAGTCACGGCGGGGTTGTTTTCGTGATTTTTGCTGGCGCGGCCGGACGCCGAGGCTACTTGCCCGTAAACTGCGGCTTGCGCTTTTCCATGAAGGCCTGCCGGCCCTCGCGAAAATCCGCGCTGTCCATGCAGGCGTGACCGATCGCCTTGATCGCCTCCAGGTCGCGCTGGCTCTCGTCCTTCAACACCTGCGCGATGGTGATCTTGGCGGCCTTGATCGCGAGCGGGGCGTTCTCGGAGATGGTCTGCGCGATCGTCATCGTCTCACCCCACAACTCGTCGATCGGGAACAAGCGCTCGACGAGGCCAATGCGCAGCGCCTCGGCGGAATCGATCCGCATGCCCGTGTACATCAGAAGCCGTGCCCAGGACGGACCGACCAGCGACACCAGATGCTTCAAGCCGTCATAGCCATAGGCGATGCCGAGTTTTGCCGCGGGAATGCCGAACTGGCTGCCATCTGCGGCGAGGCGGATGTCGGCGAGCATCGCGACCTGCATGCCGCCGCCTAGACAGAATCCCTCGATGCAGGCGATGGTCGGCTTGGGATAGTCGGCGAGCAGCGCGCGCTGGGCGGCGCTGCGCCTGGCATATTCCTCGGACGCCGCCGCGTTGTGGCGGGTCTTCTCGAACTGGCTGATGTCGGCGCCGGAGACGAATGCCTTGCCGCCGGCGCCGCGCAGGATCACGACGCGAACCGTCGCGTCATCGCGCAGGCTCGTCAGCGCCTCGCCAAATCCCTCCCACATCTCCAGCGACATCGCGTTGCGCTTGTCAGGATTGTTGAAGGTGATCACGCCGACGCCGTCGATGACCTGCTTGAGGATCTTGCCGTCGGCAAGGGGTGTTTCGGTCGTGCTGGAATTGTCAGGCATTGCGCGCTCGCTTGTCGTAGGCCGAGCGCAATGTGCGGCCGGGGCGCGGCCCGGGTCAACCGCGACGAGGGACGCGGCTTTGCATCCGCCTGTGCCGCGATTGCATGGCGCGAGAAGCGGTTATTCCTTGAGCATGATCTTTTCGGAAAACCGCTGCACACTTTTCCGGATCATGCTCTACTGCGTTGCGTGCATGTGAGCGGTCAGGGGATGGCTGCCGGCATTGCTGAAGAACGCCGCCTCTTCGGCGGTGGCCTCCAGCAACTGCTCGTCCTGATTATAGACGTCGTTGCGGAACTGGACGGTCTGGTCCCTGGTCATCCATGCCGTGAGGTAGATCCAGGCCACCGGCACCTTCTTCGCCATGGCGACATCGAGGTGCTGGCCGCTCGCAATCTCCGTATCGATCGCGGCGCGGCTCCATTTCGGCTGGTCCTTCAGCAGCCAGGCGGCGAGATCGCGCACATTGTCGACGCGCGAGCAGCCATGGGAATCGAAGCGGTAGTCGTCGCTGAACAGATTGCGCTGGTTGGTGTCGTGCATATAGACCGAATAGGCGTTCGGCATGTCGATCTTCACCGCGCCGAGCGCGTTGAAGGTGCCGTTGTGCTGGCGCACGGTGAAGTTCGGCGTGTGCGTGCCCGACCAGTCGACCGAATGCGGGTCGATCGGATTGTCGTGGGCGTCGAGCACCTCCATGTGCATGCGCGACAAATAGGTCGGATCCTTGCGCATATGCGCCGAGATCTCGGTCTTGGCGATCGAGGACGGCACCGTCCAGGTCGGATTGAGCACGACGCTGGTGATCTGGGCCGTCAGGGTCGGCGAGGGCTTTTCGGTCCTGCCGACGATCACGCGATAGCGCCGCACCACCACATCGTTCTCGACCGCTTCGGCAAACGCGGCGGGGATGTTGACCACGACATAGCGCTGGCCGAAGCCGAAATTCATGTTCTCGAGCCGCTGGAGCGAAGCCTCCAGCTGCCGGATGCGCTTCTGCACGGAGACGTTCATCGCCGCGAGCGTGCGCGGCGTCACCGTGCCGGTCGGCGCCAGTCCATGGCGGGCCTGGAAGCGCTTCACGGCGTCGGCGAGATCCTGATCGAAGGCGCCGCTGGCCTTGTCGGCGGCGAGATCGCCGGAGAGGATTAGTCGCTTGCGCAGCAGCTCGTCGCTGGCGCCTTGGACGCCGAGGGCGAACTTGGCATCGGCAGGGATGGTCGGCCAGCCGCCGCGCACGGCGAGATCGGAGTAGCTGAGTGCGGCATCCTTGATGCGCTGGGCCGAGCCCTCGTCATAGGTTGGCTCGTGCGTCAGCGCGAGCGCCGCGGCGGAGCGGCTCTCCGCCGTCGAAGCGGGTGCGGCAGCCTTCGGCGCGGCAGCATGGGCCGGGTTCGCCGCTGCCGGCACTGTACCGGCCGCCGTTGCCGGCCTGGGGTTTGCCTGTCCCGTGGTTTCGGTTTGCGCCAGCGCGGAAGCGCTCGCGAGCACGCCGACGGCAACGATCATCGCATGGCGTTTCGACATGTGTCCCATTTTCCCCACGAGGACGAGGCCCGGACGGCGCTCGCATTGGCAATTCCCGCTCGCCGCGCTGCGTGCGCCGATTCGCAAAAATCGGCGGGAAGCTAGAGCCCCGGAGTTGAGGTCCCATTAAGCGCGGCAGTCGAAAGCCCGCGCGTTCGAGGCGGGGGCGTCTCGATTGGGTCGCAGCAGGGGCGGGATCGGTTCGCGAAATTCGCGGCGATGGCGGGCAAATTGCCAGGAAACCCGCAGCAAGAAACCCGCAGCAAGAAATCCGCAAGAAAAAAGGGCGGCTTGGCCGCCCCGAAAGGAGAGCCGCGCGCAAGCGCGCGGACTGGGTCTCGTTCAATCCGGCCGCGCCCCCGTGACGCGGCGGATTGAACATCGGCCGTCCAGGTCAGAGCCCGATCGGCTCAGGCCTCGTTCGCTGCGATCGATTCCATCAGCGAGACGAGCTGACGCTGCACCGTCTGGTCCTTGATCTTGCTGTAGGCGCGCAGCAGGCGGAGGCTGAAGGCGGAATCGAGGAACAGCAGGCTCTCGACTTCGCGCGCCTTGTTGTCGCCGTCATAGAAGAAGGTCACGGGCACATCGAGGGCGGTGGCGATCTGCTGAAGCCGAGCCGCGCCGACGCGATTGACGCCCTTCTCGTATTTCTGGACCTGCTGGAAGCTCACGCCGAGCTTCTCACCGAGCTCGGCCTGCGAGATCTTCATCTCGACGCGCCGCAGACGGATCCGCTTGCCAAGCTCAATGTCCGGCTTGCCGGCGCTGCGCTGCTTCATTCTTTTCGCCGCTGCTTTCATACTCTCACCTTTGTTCTTCGGTTGAAAATCCCCCGAAGAGCTGGGTCAGGGGTTCGCCCATATACTCGTCCTTGAATTCATGCGGATGCACGAACTCTTCCTTAAACCACGGGAATCGCGCCGGATTGAAAGCCTCGATCAGCCAGTCAATCATGTGCCGAACGCGTGGAATCCGGCCGCTACCAGGGTGGTAGGACAACCAGATATCCAGCGGCCTGTTCAGCTCGACCTCCAGTGGAATCAACTTCCCGCCAAGCGCAATGGCGTAGCTCGGGAATACGCCGATGCCGGCGCCATTCGCGACCGCCCAATAATTGGCGCTTGAGACGTTGGTCTTCATGACCAGCAGGTCACGTTCCGGAACGCCTGGGAAGAAGCTCTCGAAGGTTTCCTTGGCGGCAAGCTGGTCGGCGAATTGCAGCACCAGGCGGTGCTTGATCAATTCGAGCGCCGAGCGCGGCGTGCCGTGTTTTTCAAGGTATTTTTCCGAAGCCCAGAACATCAGGTGCATGCGGCCGAGCCGCACCAGCTTGACGTCGAGCGCGGAGGGACGCGACAGATGGATGGCGACGTCGGCCTCGTGACGAGAGACATCGGCCGAGCGCATCGCGCAATGGAGGTCGACCAGGATCTTCGGATAGGCCTGCTGGAATTCGACCAGCCGCGGGGCGAGCCAGAACGTCCCGAGACCCTCGGTGACGGCCACGCGAACTTCGCCGGACAGGGCGTTGGCCGTCGAATCGCTGGTGCGCAGCACGTCGAAGGCGGCCGCCTCCATGCGCTCGACGGCGGAGACCACCAGCGCACCTTCATCGGTCAGATGCGTGCCGTGGACGTCGCGGGTGAACAGGGTGGTGCCGGTCTGGCGCTCGAAATCATCAATCCGGCGGCGGACGGCGTTGATCGACAGCGACAGGCGTTCAGACGCCGAGCGAAAACTGCCGCATCGAACGACTTCCAGGAATATGCGGGCCGCATCCCAATCGGAGAGGCCGCTGATGTTGATCTTTGGGCGTTCCTCCTGTGGAACGCCCCTTTCCGCCAAGGAGTGCATACAAGTCCCTTCGGGTTGCTAAACTGGCAGAATTGGGCGCAAACCACAACCACTGCGGGTTGGGGAACGGCGACTTTTGAACGCCATCGTTACTGCCTAGTGGGCGGTATCCGAGTGTTACTAAGGCTGAGAATCGAATCGGCCGACCAACGTTGGAATGAGGGGTGTGGCGTGAGTTCCGTTGCGAGCCCTGAAATGGCTGCAGGATTGTCGGCGTTTTCCGTCACGGAAGTCCTTGCGCGCGAGCTGTCGCCGCGCGGAATGGGTCGATCATCCAGTGCCGCGCGTTCGACTCCCGGCCACGACGATAATGGCGTCCCGCGCAGCGGGTCGATGTTCGCGGGAGCCACGGTTTCCCGGCAAAATCATACTGAAATCATGTTCGGAGGCGTCGGCGCCTCGTGTTATTCTCGGTATCCCATGGGGGCCGAGGGGATTTCCACAAACACGTCTCGCAGGCCGAACTAACGGAAAGAACGCCGGTGTCGCATTCAGACGAACAGTTGCAGTCGGTGCTGGAAACGCTTGAGGAGTGCCGCAAGGTTCTCAACGAGAGCAATAACCGCGAGTCGGCCGAGCTGCTGTCTATCGTCATCCTCGACGTGCGGATGAAGCTCAAAGGAATTGACAGTGCCGATCTCAAGGCGCTGTGCGACGAAATGTTGCGGAGCGCTGGAAGCGAACCGCAGCCCCCCTCCAAGCAGACGCAGGACCAGCCCCGGCGTCCGCTGCTCCGCGTGGTGAAGTAGCCGCGCCGCCGAGTCTCGCTTTTTGGCGAGGTTTGTGCGCGTCCCGATGCCGCATCTGTGATCGCAGACGGCATCGGGAGGAGCCTGGTTTCGTGCGCCTCTGTTGTGCGCATTCCCCGGCATCGGCTACACCAGAGCCGGTTCGGCTCCCGCCTGCGCGCATTCCCGGCGCGCGGCCAAAGAGCCTGAGATGGCTCCGACTGCATCATGCAAAATGTCTCGATCCCGGCGGCCCTGATTGCCGGCCTCGTCAGCTTCCTCTCTCCCTGCGTTCTGCCCCTGGTTCCGCCCTATCTGATCTATCTCACGGGCGCCACGATCGAGCATGTCGAGAACAAGGAGCCGGCCTCGGCGTCCAAGCGCGCCGTCATGATGTCGGCGCTCCTGTTCGTGCTCGGTTTCTCCACGGTGTTCGTGGCGCTCGGCGCCAGCGCTTCGCTGATCGGCGGGCTGATCCGTGCCTGGTCGGCCGAGCTGTCGATCCTTGCCGGCATCGTCATCATCATCATGGGCCTGCACTTCCTGGGACTGACGCGGATCGGCCTGTTGATGCGCGAGGGGCGCCTGACCGCGCCCAAGCCTGTCGGCCTGTGGGGCGCCTATGTGATGGGCCTCGCCTTCGCCTTCGGCTGGACGCCCTGCATCGGCCCGATCCTCGCCGCGATCCTCTCGATCGCCGCGGCGGAGGCGACGGTGACGAAGGGGGCGGGCCTGCTCGCAGTCTATTCGGCCGGCCTCGGCATTCCCTTCCTGATCGCCGCCCTGATGATCGAGCAGTTCTCGAAGCTGTTCGCGCGCATGAAGGGCCAGCTCGTCAATGTCGAGCGCGCCATGGGCGTCCTGATGGTGATCACCGGCATCGGCTTCCTCACCGGCACGGTCTCGAATGTCAGCATCTGGCTGCTGGAGACGTTTCCGGCGCTGCAGACGATCGGTTAGCTCACGCGGTCGGCACGGCAGTCAGGTCAAACCGGACATGCGCGACGATGCCGGTCGCGCCGCTCCGGTTCTGATGCATCAGCCTGAAGCCGTGCCGGTCGGCGGTGGATTTGGCGATCGCAAGACCAAGCCCGGTCCCCTCGACGCCCTGGGGCGCAGCCCTGAAGAAGCGGTCGTAGATGAACGGCATTGCGTCCTCGGGAATGCCTGGGCCGTCGTCGACGATCTCCAGCGCGCTAATCTTGCCGTCATTGACGACCCTGAGTTCCACGGAGCCGCCTGAACCTGAATAGCGAATAGCGTTATCCAGCAGGATGGCGATGAGCTTGGCGATCGCGTCGCGATCGCCGAGGAACCTGCACGGTGTCTCCGCCGTCATCGCGAGCTGGACGTTGCGCGCCTCAGCCAGCGGATAGAAGTCGGCCAGCAACGACGTCGCGAGCGCGGCAAGATCGATGTCGTCGCGCTTCTGGATCGAGGCGCCTTCCGTTCTGGCCATTTCGAGCAACTGGCTCGCCAGATGCGATGCGCGCCGCACGCCGTCCCGAAGTTCGTCGGCAAGCTCGCGAGTCTGTCCGGACAGATCCGCGGCGATCAGGTTTTCCGCTTGAATCTGGAGCGCGGCCAGAGGTGTCCTCAGTTCGTGCGCCGCGTCCGCCACGAAGCGGCGCTGCGCTTCGAGTGCCGACCGGTGACGATCGACGAGCTTGTCGATGGCAACGATCAGGGGAGCCACTTCCGCCGGTACGCCCACCGGACGCAGGGGCTCCTGCGCATCGACGCTGCGCTGGCCGATTTCGGCCGACAGCCGTTGCAGAGCGCCCATCGTGCGGCTGATCGACCAACCCAGAACGGCCCAGACCAGCGGGATGGCGAGCAGCAGCGGAAGCGCGGCGCCTGTCGCCGCGTGCAGCGCGATCTCGTGTCTGGCGCTCCACGCTTGCGCGATCTGGATATCGTGCTGCGCGTGGCTCCAGCGATAGACGCGCCAATCCTGCCCGTCGGCGGTCACGTCGGACAATCCCGGCACTGATTGCCAGGGAATATCGATCGGAGGACCCGCTCGATGCACCAGCGCGCCGGAGCGATCCCAGATGCGGACGACCAACTGATCCTCGTCTTCGCTTTCAAGCAGTGGATCCGCACCGTTGCGGTCGCCTGGACCGACATTGACGGCGATCTCCTGCAACTGCGCGTCGAGGAACTTGTTCATCTCATAGGCGACCAGGCCGAACGATGTTGCCGTCGCCAGGAGGCCGATGGCGGCCAGCAACAGCGTCGCACGCGTGATGATCGTCTTGCGAAGAGAGCTCATGATCCGGACTTCGTGACCATCCAACCGGCACCGCGGATGTTCCGGATGACGTCCTTGCCATACCGCTTGCGCAAGCCGTGGATGACGACGTCGACGGCGTTGCTCTGCACCTCGTCACTCCAGCCGTAGATCCGGCTCTCGATCTGGCCTCGCGACAGGATGGTTCCGGGACGCTCCATCAGGGCGTACATCACCGAGAACTCCCGCGCGGAAAGCGTCGATTGGATGCCGCGGAAGGTCGCCACATGGGTCGATGGATCGAGCGTGATCTCCTTGCTGCTCATCAGCGAATTGGAGCGGTCGTTGACCCTGCGCATGACCGCGCGGATGCGCGCGAGCAGGGCGCGCAACTCGAACGGCTTGACGATGAAGTCGTCGGCGCCGAGATCGAGTCCCGCGACCATGTCTTCGACCCGGTCGCGGGCCGTGATCACCAGGATGGGCGAAGCCTTCCTGCTGCGCGCGGCCTTGAGAATCTCGAAGCCAGTCATGCCGGGCAGTCCGATATCGAGCAGCGTGATCGCGTGCTCGGCGCGTTGTAGCGCGGCGTAGCCGTCCTGTCCGTCGCGGGTCCAGTCCACGGTCATTCCGTTTCGCTTCAATCCGCGGACGAGCGCCTTGCCGAACATCGGATCGTCTTCGATCAGCAGGAGGCGCATTGATTCAGGGAAATTCGCTGTGTTGGAGGGGCGGCGCGTCGCAGCACCAAGCGCCACATTCGACACCGTGGCCAAATGGTCAACCGCCTGCGCCTCAATTTAGAACTCTTACAAATTTTGGCGTGAGTGTAGAGAGGCTCGACCTATTCTAAATCCGATCTAATCCTCATCTAATTCTTCGCATTGCAGATGCGCCCCAGTTTGGGACCGCGAAGCCGTCTTTCAGAGCGGCACGCGAAGCTTTTGGGGCGTTGCAGATGGAATTGGGTTGTTGGGGTGGCCGTAAGGCGTTGCGTGGTTTTCTGCTGTCGACAACGGCAGCGCTGTCATTCAGTGGCGGGCTGACGATGCAGGCGGGCCCGGCCTCCGCACAGCAGGGGCAGGCGGCGGGAGCCTTGCCGTCAGTCGTCGTTTCCGCTCCGCAGCAGCGCGCCCGCCGGGCGCAGACCGCGGCCACCTCGCGCGCAGCGCGATCGAATCGCCGGACGGCCACCGTTGCACCGGTCGAGAAGAAGCCGCCGAGCGTCAACAACCAGGACGCGCGTACCGGCCAGAAGGGCTATGTCACGCGGAGCGTGACCAGCGCGACGAAGACCAATACGGCTCTCCTCAACGTGCCGCAGTCGGTGACGGTGCTGACGAAGGATTTCATCAGGGACCAGGCCTTCACCTCGATCGGCGAGGCGACCCGCTATGTGCCCGGCGTGATCTATCACCAGGGCGAATCGCATCGCGACGACCTCGTCATCCGCGGCCAGCGCAGCAACGCCGACTTCTACACCAACGGCATCCGCGACGACGTCCAGTATTTTCGCGACTTCTACAACATTCAGCGGCTCGAGGTCCTGAAGGGGCCGAACGCGATGATCTTCGGCCGCGGCGGTGGCGGTGGCGTCGTCAACCGCGTGCTCAAGGACGCCGACGGTACGACCATTCGCGAGGTGACGGTCGGCGGCAATTCCTATCCCGGCGCCCGCGTGACCACCGACGTCGGCCAGGCGATCAACGAGAACTGGGCCTTCCGCCTCAACGCGATGTACGAAAACACGCAGAGCTATCGCGATTTCGTCAACCTCGAACGCTGGGCGATCAATCCTACCGCGACCTTTGCGTCGAACGACACCACGACGGTCAAGCTGAGCTACGAGCATCTGCACGACCGGCGTACCGTCGATCGCGGCATCCCTTCGCAGATCCGCCCCGGAAACGCCTTCCCGCGCTATCCCTACGATACGTCGCCGTCTGCGTTCTTCGGCAACCCCAACCTCAACTATGCGCTCGCCGATGTGGATATCGGAACCGCTGTCGTCGAGCACGATTTCGAGAACGGGTGGACGATCAAGAATTCGTCGCAGATCGCCAACTACGACAAGTTCTACCAGAACATCTATCCGGGCGGAGGAGCCAATTCCGGTGCCGTCAATGCCGCCGGAACCTCGAGCAATCTGCAAGCATACAACAACGAGACCGACCGGACGAATTACTTCAACCAGACCGATCTCACCTACAAATTCGGGACGGGCCCAATTCGTCACACCGTCGTCTTCGGCGCCGAGTTGGGCCGTCAGAACGGCCTGAACTACCGGCAGAGCGGGCTCTTCAATGGCGTATCGTCGACCATCACGATCGATCCGAGGAATCCGACGTCGTACGTTCCGGTCACTTTCGCCAATAACGGGGGGACCGATGCCAACAACACCTACAAGCTCAATCTCGGCGCCGTCTACGTCCAGGACCAGGTCGAGATCACGCGCTATCTGGAGCTGATCGGCGGCCTGCGGTTCGATCACTTCGACCTGACGTCGCGAGACCGCCGCACATTCGTCGAGCTCAACCGGGTCGATGATCTGGTGTCGCCACGCGTCGGTGTCCTGTTCAAGCCGCTCGAAAACCTGTCGATCTACGGCAGCTACAGCATCTCGTATCTGCCGAGCGCCGGCGACCAGTTCAGCGCTCTGACACCGGGCCTGGCCATCGCAGCGCCCGAGAAGTTCGTGAACAAGGAAGTCGGGCTCAAATACGACATCTTCCCGAGCCTGCAGTTCGCTACGGCGATCTACGAACTGGACCGGACCAATCAGCGCTTTGCCGATCCCAACAATGCGGGATTCTTCATCCTGAGCGGAGCCACCAAGACCCGCGGCCTCGAAGCGTCTCTGACAGGCTACGTGACGGACGCCTGGCAAATCACGGGCGGCTACGCTTACACGGATGCGCGGATCACCAGCAACAACTCCGCGACCATTGTCGCCGGCAACCGCGTGGGACTTGTGCCGTACAATACCTTTTCCCTCTGGAACAGGTATCAGTTCACGGAGCAGTGGGCCGCGGGCCTCGGTGTGATCCACTACTCGAACTTCTTCGCATCGTCCGACGACACCGTGCTGATTCCGGAGTTCACGCGGGTGGACGCCGCCGTGTTCTTCAGGCTCAACGAGACCTGGCGCGCCCAGCTCAACATCGAAAATCTCCTCGACCGGAAGTACTATTCGACCGCGGACGGGAATAACAACATCACGCCGGGGTCTCCACGTGTGTTCAGATTGTCAGCCACGGCGAACTTCTGATGGTGTTGAGATGACACGCGCGAGTGGCCGGGCTGAAGGCAGATCGACGGCACGCAAGAGCAATCGCGCCGCACAGGCGGCGCGACAGCGCTGCTTCGTGCTGGAGATCAACCAGAGACCGGTTCTGGCGTTCTCGGCCAGCTCACTGCGATCCGCCCGGGCGCGCGTGCAGGAAGCCTGGTTCGTCGAGGAATTGGAGAGCATGTGTTCAGGTGGGCGTCCTCTCCTGTGCCCGGATCATGTCCGACACGTCAGGCTCGCGCTTCCGGCGGAGATTGCCGCGGTGGAACTCGGACGCGGCCTCGATGAGGCGCGCGGCGAGGACGCCAAATATGGCTTCGCGTTTCTCGTTCCGATCGACGTGCCGCCGAATTAACGGCGTCGACCGCTTTTTCTATTGAACCGCGAAGCGCGCGAGCGCCTCGCGGTCGATATCGATACCTAGCCCCGGTCTGTCAGGCACCCGCACGAAACCCTTCTCGTGCTCGATCGGCTCCTTCAAAATCGCCTGCCGGATCGGATGCTCGGTGCGGTCGAACTCGAGCATCGGTTCGATCGGCGCAAGCGAGGTCGGCGTGTGTGACGGCAGCACGGCGAGGAGCTGGAGCGAGGCCGCGATCGCGATCCCGGTGCCCCAGACATGCGGATTGTAGCGGATGCCGAACGCCTCGCTCATGTCGGCGATCTTCTTGCATTCGGAGAGGCCACCCGCGGCGCAGGTGTCGGGCTGGGCGATGTCCAGCGCATGCGATGCGAACAGGTCGCGAAAACCGAAACGGGTGAATTCGCATTCGCCGCCGGCGATGGGAATCGTCAGCGCGGATCGTACCGCGCGATATCCCGCGACATCCTCCGGCGGCACCGGCTCCTCGAACCAGCCGATGTCGTAGCGCTCAATCATGCGGCCGAGCCGGATCGCCGCCACTGCGTCATAGGCGTGGTTCGCATCGACCATCAGCGCGACATCCAGGCCGATCGCCTCGCGCACCGCGCGCGTGACCGCGGCGTCCTCGGCGATGCCGAAGCCGACCTTCAGCTTCACGGCGCGGAAACCCTCCGCGGCGTAGCCGGCCGCTTCCTCCGGCAGGTATTTGAGCGGATCGCCAGATTTGCGCCGGTAGAGCCCGGTCGCATAGGCCGCTATCTCCTTGCGCGCGGCGCCGCCGAGAAGCTGATGCGCTGGCACGCCGAAATGCTTGCCCTTGATGTCCCACAACGCGATATCGATGCCGCTCAGGCCCTGGATCACGACGCCCTTCTGGCCGTGATCGCGCAAGCGTGCGTAGACCATCTGCCACAGCACGTCGGTGCGCAGCGGATCCTCGCCGATCAGCAAGGGCGCGATGCTCTGCACCACCGCCGCCGTCATCCGCGCCGGCCCGTAGCATTCGCCCCAGCCGGTCAGGCCGTCATCCGTCTCGATCTCGACCAGCATCGCGGTGCGCGTGTCGTACCAGGCGCGCGAATAGGCGAAGGGCTGCGAGAGCTTTGCTTCGAGGATGTGCGTGCGCACCTTGGTGATCTTCATCGCCGATGTTCCTTCAATCCGTTCACCGCGCCTCGTCCAGCACGCACGTCACCGTGCAGACGACGCCGCGCGGCAGGAAGTCGACGGTCGCCTCGCCGCCGAGCTGGTCGCGCGCGCTGCGCTCGATCAGGCGCGATCCGAAACCGCGCTGCACCGGCTCCGTCACCGGCGGTCCGCCGATCTCGCTCCAGATCAGCCGCAGCCGGGGCTTCGGCGTGTCGGCGATGACCTCCCATTCCAGCGTGACCCGGCCGGTCTCGTTCGACAGCGCGCCGTATTTCGCGGCGTTGGTGGCGATCTCGTGCACGATCATCGACAGCACCACGGCGAGCCGCGGCGACAGCGGCACGGTGGGGCCGGCCATGCGGATGCGATCGGGATTGCTCAGCAGGAACGGCTGGAGCACGCGCGCGATCACGTCCCTCAGCTCCGAGCCCGCCCATTTCTCCTGGCTCAGGAGATTATGCGCCTCGGCGAGCGCACCGAGCCGTCCCTCGAACTTCGTCCGCTCGTCCCGGCTTGAACTTCGGAAGGTCTGCACTGCGATCGCCTGCATCAAGGCCAGCGTGTTCTTGACGCGATGGTTGAGCTCCTCGATCAGCAGATTGTGCAGCATCTCGCCGCGCGCGATCGTGGTCGCCATCCGCACCGCGAAGGTCAGGCCGGTCAGCAGCAGGATGCCGCCGATCAGGCTGGTGATCGCGATGTCGCGCCAGAGCGGGGCGATCAGCGATCTCTCGGCGACACCGGCCACGACCGTCCAGCCGGTCAGCCGCGATCTCGTATAGGCGGAGGACAGCGCGACGCCGTCGAGCGAAACGGTGGAGAGGGTCGCCTCCGGCGTCCGGGCCATCGCATCGTTCAGTGCGCCGGAGGCCTGCTTGCCGAACGTCTCGGCCGGATTGGGCGCGCGCGCGAACACGCGACCCTTGGTGTCCAGCAGCGACACCGTCCACTGATCGTTCGGCCGCTGCTGCTCGACCAGTTTCTGGAATGTCGCGATCGGCGGGCTGAAGGAGAGCGCGTAGACGACCTCATCGTTGCGCAGCACGGGAACCTCGACGGTCACGATCGGCCGGTTCTTGGTCGAGCCGGTGAACAGGTCGGAATATTGCGGTGACTTGCTCGCAAATACCCGCTCGACGATCTCGCGATTGTTGCGGGGTGGCAGGTTTGTCGTTTCACTCGTGAGGGTCGAGAACAGCTGGTGCCCGCTCCCGTCCGCCACCAGCAGGACGCTGTCCTCGCCATATTGGCTGATGAACCCGGTTGCCAGCCGGCGGAAGTCGTCGAAGTCGCCGCTTTGCAGGGCGTTGCTGAGCGCCAGCACCTGCAAGCCGCCGGTCATCCGCTGCACTTCGGAATCGAGCACGAGGCGCATGCTTCGCACCGTCTCCAGCACGCGTCGTGTCGCGTCGCTGCGGTCCTGGCGGTAGTTGGAATAGGCAATACCGACCGCAAAGACGATTAGCGGCAACATCGTTCCCGTGACCAGAAGAGCGAGCCGGACCGGCAGAGTGAGCTTTGACAAGCGCGGGCGTCCCGGTTCCAGCGCAGCGGCGCCGGATTATGATTTTGGGGAGACCATACGGGTGAGACTTCCACCGCGCCACGATTTTCGCGTCCGGCGAGCGCGTCAGGGAGGGATTTTGCAGCGCGGTCGTGGGCGCCAAGTCGCGCACCGAGGCTGAAAGCGGCATGAAGACCGTCAAGGTCTGCACGTCCAACTGAGGAGAATGACGCAATGCCAGTTCTGATTTTGTGGGCCGTGCCCGCCGTTCTGGTGCTCGGCGGCGGAATTTGTCTGGTCGGCCATATGCACTAGGCAACGACGGGCCCTCGCGATCGATCGCGAGGGCCCGTTCTCGTTGAGACGCAGCTCAGAGATTGCTCTCGGTGATCGCCGCATAGACCATGCTGCGCAGTTCGCGCCGGAGCGGATAGGCGCTCGACGGCAGCACCTGCGTCATGAAGATGGTGATCAGCTCCTCGGCCGGGTCGATCCAGAACGAGGTCGTGGCCGCGCCGCCCCAATTATATTCGCCTGGGCTGCCAGCGATCAGCGTCTCCGCCGGGCGCATGGTCACGGCGAAGCCGAGGCCGAAGCCGATGCCGTTATAGGTGGCTTCGGAGAACAGCGAGCGCGACACCTCCGGCAGCGCGCGTCCGCCCGGAATGTGGTTGCTCGTCATCAGCGCCAGCGTTTTCGGCCCGAGCAGGCGGACGCCGCCCAGCTCGCCGCCATTGAGCAGCGCACGGCAGAAGGTGAGATAGTCGGCGACCGTCGAGCATAGCCCGCCGCCGCCCGAGATGAACGAGGGCGGCGAGAGGAACGAGCTCTTGGTCGGGTCGTCCTGGAGCGTCAGGCCCTCGCGGCGCTGGCCGGCATGGAAGGTCATGCCTCCACCGGGATCAGCTGAATAGCAGGCCGCGAAACGGTGCGCCTTGGCGGCCGGCACGTGAAAATCAGTGTCGGTCATGCCGAGCGGATCGAGGATGCGCGTTTTAAGGAACTGCTCGAAGGGAATCCCGGAGATCTTTCCGACGAGATAGCCGAGCACGTCGGTCGCCACCGAGTAGTTCCAGGATTCGCCCGGCGAGAACTCCAGCGGAATCTTTGCCAGCGCCTCGATCATGCTCTGCAGTGTGCCGGCCTTCTCGACCTCGCCGATCTTCTCGGTGCGATACGCGGCATCGACGTTGGAGCGCTGCTGGAAGCCGTAGGTGAGACCGGCGGTGTGCCGCAGCAGATCGACGATCAGCATCGGCCGGGACGGCGGCCGGGTCAGGAAGGCCGGCGCGGTGCCGGCGACGAACACGCCGAGATCCTTCCATTCCGGAATGTATTTGGCGACGGGCTCGTCGATCGCGACGAGGCCTTGCTCGACCAGCATCATGAAGGCGACGCTGGTGAGCGGCTTGGTCATGGAATAGATGCGGTAGATGGTGTCGTCCTTGACCGGCGCCTTGCGCTCGACGTCGGCAAAGCCCTGCACCGAGCTGTGGGCGACCTTGCCGCGGCGGTAGACCAGCAGGTGCGTGCCCGGAAAGCGGCCGGCATCGATGTAGCGGCTCTTCAGATGCGCATCGACGCGGTCGAGCGCAGCCTTGGACATGCCGACGGATTCGGGCGAGGCGGGGGTAGGGGCGAGCATCAGTTCCTCCGGGGCGTTTTGTCGGAAAGTTGATAGCGAAATGCCGGCCCCATTCCAAGCCGGTTGCGCTTAACGCGACCGGGCCTGCTGGTGTAGGCTGCACTCTGGAACGCCTCCAAGGAGCCCGTCCGGGCCAACGAGAAAACGCAGGGCAAACGCACCATGACCCAGTTCAACGAGACCGAACTCACCGAAGCCGTCGTCAAGAGCTTCGACAATACGCGTGATACGCGGGCAAAATTCCTGCTCCAGGAATTGGTGAAGTCGCTGCACGATTACGTGAGCAAGACCGGTCTCACCTTCGAGGAATGGGAATACGCCATCGATTTCCTGACCCGCACCGGCCACAAATGCACCGACACAAGGCAGGAGTTCATCCTGCTCTCCGACGTGCTCGGGGTCTCCATGCTGGTCGACGCCGTCAACCATAGGGATCGCGAGGGCGCCACCCAGACCACGGTGCTCGGCCCGTTCTATGTCGGCGAGCACAAGGTCACGGCCCACGGCACCGACATTTCGCCGAACAATCAGACCGGCGAGCGGATGTTCGTGCAGAGCCGCGTCACCGACCTCAAGGGCAAGCCGCTCGCGGGCGTTCCCGTCGACGTCTGGCATGCCGACGATGACGGCTTCTACGATTCACAGAAACCGAACTACGACGAGGTCGGCGCTTCGGCGCGGGCGCGCTTCATCACCGATAGCGACGGCCGCTTCTTCTTCCGCACCATTTTGCCTTGCAGCTATCCGATCCCGACCGATGGCCCGGTCGGCGAGATGATCATGCAGACCAAGCGCCATCCGATGCGCCCCGCGCATGTGCACTTCCTGGTCAATGCCAAGGGCTACGAGCCGCTGATCACGCACGTCTTCATGGACGGCGACAAATATCTCGATTCCGACGTGGTGTTCGGGGTCAAGGACGACCTCGTTGCCAAGGTCGAGCCGCGCAACGATCCCGCGATGCCCGACGGCTCCAAGGCAAACGGGCAGTGGCACCTGATGACTTACGAATTTCACCTCAAGCCCGGCGGCGGCATGGCGCCGAAGCCGCTGGGGGTGAAGACGGAGGAGCCGGCGTGAGGGCGCGCAGCTGGAGCGCACATTCGGCCGCTCGGTAGTCAGGGCGCGTGCGACGTCCGCTGTGCTTCTGGTAGCTGCGCAACAGCGGACCTCACTGGATGTCCGAGTTGGGCCAACAACAAACATACTGCGAACATAAAGAAGACGCGAGGCGAGCCGGCCTTAACGCCCCCCGGAGCGTCCCGATCAAGCAGGACGGATACCGCCTGTTCGTGCAGCGCGTGGGTTCACATGCCACTCCCTCCGCCACCGCCGCCGCCACCACCAGCTTGTCTGGACGCTTCGAGATTTCTGTCTAAACGACTGGGTTCATTAGGCGCGTAACCGAAAGCTCCCGGATAGCCCTTCTTCGATCCCATTGTTTGCAGCTCATGCAGCGGAGCGTAGCCGGGGACGCCCGGGTGATGTCTCTTAGAGATCTTATGCTGCAGACCAACTGCTTTGCCTGGTACACCCTGCGCAAGCGCGGCTGGTGCGGCGGCGATGAGAGCGGCGGCACAAAGTGCGATGATCGTTGTCTTCACTTTTCGGTCCTCCCTCCTTGAAACAAAAGAGCCCGCGTAGCGGATTCAACGCCGTCGCGACGGCATAGTCGAGCGCAAAAACGTCTAGCCGCAATCAACCTTTAAACCCGGCTAATCGCGCGATGTTCGGGCTATTTGGCCGATGTCGCATATGGGTCACCAGCGGCAATGCTCTGACGAACGATAATGGTTCCACTTGGCCGCTAGAAGTGGACGTCTGCGCCCTATCGCCCGTGCAGCAGCGCCAGCAGCACGACGACTGCGCAAGCAAGCGCTGCCGTGGTCAGCTTCCAGAACATCAGCGGGCTGCGCTCTAAGAGCGGCGTGATCCGTGTGTCGAGATAGGCCGGATTAGGCGTGCGAAGCTCGAAGACGAATTCGGACAGATCCTCGTGCCGCTTGTAGGGATCGGGATGGAGTGCGCGCCTGAGCGCGCCGTCGACCCAGGCCGGCACGTTGCGGTCGTCGTCGGCCGGACGATACTGAAGTCTCCGCGCGTCCGCCTTGCGCCGGATCCTGGCGATTTGGGTGCCATAGGGAAGCTTTCCCGTCAGCATCTGGTAGCAGATCACGGCCAGCGAAAACATGTCGGAGCGCGGCGAGCCGCCTTGCCCAAGAAAATACTCCGGCGCCGTGTACTGGACCGTTCCCAGGATGTCGTCGGCCTCGTCTCGCGGCGCCGCCTCCGCGACGCCCGCGACCCTGACCGACCCGAAGTCGATGATCTTCGCGGTGCCCGTCTTGTCGATCAGGATGTTGTCGGGCCTGAGGTCCTGATGCAGCATTTCCATGCGGTGGAAGGCGCGCAGCCCCGCGGCGATCTGCTCGACCAGCCCACGGACGGTTTCGAGATCGGGGCGCGGATTGTCGGTCATCCACTGCTTCAGCGTCTGCCCTTCGACGAATTCGGTCGCGACGTAGAGATAACTGCGCCGTCTCGACTGTGACAGCGGCTTCAGCACGTGCGGGCTGTCGATCCGGCGCGCGATCCACTCCTCCATCAGGAAGCGCTTGAGATAGGCGGCGTTGTCGCGCAGATCGATCGACGGCAGCTTGAGCGCGACCGGCGCCTCGGTCTCCACATCGACGGCGAGATAGATATGACTGCGGCTGCTGCCGTGGATTTCCCGGATAATCCTGTAGCCGTCGAAGACCGCTCGCGGCTCCGGCAGCGGCGGAAGCGGCAGCTGTGACGTCTGATTGAAGATGCCGGCCGGCTCGCGCTGCGGCACCGCGTCGATGCGCAGGATCTGGACGGTGATGTTGTCGTCGCTGCCGCGCCGATAGGCTTCCTCGACGATCGCCTTTGCCGCCCCGTCGAGCTCGGCTGCGTGCTCGCCGAGTGCGCTGGTGATAAAACGCTGGTCGACGAATTCATAGGCACCGTCGGTCGCCAGGATAAAGGTATCGCCGGCCTCGATCTCGAAAGCCTGGTAGTCGATCTCGAGCTGCGGATTGATGCCGAGCGCGCGGCCGAGATAGGTCTGCTCTGACGACATGATGATGCGGTGATCGTCGGTCAGCTGCTCGAGCGCCTTGCCGGCGACACGGTAGACGCGACAGTCGCCGACATGGAAGATGTGCGCCGTGGTCGCCTTGATGACCATAGCGGTCAGGGTGCAGACATAGCCCTTGTCGCGGTCATAGGCATATTGGCTCTTGCGCGTCTGCGCGTGCAGCCAGGAATTGGTCGCGTCCAGCACGCGGCGGGCGGAGGTCTTCACCGTCCAGGATTCCGACGTGCAGTAATAGTCCATCAGGAAGCTCTTGACCGCCGACTCGCTGGCGATCTGGCTCACCGTGCTGCTCGAGATGCCGTCGGCGAGAACGGCCGCGATGCCCTTCAGGCTGAGCAGCGGTTCTTCCGGAATCAGGACGCCGTGAAAATCCTGATTGACGGGCTTGCGCCCCTTGTCGGAGTGCTGGCCGACCGAGATCAGGAGTCCGCGGGTCATCGTCATCACCAGGCGAAGGGAGCCTCACCCTGATCGGGCGAGGCTCCTCTGTCGAGACGTATCAGGCCGCAACGCGGGTCGGCGCAGCCTTGCCGGCCTGACGCTTCGGCTTGGTCATGACGTGGGTGGCGTAGAGGGTCATGCCGGTGAAGGCGAGGCCGCCGACGAGGTTGCCGAGCACGGTCGGGATCTCGTTCCAGATCAGATAGTCCATGATCGAGAATTTGGCATGGAGCATCAGGCCCGACGGGAACAGGAACATGTTCACGACGGAATGTTCGAACACCATGTAGAAGAACAGCATGATGGGCATCCACATCGCGATGACCTTGCCGGGGACCGAGGTCGAGATCATGGCGCCGACGACACCGGTCGAAACCATCCAGTTGCACAGCATGCCGCGCATGAACAGCGTCGCCATGCCGGCCGCGCCGTGCGCGGCATAGCCGAGCGTTCGGCCTTCGCCGATGTTTCCAATGGCCGCTCCGACCTTGTCGGGGTCTTGTGTGAAGCCGAACGTCGTCACGAAGGCCATCATGAAGGCGACGGTGAAGGCGCCGGCGAAGTTGCCGACGAAGACGAGGCCCCAGTTACGCAGCACGCCGCCAAGCGTGACGCCGGGACGCTTGTCGATCAGGGCGAGCGGCGAGAGCACGAACACGCCGGTGAGCAGATCGAAGCCGAGCAGGTACAGCATGATGAAGCCGACCGGAAACAGTATCGCGCCAATCAGCGGCTGGCCCGTGTTCACGTTGATGGTGATGGCGAACCATGCGCCGAGTGCGAGGATGGCGCCGGCCATGAAGGCGCGGATGGCAGTATCCCGGGTGGACATGAAGATCTTGGACTCGCCCGCATCCACCATCTTGGTGACGAATTCCGAAGGCGCGAGATACGACATCAATGGTTCCTTTTGCTTCGTAAGTGAGATCGACACGCCCGAGAGAGCGCAGCTGAACATCATTGGCCGTGCGGACAGCTCTGCCGCGCACGAGGGCTATGGAAGGTTTGGAAGCCTTGGGAATCGCGTCACGAGGACTGAGCCGGGGAGGGCCGCGAAGCAGTTGAGCTTCCGGGATGCAGCCGCCAGAGGCTGCAACAATGCGGCGAGCCGCAGTCTTCGTTGACGTCGGTGAAGAAGCAAGTTGCGTGCCGTATGGGCGTGTTAGAAAAGGCTAGTGATATCAGACGGATGCTGCGTGCGTTCAGCTGACTTTTGCGGACGCACGGCCTTTTGCTTGGGCGGCTGCATAAGATTTGTGCGGCGCACAAGGAATGAGCAATCCGCAAAATCCGCGTGCGCAGCAGGCCTGCGACAGTCTGGCGCGGCATCAATAACCCATTCATTTTTCGACGTTTTTCGGAGTGGCGGGCTTGGCATGAAGCTTGAATCATTCAAGCCGACGCCATTGAAGCCGTCCCGCGAGACTTCTCATCCGATTTGCCGACGCCACCAGACGGGGGTCTCCCCCGCCATGCGTTCGCATGCGCCTCTTTCTGGCGTCACGGACGGACGGGCCGCTCGCGCGCACTGACGCCATCAATTCTGCAACGATGCAAAGGACGACACTGCCTATGACCAAGCGCACCCGCCAGCCCTCGGGCCTGAGCCGCCGTCAATTGTTGAAGGCCGCCGGCAGCACCGCCGCTCTTCTCGCCGCCGCCAAGCTGAATTTCCCCGCCGGCGCCTTCGCGCAGGACGCAGGCCCCGAGGTCAAGGGCGCCAAGCTCGGCTTCATCGCGTTGAGCGATGCCGGACCGCTCTTCGTCGCCAAAGACAAGGGCCTGTTCGCCAAATACGGCGTGCCCGACACCGACGTGCAGAAGCAGGCCTCATGGGGCACCACGCGCGACAATCTCGTGCTCGGCTCGGAGGGGAACGGCATCGACGGCGCGCACATCCTGACCCCGATGCCGTACCTGATTTCCGCCGGCAAGGTGACGCAGAACAACCAGCCGACCCCGATGTACATCCTGGCGCGGCTCAATCTCGATGCGCAGTGCATCTCGGTCGCCAAGGAATATGCCGACCTCAAGGTCGGTG
This sequence comes from Bradyrhizobium sp. LA2.1, assembly GCF_040547725.1. NCBI lineage: Bacteria > Pseudomonadati > Pseudomonadota > Alphaproteobacteria > Hyphomicrobiales > Nitrobacteraceae > Bradyrhizobium > Bradyrhizobium sp. LA2.1. The sequence goes on from NZ_JBEPQI010000003.1 coordinate 56,101, forward strand.
CCGACGCGTCGGTGCTGAAGGCGGCGTTCGAGAAGAAGAAGGCCGATGGCAAGTCGGCCAAGGTCGCGATGACCTTCCCGGGCGGCACACATGACCTCTGGGTCCGCTATTGGCTCGCCGCCGGCGGCATCGATCCCGACAAGGACGTCGAGACCATCACCGTGCCGCCGCCGCAGATGGTGGCGAACATGAAGGTCGGCACCATGGACGCGTTCTGCGTCGGCGAGCCCTGGCCCGGGCAGCTCGTGCATCAGGGCATCGGCTACACCGCCGTCAACACCGGCGAGATCTGGAGCAAGCATCCCGAAAAGTCGCTCGGCATGCGCGCGGCCTGGGTCGACAAGAACCCGAAGGCTGCCAAGGCGATCCTGATGGCCGTGATGGAGGCGCAGCAATGGGCCGACAAGATGGAGAACAAGGAAGAGCTCGCGACCATCATGGCGAAACGGCAGTGGATCAACTGCCCGGTCGAGGACATCGCCGATCGCGCCAAGGGCAAGTTCGACTACGGCAACGCCGGCAAGGTGATCGAGAACTCACCGCACATCATGAAGTACTGGCGTGACTTCGCCTCCTATCCGTTCCAGAGCCATGATCTCTGGTTCATGACCGAGGACATCCGCTGGGGCAAATATGAGGCTTCCTTCGACAGCAAGGCGCTGATCGGCAAGGTCAACCGCGAGGACATGTGGCGCGATGCGGCCAAGACGCTCGGCGTCGCGGCTTCCGAGATCCCGGCCTCCACCTCGCGCGGCAAGGAGACCTTCTTCGACGGCAAGGTGTTCGATCCCGAAAATCCGGCGGCCTATCTGAAATCGCTCGCGATCAAGCGCGTCGAAGTCTGATGGAGCCAGCGGCCGCCCTTGGGCGGCCGCGTCGTCCTTTGAAGCCGGAGAGGGATTTTTCAATGAACATGCCTGCCACGAAGATTGAGGTTGAGACCGCAACGCCTGCGGGTGCTTCCGCGCCGGTCGTCGCGATGACGCTCAAGCGTCCGCCGCGCAGCGAGGCCTACGCGCGTATGGCGAGGGAGACCGCCGTGCGCGTGATTCCGCCGTTGGTCGTGATCGCGCTGCTGACGCTGGTGTGGGAGCTGATCTGCCGCCGCGCCGGCTCGACGCTGCCGCCGCCGTCGCGGGTGTTCAAGGACACCAAGGAACTGATCTTCGATCCGTTCTTCGATCATGGTGGCATCGACAAGGGCCTGTTCTGGCATCTCTCTGCAAGCCTTCAGCGCGTCGCGCTCGGCTATTCGTTGTCGGCGATCGCCGGCATCGCGCTCGGTGTGCTGGTCGGGCAGTCGGTCTGGGCGATGCGCGGGCTCGATCCGCTGTTCCAGGTGCTGCGCACGATCCCGCCGCTCGCCTGGCTGCCGCTGTCGCTCGCGGCGTTCCGCGACGGCCAGCCTTCGGCGATCTTCGTCATCTTCATCACCTCGATCTGGCCGATCATCATCAACACTGCGGTCGGCATCCGCAACATCCCGCAGGACTACCGCAATGTTGCGGCCGTCGTGCAGCTCAATCCGCTCGAGTTCTTCGCCAAGATCATGATCCCGGCGGCGGCGCCCTACATCTTTACCGGTTTGCGCATCGGCATCGGTCTGTCCTGGCTCGCCATCATCGCGGCTGAAATGCTGATCGGCGGCGTCGGCATCGGCTTCTTCATTTGGGACGCATGGAACTCATCGCATATCAGCGAGATCATCCTGGCGCTGTTCTATGTCGGCATCGTCGGCTTCGTGCTCGACCGCCTGATCGCGGGCATCGGCAAGATCGTCACCCGCGGCACGGCGCAGAACTGAGGGAGAAGGGCACATGACCGCCTATCTGAAGCTCGACCATATCGACAAGGTCTTTACCCGCGGCGCCGCCAGCACGGAGGTGCTGAAGGACATCAACCTGACGATCGAGAAGGGCGAATACGTCTCGATCATCGGCCATTCCGGCTGCGGCAAGTCGACCCTGCTCAACATCATCGCAGGCCTGACCGGCGCCACCACCGGCGGCGTGCTGCTCGAGAACCGCGAGGTCAACTCGCCGGGGCCCGATCGCGCGGTAGTGTTCCAGAACCACAGCCTGCTGCCGTGGCTGACCGTCTACGAGAACGTCAAGCTCGGCGTCGACAAGGTCTTTGCCAGGACCAAGTCCCGCGCCGAACGCGACGCCTGGGTCATGCACAATCTCAACCTGGTGCAGATGGCCCACGCCAGGGACAAGCGTCCCTCGGAAGTCTCCGGCGGCATGAAGCAGCGCGTCGGCATCGCCCGTGCGCTGGCGATGGAACCGAAGGTGCTGCTGCTCGACGAGCCGTTCGGCGCGCTCGACGCGCTGACCCGCGCGCATCTGCAGGACTCGGTGATGGCGCTGCATCAGAAGCTAGGCAACACCATTCTGATGATCACCCACGACGTCGACGAGGCCGTGCTGCTATCCGATCGCATCGTCATGATGACGAACGGGCCGAGTGCGCGCATCGGCGAGGTGCTGGAGGTGCCGCTCGCACGTCCCCGCAAGCGGCTCGATCTCGCGACCAACTCCACCTATTTGAAGTGCCGCCACCGCGTGCTCGAGTTCCTCTACGAGCGTCATCGATTCGTCGAGGCCGCGTAAACGAAGGTTTAACGAGGTAGATAAGCGCGCCTAAATAATCGACACCTCGCTCAATCCTTGTGCGTCGCACAAGGATTGAGCGAATCGCAAAATTTGCGAGCGAAATACACCTGGAAGAATTTCGGGCAATGCGAACAAGCCCCTGAATTCCCTGTATTTCCTGAACGCGCGCAATTGGCACGGAAATTGAAATACCTTTTCCGACGCCAACGACGACGTCCCTCAACATCATCAATCAGCATCGTGAACTCGCCACCGGGGCATGGCCTCGGCGCGCGCCTCCGCGTGGAGGCTGAGCCTGCAACGACGCAGCGGTGAGCCAAGAAGGGATTATCAATGACGACGAATCCGACTCGAAATCCGACGTGGATTTCTGATTGGCGCCCCGAAGACGAGGCGTTCTGGAATGCGGGCGGCAAAGTGATCGCCCGGCGTAACCTGATCTGGTCGATCGTGGCCGAGCATATCGGCTTCTCCGTCTGGCTGATCTGGAGCATCGTCACCACCAAGCTGCCGCAGGCGGGCTTCCACTACACCACCGACCAGCTGTTCCAGCTCGTCGCGGTGCCCGGGCTGATCGGCGCATTGATGCGCTTCCCCTATACGTTCGCGGTCACGACCTTCGGCGGCCGCAACTGGACCATTTTCAGCGCGGCTGTCCTGTTCATCCCGACGCTGTCGCTCGCCCACTTCGTCGGCCAGCCCGACACCCCGTTCTGGCTGATGCTGCTGATCGCATCGACCGCGGGTCTCGGTGGCGGCAATTTCGCCTCCAGCATGACCAACATCTCCTTCTTCTTCCCTGACCGGATGAAGGGATGGGCGCTGGGGCTGAACGCGGCGGGCGGCAATATCGGCGTCTCCAGCGTGCAGCTGCTGACCCCGATCCTGATGACGCTCGCGGTCATCAACCTGTTCCAGGCGAGCCCCGTCGACGGCATCTTCCTCCAGAACGCAGGCCTGATGTGGGTGCTGCCGATCGCGATCGCGGTGTTTGGCGCGGTGTTCTTCATGAACAACCTGACCACGGCCAAGTCGTCGATCAAGAACCAGCTTGCGGTGGTCAAGCGCAAGCACACCTGGATCATGGCGTATCTCTATATCGGAACATTCGGATCCTTCATCGGCTACTCGGCGGCGTTCCCGCTGCTGATCAAGACCCAGTTTCCGGCGATCTCGATCTCGATCGCGTTCCTCGGGCCGCTGGTCGGTTCGCTGTCGCGACCGCTCGGCGGCTTGCTCGCCGACAAGATCGGCGGCTCCATCCTCACCTTCTGGAATTTCATCGCGATGGCGGGCGCCACCGTCGGCGTGCTCTACTTCGTCGGGCACAAGGACTTCACCGGCTTCCTTGCGATGTTCCTGATCCTGTTCGTGACGACGGGCATCGGCAACGGCTCGACCTACCGCATGATCCCCTCGATCTTCCGCGAGCAGAACCTGTTCAGGGTGCGCGGCAAGGGCGATGCGGCGCGCGCGGCGGCCTTGAAGACCGCGAGCATCGAGAGCGGTGCGGCGGTCGGCTTCATCGGCGCGATCGGCGCGGTCGGCGGCTATCTGATCCCGACCGGTTTCGGCAAGTCGATCGCCATGACCGGCGGCCCGTCGCTCGCGCTCGCGATCTATCTCGCTTTCTACGCCTCCTGCCTCGGACTGACCTGGTGGTTCTACCTGCGTCGCAGCCCGCAGGGTGAGGGCGCGTCAAGCCTCGCGGAAGCGCGAGTCTGAGTTTGGCACGAATGTCGCTTCTCCCCGTACGCGGGGAGAAGACTCTCTGATGACGTTTGACCCATGAACCTTGTTCGCAATGGCGCGGACAAAGGCAGACCGAAACAGACAGGAGAACATCATGACTTCAGAACAGATCACCCTCGTCCAGCAGAGCTTTTCCAAGGTCGCGCCGATTTCAGAGGCGGCCGCGGTGCTGTTCTACGATCGCCTGTTCGAGGTGGCGCCGTCCGTGCGCGCGATGTTTCCCGAGGACATGACCGAGCAGCGGAAGAAGCTGATGGGCATGCTCGCTGCCGTCGTCGGCGGCCTGTCGAAGCTCGAGACGATTCTTCCCGCGGCCTCGGCGCTCGCCAAGCGTCACGTCGCCTATGGCGCCAAGGCCGAACACTATCCGGTGGTCGGCGCGACCTTGCTCTGGACCCTCGAGAAGGGCCTCGGCGAGGCCTGGACGCCCGAACTCGCCACGGCCTGGACCGACGCTTACGGCGTCCTGTCCGGCTACATGATTTCCGAGGCCTATGGCGCACAGGCGCAGGCCGCCGAATAGGAGATGTCTTGTGAGTGAACCGCTGGTCATCGTCGGTAACGGTATGGCGGCCGCGCGTCTGGTCGACGAGCTCGCCAAGACCTCGCTCGGCCGCTACGCGGTCGCGGTGATCGGCGAAGAGCCGCGGCTCGCTTACAATCGCGTGCTGCTCTCCTCCGTGCTGGCCGGCGAGACCGGCTCGCACGAGATCGAGCTGAGGCCGGCGGACTGGTGGCGCCATCGCGGCGTCACCGTGCGCTACGGCTATCGCGTCACCGAGATCGACACCGGCCGCCGCGAACTCAAGATCGAAGGTGAAGAGAGCGTCGAATATTCCAAGCTCGTGCTCGCCACCGGCTCGACGCCGCTGCGGCTGAACGTCCCTGGCGCCGATCTCGCCGGAGTTCACACTTTTCGTGATACGCGCGACGTCGATCTGCTGCTGACGCTCGCTGCGGCGAAGAAGCGCGTCGTCGTGGTCGGCGGCGGCCTGCTCGGGCTCGAAGCGGCCTATGGCCTTGCGAAAGCCGGCGCGCCGGTGACGCTGCTGCACCTGATGGACCGGCTGATGGAGCGCCAGCTCGATCTGCCGGCGGCCGACCTGCTGAAGACGCTGGTCGAACGCAAGGGCATCCGCATCCTGCTCAATGCCTCCACCGCCCGCATCCACGGCGAAGGCCATGTCGAAGCCGTAGAGCTCGCCGACGGCACGCGCATCGAGGCGGATGCCGTGATCTTCGCCGCCGGCATCAGGCCGAATGTGGCGCTTGCCAAAGAGGCGGGGATCGCGGTCAACCGCGGTATCGTCGTCAATGACGAGATGCAGACGGCCTCGCCCGACATCTACGCGCTCGGCGAATGCGCCGAGCATCGCGGCACCTGCTACGGCCTGGTCGAGCCGGCCTACGAGCAGGCGCGCGTGCTGGCGCGGCATCTCGCCGGACGTCCCGCCGCCTATCAGGGCAGCGTGGTCTCGACCAATCTGAAGGTCTCCGGCGTCAGCGTCTTCTCCGCCGGCGACTTCATGGGCGGGGATGGCAGCGAGAGCCTGGTGCTGTCAGACCGCAAGCGCGGCACCTACAAGAAGCTCGTCATCGCCGACGGCCGGCTCACCGGCGCGGTGCTGATCGGCGATACCGTCGATGCGCTCTGGTATCTCGAGCTGATCCGCAATCGCGACAAGGTGGCGGCGATCCGCACCGACATGATGTTCGGCCGCGCGCTGGCGCGTCCTTCCAAGGCGGCTTGATAAGGCAGCTCGATATGACGGCGATCGATCCCACGCTCCGCGCCACCAAGACGACCTGTCCCTATTGCGGCGTCGGCTGCGGCGTGCTGGCGACGCCCGACGGCAAGGGCGGGGCGGCGATCGCGGGCGACCCGGATCATCCCGCCAATTTCGGCCGGCTGTGCTCGAAGGGCTCGGCGCTCGGCGAGACCGTCGGGCTGGAGAGCCGGCTGCTCTATCCGATGATCCGCTGCAAGGGTGTGCTGGAACGCGTCGCCTGGAGCGATGCACTCGACCACGTCGCCCATCGCATGCAACACATCGTGGCGCGCGACGGCGCCGATGCGGTCGCGTTCTATCTCTCGGGCCAGCTCCTGACCGAGGACTATTACGTCGCCAACAAGCTGATGAAGGGCTTTGTCGGCACGGCCAATGTCGACACCAATTCGCGGCTCTGCATGTCGTCCTCGGTCGCGGGCCATCGCCGCGCCTTCGGTGCCGACACCGTGCCCGGCTGCTACGAGGATCTCGACCAGGCTGATCTGCTGGTGTTCGTCGGCTCGAATGCGGCCTGGTGCCATCCCGTGCTGTTCCAGCGCATGCTGAAGAACCGGCAGGAACGCGGCGCGCGCATGATCGTGATCGATCCGCGCCGGACCGACACCGCCAGCGACGTCGACCTGTTCCTCGGCCTCAAGCCCGGCACCGACTCCGCGCTGTTCTCCGGCCTGTTCGTCCATCTCGCCGACAATGGCGCGCTCGACCAGGATTACATTGCGCAGAACACATCGGGCTTCGATGACGCGCTGACGCGCGCGCGCAACATCGCCGGCAGTGTCACCGCGACTGCGCTGGCGACGGGCCTGTCCGAACAGGACGTCGCCGCCTTCTTCAAGATGTTCCGCGACACCGAGCGCGTCGTCACGCTCTATTCGCAGGGCGTCAACCAGTCGGCGCAGGGCACCGACAAGGTCAACGCGATCCTGAACTGCCATCTCGCCACGGGGCGCATCGGCAAGCCGGGCGCCTCGCCGTTCTCGCTCACCGGCCAGCCCAATGCGATGGGCGGCCGCGAGGTCGGCGGCCTTGCCAACCAGCTCGCCGCGCATATGAACTTCACCCCGCCCGACATCGACCGTGTCAGGCGGTTCTGGAAGGCGCCGCGCATCGCCACCCATGAAGGGTTGAAGGCGGTGCAGCTGTTCGAGGCGATCAACCGCGGCGAGGTCAAGGCGCTGTGGGTGATGGGCACCAACCCGGCGGTGTCATTGCCGGACGCGGACGTCGTGCGTGAGGCGCTGAAGAAGCTCGAGCTGTTCGTGGTCTCCGAGAACGTGCTCTCCAATGACACGGTCAAGGCGGGGCCGCATGTGCTGCTGCCGGCGCTCGCCTGGGGCGAGAAGTCGGGCACGGTGACCAACTCCGAACGCCGCATCTCGCGCCAGCGCTCGTTTCTGCCGGCGCCGGGCGAGGCGCGGCCGGACTGGTGGATTCTGAGCGAGACCGCAAAGCGGCTCGGCTTCGGCGACAGCTTCAACTACAAATCCGCCGCCGATATTTTCCGCGAGCATGCCGCGCTCTCTGCTTTCGAGAACGACGGCAGCCGCGATTTCGACATCAGCGGGCTCACCTCGTTGTCCGATGAAGCGTTCGATGCGTTGAAGCCGGTTCAGTGGCCGGTGCGCGAGGGTCAGGCGTCGAGCGAGCGCTTCTTCGCGAACGGCGGCTTCTTCACCAATGACGGCAAGGGCCGCTTCGTCGCGCCGGACGTGCCGTCACTGCGCGGCGAGACCGGACCGTCGCGCCCGCTGCGGCTCAACACCGGACGTATCCGCGACCAGTGGCACACCATGACGCGCACGGGTCTCAGCCAGCGTCTCGGCGCGCATCTGCCGGAGCCGTTCGTCGAGATCCACCCGGATGATGCCAGCAAACACGGCATCGCGCATGACGGCTACGCCCGCATCACCACCGATTACGGCCAGTGCATCCTGAAGGTCGTCGTCAGCGACCGTCAGCAGCGCGGCACGCTGTTCGCGCCGATCCACTGGAGCGCGATGAACGCCTCGCACGGCCGCGTCGGGGCGCTCGTGCAGTCCTTCACCGATCCGTTCTCGGGCCAGCCGGAGTCGAAAGCCACGCCGGCGGCGATCTCGCCTTATGAATACGTCTTCCGCGGCTTTGCGCTGTCGCGCAAGCAGCTCGATCTGCCGCCGAACCTGATGTGGACCCGTGTCACGGTTACGGGCGGCTTCGGCTATCTCTTCGCCGACAATGCGGATCTGTCGCGCTGGCCGGCCTGGCTCGACGGTGTCGCCGGCGAGGATGTCGCCGACTATCGCGACTTCGGCGGCGGCGTTTATCGCGCGGCCTCGTTCGCGGGCGACCGCATCGAGACCTGCCTGTTCGTCGGCCCCGCGCATGATGCCGGCGACTGGGAGGTGGTGAAGAGCCTGTTCGTGGCCGATCACGTCACCGACGAGCAGCGCCGCATGCTGCTGTCAGGCAAATCGACGGAGGGCGCGGCCTCGACCGGCCCCATCGTCTGCGCCTGCTTCGGCGTCGGCCGCGGCACCATCTGCGACACCATCGCGAGCGGCGCGCGCACGGCGGCCGAGATCGGCGCCAAGCTCAAGGCCGGCACCAATTGCGGCTCCTGCATCCCCGAGCTGAAGCGGCTGATCGCGACGACGGAAGTGGCGCCGGCGAAGCAGGTCAAGCTCGCGGGTGTGGCGGGGTAGGTCAGGCTCTATCCTTCGTCATTGCGAGCGCAGCGAAGCAATCCAGAATCCGTCCGCGGAGACAGTCTGGATTGCTTCGCTGCGCTCGCAATGACGGTGTTGAGGCAGTTGTGCGCGACATCTCTCCTCAGGCGCCCCGAAGGAGGCCCGGCCCAATGCAGCCATGCCCTCCGCACCAATCGACGCGCCCTCGATTGTGCCCTATGTTGCCGCGCGCTCCCCCTCAACAGCCACAAAAACAACAATGATGTACCTGGAAACGCCGCCGCGCCTGATCGAAACCAAGATCTTCTCCGCCATGCCGGACCAATTCCGCCGCAAGGGCGTGCGGACCGATTGGGCCGATGCCAACCGGCCGGGTGTGCCGACCGATAGTTTCATCGAAGGGCCGTCGTTCGACAAAGACGGCAACCTCTACATCGTCGACATTCCCTTCGGCCGCATCTTCCGCATCGCGCCTGATGGCGCGTGGTCGCTCGTGATCGAATATGAGGGCTGGCCGAACGGATTGAAGATCGCCGCCGACGGCCGCATCCTCGTGGCCGACTACATGCACGGCATCATGGAGCTCGACGCCGGGGCAGGGCGCATCAGGCCCATCCTGACCGCGCGCAATTCAGAATCGTTCCGTGGCTGCAACGATCTGCATCTCGCCTCCAACGGCGACATCTTGTTCACCGATCAGGGCCAGACCGGCCTGCACGACGCAAGCGGCCGTGTCTATCGCCTGACGCCGAGCGGCCGGCTCGATTGCCTGCTCGACACCGGCATCAGCCCGAACGGCCTGGTGCTCGACCCCAGCGAAACGGTGCTGTTCGTCGCCATGACGCGCGACAATGCGGTGTGGCGGTTGCCGTTCATGAAGGACGGCAGCGTGTCGAAGGTCGGCCGCTTCTGCTCGCTGTTCGGCACCAGCGGTCCTGATGGGATGACCATGGACGCCGCCGGTCGCCTGTTCGTCGGCCACGCCTCGCTCGGCCACGTCTTCGTGTTCGCGCCGAACGGAGAGCTGATCGCGCGGATCAAGTCGTGCGCGGGTCCGAGCTGCACCAATGTCGCCATCGGTGGCGTCAAGAAAGATCGGCTCTATATCACGGAGTCCGGGACCGGCAGCGTGCTGGTCGCGGATATCAGTGGCCTATCGAGCATCTGAAGGAACGAACATGAACACAAAACCCTTCGGCAAGACCGGCGCTAACGTCTCCGTCATCGGGCAGGGCACCTGGTATCTCGACCATGGCGACCGCAAGCGCGCGATCGCGGCGCTTCAGCGCGGGCTCGATCTCGGCATGACCCACATCGACACCGCAGAGATGTATGGCGATGCCGAGCTCGTCATCGCGGATGCAATCGCAGGGCGCCGCGACGAGGTGTTCCTGGTTTCAAAGGTGCTGCCGAGCAACGCCTCGCGCGGCGGTACCATCACGGCGTGCGAACGCTCGCTGAGGCGGCTGAAGACCGATCGTCTCGACTGCTATCTGCTGCACTGGCGCGGTTCCTATCCGCTCGAGGACGCGGTCGCCGCGTTCGAGGAGTTGGTGAAGGCCGGCAAGATCAAATCCTGGGGCGTCTCCAATTTTGACGCCGACGATCTCGACGAAATTCTCGACGTCTCCGGCGAAGGCCGCATCGCGTGCAATCAAGTGCTTTATCATCTGAAGGAGCGCGCGATCGAGCATGCGGTGATCCCGTGGTGCGAGAAGCGTGGCGTTGCTGTCGTTGCATACTCTCCGTTCGGCCACGACGATTTTCCCGCAAGCAACAGCAAGGGAGGCGCGGTGCTGGCACGCATCGCGGAGGCGCGTCGTGTGACACCGCGGCAGGTCGCGCTGAGCTTCCTCACCCGTGCAACTACGGTGTTCGCGATCCCGAAGGCGTCGTCCGCGGAACATGCCGGCGAGAATGCGGCGGCCGGCGATCTCGTGCTGACGAAAGAGGAGATTTCGGCGCTCGATGCGGCGTTTCCGCGCGGTCCGAAGCCGCGCAGTCTGCCCATGTTGTAGTGCACAAACGCCTATTATTAATGGAGTATTGACGCGCGGGGTCGTCAGCGCATATCGGCATCCTGTTTTCAGAAGTTGTGAAAGCGGCGCATTTGTCGTTTTTTACGATCGTTCCCGAATCGTAGTTTTCCCAGGTTCCAGCCGTGACACCGCCGCCCGCCGTAGCCGCAAGGCTCGACAGTATTCCCATGCCCGTGCCGGAGAAGAAGCAGGAGGCTCGCCGCGCGCCTGCGCGCGTCGATCATCCCTTCAAGGGCATCGCGCTGGTGCTGCTGTCGACGGTATTCCTCGGCTGCTCCGACGTCACCGCAAAGTATCTGTCGACGAGCCTGCCGTCGATCGAGATCACCTGGATCCGCTTCGTCACGTTCGCGCTGATGTTCACGCCGGTGATGCTGCCGGGCTCGCCGCTGCATGCGATGCGCACCGATCGCCTCGGCCTGCAATTGATGCGCGGCGTCGCGCTGCTCGGCTCCTCGCTGTTCTTCATCACCGGTCTCCGTTTCCTCCCCATCGCGGAAGCCTCGGCCACCGGATTCGTCTCGCCGCTGTTCGTCACCGCGCTGTCGATCATCTTCCTGAGCGAGACGGTCGGCATGCGCCGCTGGATCGCGACCGCGATCGGTCTCATCGGCGTGATGATCATCCTGCGTCCGGGCTCCAATGCGTTCCACGCCGCCGCGTTCTTCCCGATCATCTCGGCATTCTGCTGGGCTGCTGCGCTGATCCTGACGCGTATGATGAGCGGGCGCGAAGCCGTCCTCACCACCATGGCCTATTCGGCGCTCACGGGCGTTGCGATCCTCAGCCTGATGGTGCCGTTCGTCTGGGTGACGCCGAGCTGGACCGCGATCGGGCTCGGCATCGTGATCGGCGTCGCGTCCACCGTGGGCCAGTGGATCATCGTGCTGGCCTATCGCTACGGCGATGCCTCGGTGCTGGCGCCGTTCTCGTACACGCAGTTGCTGTGGGTCAGCATTCTGGGCTTCTTCCTGTTCGGCGAAGTGCCTGATATCTGGACCGTCACCGGTGCTGCCTTCATCGTCGCCAGCGGTCTCTACATCGCCCATCGCGAGCGCATCCGCCGCGCCCAGCTGCTGGTGCTGGAAGAGCGTTCCCCGAACCCCTGACGCAAGTTCGCGCGTCCTGCTTCGTGCTATCAACGGCTCCAACAACACGGGAGGAGCCGGATGCGCGCTGCGATTTTCAGGAACGGTGAGATTGTCGTCGACCGGATGGTCGAGCCGAAGCCGGGCCCCGGCCAGGTGCTGGTCAGGACGCTCGCCTGCGGCATCTGCGGCTCCGACCTTCACGCGCGCCTGCATGCTCCCCGCATGGTGGAGATGGCGAAGAAGACCGGCCGCAAGCCGATGGATCTCGCCCGCGACGTCGTGTTCGGCCATGAGTTCTGCTGTGAGATCGTCGATTATGGTCCCGGAACCGCACGCAAGCTCAAGTCCGGCACCCGTGTCTGCTCACTGCCGGCGCTCGTGACGCCGCAGGGCATCGAGGGCATCGGCTATTCCAACGACAATATCGGCGGCTACGCCGAGGCGATGCTGCTCAGCGAGCCCCTGCTGCTTGAGGTGCCCAACGGTCTCGCGCCCGAACATGCGGCGCTAACCGAGCCGCTCGCCGTCGGCGTCCACGCCGTGGCGAAAGCCAACATCCGGGGCGGCGAGGTACCGCTCGTGATCGGCTGCGGCCCGGTCGGTCTCGCGGTGATCGCCGCGCTGAGGATCAAGGGTCTGCATCCGATCGTCGCCGCCGACTATTCGCCGGCGCGGCGTGCGCTCGCGGCAAGGCTCGGCGCCGATATCGTCGTCGATCCCAAGGTGTCGCAGCCCTATGCGACCTGGGCCGAGCACGCGCAGATGTCGGAGGCCGAGAAGGCGGCGCGGCCGCCGTTGCAGGCCATGCTGCCGGCGCTGAAGCCTGCGATCATCTTCGAATGCGTCGGCGTGCCCGGCCTGTTGCAGCAGGTGTTCGAGGGCGCCCCGCGCGACGCGCGCATCGTGGTGGTCGGCGTCTGCATGGAGACCGACAGGAGCGAACCCATGCTCGGCATCATGAAGGAGCTCAACGTCCAATATGTGCTCGGCTACACGCCGGATGAGTTCGCAGCGTCCCTGCGCCTGATCGCGGAGGGGCAGGTGGATGCGGCCGCGATGGTCACCGCCGAGGTCGGCCTCGACGGCGTCGCAAAGGCGTTCGCTGATCTCGCCAATCCTGAGGCGCACACCAAGATCATCGTGCAGCCGTGGAAATAGGGAACGGCTGAAGCACGCCGCCATCGGGTTTCGCGGCGACGTCGGCATCGCTCATCTGGGCGATCACGGCCCGGCGGTCGACGATCGCCTGATGGAATTGCGCCAGCACGAGGCCGAAGGCGGTGAGGTCGCCGTCTTCGATGGCGCCGTCCTCGTGACAGGCCAGCGTCTCGCGCAGGATGTCGTCGGCTGCGCTCTGCATCGCCGCGAGATCGTCGAGCGACGTCGCCTCCCGCACGCTCGAGATCGCCGTCAGCAACCGGTCGCGATGCAGCGCGTTCTCGCTACGCTCCTCGCGCCGCAGATAGTGCCGCAGCCACGCGGCCACCGAGCCGAGGCCCGAGAGCAGCAGCACTACGCCCCAGATGTAGTCGCTGTACTTGTCCATGAAGCTGCGCTCGTTGCCGTCGATAAAGGCGGCAGCTCCCGGATGGGCCGGCAGCGCGGCGTCTTTGTCGGTGTCAGGCTTCTGGATGTGACTGGCGCCGGGCAAGTCCTTCACGAGCGACTGACGGACCGTAAACAGCTCGCGGGTGAAGGCAGCGACCGTGTCCTCGGACAATGAAGCCGGCGCGACGATCAGATGATTGACGGCGATGGTGTCGACCTTGTCGTCCGGCCGCTGCGGCGTTGTGGAAAATGCACTCGCGGGAATTTCCTCGGATTCGTAGAGCGGATGCCGCTCGGCGATAGCGTCGGAGACGTCGACGGACAGGAACTTGGGCTCGCCGCGCAGGCGCGCGGTGGTGGCGATCGTGCTTGCGATCGCCTTGTCGTCGAGTGCGCCCACCATCATGAAGGCGTCGAGCGTTGAGTCCTGGGCCATCTCGGAAATGCGGTCGATACCGAACTGTGCGATCGTGACCTTCTGCGGATTGACGCCTGACTCGGCGAGGATGACGCGGAGCAGATTGAGATTGGCATCGCCAAGGCCGACGACCCCGATGCGGCGCCCCGTGAGGGAGGCGATCTCCATGATCTTCGGCCTGGCGGCGCCCTTGCGCGCCGCTGGCGCCCACAACACCACGAAATTCCGCCGCAGGATCGCCACCGAATTGGTGTCGGCCGGCATGGCGAAGTCGCCGCGAGCCACCGCAAGCTCGGCCTTGCCGGCGCCGAGCAGATTGAGGCTTTGCAGTGTGCCGTCGGTCTCGATCGGCACGAGCCGCACCGCGCCACCCCTGGCGTCGAACGCCTTCGCCACGGCCGCAATCAGCGCCTGGTCGTCACTGCCGGCTGGCCCGACCGCGATGCGTAGCGTCGCCGGCTGCCAGACCCAATAGGCGAGGGCAAGAGCGACCGTGAGCACCGAGAGCACGCTTGCGAGCGCGAGCCACGGGCCAAAGCGATTGCGGCGGCGAGACGACGCGTCTCTCCTCACGCTCAGATCGCTCGGCACGGGCATCTCGCTTTCCTCATCGGCAAGCTCGCCCGACGGCAGGCGCGGCGGGTGCCGTCAGTATTTCGAAGGCACGTACATCTCCGGCGGAATCGGGTCGCGGTGGTAGTCGGGGTTGCGCACGCGCGGCGGCAGCACCACGGGCACGCGGGCGACCTCCTGGTACGGCATCTGACTCAGAAGATGTGCGATACAGTTGAGGCGGGCGCGCTTCTTGTCGACGGCGTCGACGATCCACCACGGCGAGTCCGGCAGATGCGTGTGCTCCAGCATCGTCTCCTTGGCCTTGGTGTACGCCTCCCAGCGGCTGCGCGCCTCGACGTCCATCGGGCTCAGCTTCCACTGCTTCAGCGGATCCCTGATGCGCATGCTGAAGCGGAACTGCTGTTCGTCGTCGGTGATCGAGAACCAGTATTTGACGAGCGTGATGCCGGAGCGGATCAGCATCCGCTCGAACTCCGGCACCGTCTTGAAGAATTCCTGGTACTCGTGCTCGGAGCAGAAGCCCATCACGCGCTCGACGCCGGCGCGGTTGTACCAGCTGCGGTCGAACAGCACGATCTCGCCGCCGGCCGGCAAATGCGACACGTAGCGCTGGAAGTACCATTGCGTGCGTTCGCGCTCGCTCGGGGCGGGGAGCGCCGCGACACGGCAGATGCGGGGATTGAGCCGCTGGGTGATGCGCTTGATGACGCCGCCCTTGCCGGCGGAATCGCGGCCCTCGAACAGCACTACGACCTTCTTCTTCTCGCTCTGTACCCAGTCCTGGAGCTTGACCAGTTCGCCCTGGAGGCGGAGCAATTCCCTGAAATAGAGCCTGCGATCCACCGTCGGGCGGAGCGCGTCCGTCTCGTCCAGCAGCTCGTCGAGCCTGCTGTCATCGAGCTCCATCTCCAGCTCTTCGTCGAGATCGTCGGTCATTTCCCGGATGATGCGCTCGCGTTTGGCCATTTCAGGGGTGCGGTCGGATGCGGTCATGGGTCCTTCTTTCGGCAGGGTGCCTGTCGCTCGTGACCATCGGCGGGGTTTATTGCGCCCATGTGACACCGGTTCCGAAATAGCCCGGCGGGACCGTCAGACCGGCAGGGCGATCGAATATTTGACCTGGCTCAGCGCGAAGCTCGACTCGATCGAGGCAATGCCGTCGAGCCGGGTCAGCTTGGTCTTCAGGAAGGTCTCGTAGGAGGCGAGGTCGGCCGCCACCACGCGCAGGAGATAGTCGCGGTTGCCGGTCATCAGATAGCACTCCAGCACCTCGTCCCATTTCGAGATCGCGCGGGCGAAACGATTCAGATCCTCTTCCTTCTGCCGCGCCAGCTTGATCGAGATGAAGACGCTGACATGAAGCCCCAGCGCCTTCTGGTCGACGGTCGCGATGTAGCGGCTGATGACCCCGCGCTCCTCCAGCAGCTTGACCCGGCGATGGCAGGGCGACACCGAGAGCCCGACCTTGTCGGCCAGTTCCTGCATGGTCAGCCGGCTGTCGTTCTGGAGCAAAGCGAGGATTTTCCGGTCGATGGCGTCGAGGTCTGGCATTGGGATGAAACCTGTCTGAAGCGCTGATCCATTGGTAAAGTATCCCAATATTTGGAGGTATGGCGCGAAAAATTGAGAAGTTTGGCGCCGCCCGCAGGCGTATCATCGTCAGACCTGTTTCCGGGAGCATTGCCATGCCCGTTGATACCGCCCGTCTGGACACGTTGACCGCGCTGGCCCGCAAGGCGCTGTGGCTGTCGTCATGGACCATCCATCACGCCAACCACATCCGCGCCAACGCGGACGGGCTCAAGGTCGGGGGACACCAGGCCTCGTCCGCCTCGCTCGCGACCATCATGTCGGCGCTGTATTTTGGCGTCCTGCGGCCTGAGGATCGCGTCGCGGTGAAGCCGCATGCGAGCCCGGTGTTCCACGCCATCCAGTATCTGTTCGGCCGGCAGACGCGCGAGAAGCTGGAGAACTTTCGCGGGTTCAAGGGCGCGCAGTCCTATCCCTCGCGCACCAAGGATGTCGACGACGTCGATTTCTCGACCGGGTCGGTCGGCCTCGGCGTCGCGCAGACGCTGTTCGCATCGCTGGTGCAGGACTACGTCAAGGCGCATGGCTGGATGAAGGATCGCCGCGAAGGGCGGATGATTGCGCTGGTCGGCGATGCCGAGATGGACGAGGGCAACATTTTCGAGGCGCTCGCCGAAGGCTGGAAGCACGGCCTGCGCAACACCTGGTGGGTGGTCGACTATAACAGGCAGTCGCTCGACGCCGTCGTGCGCGAGGGGCTCTGGGAAAAGTTCGAGACCATGTTCCGCAATTTCGGCTGGGACGTGGTGATCGTGAAATATGGCCGCCTGATGCGCGAGGCCTTCGCCGAGCCCGGCGGCGAGGCGTTGAAGCGCTGGATCGACAATTGCCCGAACGCGCTCTACGCGGCGCTGTGCTTCCAGGGCGGTGCCGCCTTCCGCAAGCATCTGCACGATGAGATCGGCGACCAGGGCCCGATCACCAAGTTGATCGACAGGCGCAGCGACGAGGAGCTGCTGGCGCTGATGTCGAACCTCGGCGGCCACGACATGGCGAGCATGCTGGAGGCGTTCGAGTCGATCGATCACGACCGCCCGGTCTGCTTCATCGCCTACACCATCAAGGGCGTCGGCCTGCCGTTCCAGGGCCATAAGGACAACCACGCCGGCCTGATGACGGTCACGCAGATGGAGAAATATCGCGAGAGCCAGAACATTCGTGCGGGCCACGAATGGGACAAGTACGAGGGCCTCGCGCTAGCCCCCGCCGAGCTCGACGCCTTCCTTGCGCGCGTGCCGTTCAACCAGGACGGCCGTCGGCTGACCGCGCCTGTTATCGAGGTGCCCCAGCAGCTGGCGTTCAAGCCGTCGCCTCAGATGTCGACCCAGCAAGGCTTTGGCCTCGTGCTGAACGAGATCGCGCGCGGCGACAGCGAACTGGCCAGGCGCATCGTCACGACCTCGCCCGACGTCACAGTCTCGACCAATCTCGGTCCGTGGGTGAACCGGCGCGGCCTGTTCGCGCGCGGCGAGAAGGCGGACTTATTCCGCAGCGAGAAAATTCCCTCCACGTTCAATTGGGACTTCTCACCCAAGGGGCAGCATCTCGAGCTCGGCATCGCCGAGATGAACCTGTTCATCATGCTCTCGGCGCTGGGCCTCTCGCACCAGATCAATGGCGAACGGCTCTTGCCGGTCGGCACGCTCTACGATCCCTTCATCGAGCGCGGCCTCGATGCGCTGAACTACGCCTGCTACCAGGATGCGCGCTTCATGGTGGCAGCGACGCCCTCGGGCATCACGCTGGCGCCGGAAGGCGGTGCGCACCAGTCGATCGCGACGCCGTTGATCGGCATGGCGCAGGACGGGCTCGCCTCGTTCGAGCCGGCTTTCGTCGACGAGCTCGCCGTGATCATGGCTTGGGGCTTCAATCACATGCAGCGCGATCCGGGCGAGGGCGGCTCGGTCTATTTGCGGCTCTCGACGCGCAGCATCGAGCAGGCGCAGCGGATCATGACGCCGGAGCTTGCGCAGGGCATCACCGACGGAGCCTACTGGCTGCGCAAGCCGGGACCCAATGCCGAGCTCGTGATCGCCTATACCGGCGCGGTCGCGCCCGAAGCGATCGAGGCGACCGGCTTCATCGGCGAGAGCCGCCGTGACATCGGTCTGCTCGCGATCACCTCGGCGGATCGCCTGCATGCGGGTTGGACCGCTGCGCGGAAATTGCGGCGCGATCGGCGGGGTGTGCAGCATCTCAGCCACATCGAAAAGCTGCTCGCGCCGCTGCCGCGCGACTGCGGCATCGTGACCGTGATCGACGGCCATCCCTCCGCGCTCGGCTGGCTCGGCAGCGTCCGCGGTCATCGCGTCGAGGCGCTTGGCGTCGAGCAGTTCGGCCAGACCGGCACGATCGCGGACCTCTACCGCCATTACGGCATCGATGCGAACGCCATCATCGATGCGGCCGAAAGCCTCACCACCGGCGCGCCGGTGCTGCATCGGAAGATGGCGGTGTAGTTGAGGTAACTGCCCTGTCATTCCGGGGCGACGCGTAGCGTCGAGCCCGGAAGCCATACTCCCGATCGTGGTTATGGATTCCGGGCCCGCGCCAAGTGGCGCGTCCCGGAATGACACCTGAGGGAGCCTTGCCTCGTTCCCGTCATCGGCTCATATATCCCCCGTCCGCCGCAACGCTGGCCCCGCATATGGCGGGTTCAATTGCCGGCGCTTTCGTGCAAGGATGCCTGCCGAAACGCCCCCTCCAAGCCCCAAGAAGAGGTTAACGATGGTCAATCGCATGCAATTCTACATCGACGGCGCCTGGGTCGATCCCGCCGTCAAGAAGTCCACCGCCGTGGTCAATCCCGCGACGGAAGAGGCGATGTACGAGGTTGCGCTGGGCTCCAAGGCTGACGTCGACAAGGCTGTCACTGCTGCCAAGCGCGCCTTTGCAACCTTCTCCCAGACCAGCCGCGAGGAGCGCGTCGCGCTGCTCACGAAAGTCATCGAGATCTACAAGGGCCGCCTCAAGGAGATCGGTGCCGCCGTCTCCGACGAGATGGGCGCGCCGCTGCCGATGGCGGAGAAGCTCCAGGCCGGCGCCGGCCTTGGCCACCTCATGACCACGCTCGACGTGCTCAAGAACTACCATTTCGAGGAACCGGTCGGCACCGCCATGGTGCTGCGCGAGCCGATCGGCGTGGTCGGCATGATCACGCCCTGGAACTGGCCGCTGAACCAGATCGCCTGCAAGGTTGCGCCTGCGCTTGCCGCCGGCTGCACCATGATCCTGAAGCCGTCGGAGTTCACCCCGACCTCGGCTTTGATCTTCGCGGAAATCCTCCACGAAGCCGGCGTGCCGAAGGGCGTGTTCAACCTCGTCAACGGCCTCGGCCCCGAGGTCGGCGCCGCCATGAGCGAGCATCCTGATATCGACATGATCTCGTTCACCGGCTCGACCCGTGCCGGCATCGACGTGGCCAAGCGCGCGGCGCCGACCGTGAAGCGCGTCAGCCAGGAGCTCGGCGGCAAGTCGCCGAACGTCATCCTCGAAGGTGCCGACCTGCAGAAGGCGGTGACCGGCGGCGTGATGCACATGTTCAACAACTCCGGCCAGTCCTGCAACGCGCCATCGCGCATGATCGTGCCGCTGTCGAAGATGAAGGACGTCGCCGCGATCGCGAAGGCCGTCGCCGACAAGACCAAGGCCGGTGATCCCCGCGCTGAAGGCACTACCATTGGTCCGGTCGTCAACCGCGGCCAGTGGGACAAGATCCAGGGCCTCATCAAGAAGGGCATCGACGAGGGCGCAACGCTCGTCGCCGGTGGTCCGGGCCTGCCCGAAGGCGTCAACAAGGGCTTCTACGTCCGTCCGACCATCTTCGCCGACGTCACCCCTGACATGACGATCGCCCGTGAAGAAATCTTCGGACCGGTGCTCACCATCATCGGCGCCAAGGACGAAGCCGAAGCCGTGCACATCGCCAACGACACGCCCTATGGTCTCGCGGGTTACGTCTCGGGCGCTTCGGTTGAGGACGCCAAGCGCGTGGGTCGCCAGATCCGCGCCGGCAACGTCAACCTCCAGGGCGTGCCCAACGACCGCACCGCGCCGTTCGGCGGCTACAAGCAGTCGGGCAACGGCCGCGAGTGGGGCAAGTACGGCCTCGAGGACTTCCTCGAAGTGAAGGCCGTTGCGGGCTTCAACGCGGCGTAAGCTTACGTCGAGAACCAACATGACGCCGGAGCGGGAAACCGCTCCGGCGTTTTTGTTTTGTCGACGTGTCTGCAACGCGGGAATTCGTAGGGTGGGCAAAGGAGCGTAGCGACGTGCCCACCATTCCGCGACGAACAAGAAGCGGTGGGCACGCTTTCGCTTTGCCCACCCTACGAGACCGTCTCTGCGGAACGCCTATCCCCCGACCGCGCCCTGCGTGTTTACATACAGCGCGTAGATCGATTGGCTTGCCGCCATGAACAGGCGGTTGCGCTTGACGCCGCCGAAGCAGAGATTGGCGCAGCGCTCGGGCAGCGAGATGCGGCCGATCATGACGCCGTCGGGCGCGAACACGACGACGCCGTCGAGCTCGGGATCGCCCATGCCCCAGCCGCACCAGAGATTGCCGTCGATGTCGCAGCGCATGCCGTCGGGCGTGCCCGGGCCCGCGTCGATGTGCACGCGCTTGTTGGAGATCGTGGTGCCGTCGGGCGAGACGTCATAGGCGAGGATCTTTCGGTTCGGCACGCCGCGCGATTCCACGACATACAGAATCGTCTCGTCGGGCGAGAAGCACAGCCCGTTGGGACCGAGCACGCCCTCGGCGACGATGGTCGCCTTGCCGGTCGCGGGATCGAGCCGATAGACGTTGGGCTCGATCTCGGGCTCCGCCTTGTAGCCCTCGTAATTGCCAAGCAGGCCGAAGGTCGGATCGGTGAACCAGATCGAGCCGTCGGACTTCACCACGACGTCGTTCGGCGAGTTCAGCGGCTTGCCGCCGAACGAATCCATCAGCACGGTGATGCTGCCGTCATATTCGGTGCGCACCACGCGGCGGCCGCCATGCTCGCAGGTGACGAGCCGGCCCTGACGATCCCTGGTGTTGCCGTTGGCGAAATTCGAGGGCTTTCGGAAGACCGAGACGGTTCCGGTCTCCTCCTCCCACTTAATGATGCGCTGGTTCGGGATGTCGCTGCACAAGAGATAGCGGCCGTCGCCGAACCACACGGGACCCTCGGCCCAGCGCAGGCCGGTCGCCAGCCGCTCCACTGCCGACAGCTTCAGCCAGTATTTTTCGAAGCGGGGGTCCAGTGCTTTTATCGCCGGATCGGGGTAATAGGTCGCCGGCCGCCAGCCTTGAGCGTGGGACGATGCATCGTTCATGTGCAGGTCTCTTTGTTGCGTTCCCTCTGTCCAAGTCTGCTAGCATCAGTTATCTACGGCCGCAAATCGGTCACCACAGGCGAGGGAAGACATGCCGCGTATTTTGATGACGGGAGCTTCGGGCGGAATCGGCACGAGCCTGCGAAAGCTGCTGCCGCCGACCTATCCGGATCTCCTGCTCTCCGACATCAATCCGCCCGCCGATCTCGGCGCGAACGAACAATTCAAGGCGGCGGATCTCGCCGATCTCGCGCAGTGCGAGGCGATCTGCGAGGGCGTCGACGGCATCATCCATTTCGGCGGCTATTCGGTCGAAGGCACCTGGGACCAAATCCTCCAGGCCAACATCATCGGCGGCTACAATTTGTTCGAGGCCGCTTACCGCAAGGGCGTCAAGCGCGTGGTGTTCGCCTCGTCCAACCACGCCGTCGGCTTCTATCCCCGCCACCACAAGATCGGGACCGACGTCACCCCGCGCCCCGACGGTCGTTATGGCGTCAGCAAGGTGTTCGGCGAGGCCGTCGGCGCGCTCTACGCCGACAAGCATGGCCTGAAGGTGACCTGCCTGCGCATCGGCAATTTCGGCGACATGCCGCTCGACCAGCGCCGGCTCTCGATCTGGCTGAAGCCCGACGACCTCGTGCAGCTCTGCCGCATCGGGCTCGAACATCCCGACATCCATTTCGAGGTCTTCTACGGCGCCTCCCTCAACGAGCGCGCCTGGTGGGACAACCACCGCGCCTACGAATTCGGCTATCGCCCCACCGGCCGCGCCGAGGATTTCCGCGAGCACGCGATGGCCGAGCAGGCCAAGCTGAAGCCGGATCCGGTCGGCGACCACTACCAGGGCGGCGCGTTCTGCAGCAACGAGTTCGACGGCGATGCGAGCCGGATCATTGATTGGAATAAGCGCTGATATGCCATGCCCCCTCTCCCCAGTTATGAGGTGAGGGGGCCTCTCCGCGGCACTCGCGCCGGCTTGCAGCCTAGTCCATGCCTTCATCGGGAATGTTCAATACGGTGCCACACGCTTTGCAATGCACCGCGTCGACATCGTGGCGCTGCAGGGCGCAAACCGGACAGGGGAAGCGTACCTTGGAGGGCGCGAGCAGTGCCTTGGCGAGATTCAGGAAAAGGGTCACGCCAAAGATCATGATGACGACGGTGATCAGGCGGCCGACGGTCCCGGGCAAGGTGATGTCGCCGAAGCCGGTCGTGGTCAGTGCGGTGACCGTGAAGTAGAGCGCGTCGGCATAGTTGGCGATCTGATGATTGTGAGACTTCTGCGTCTCGTAGACGATCCCGGTCATTACGAAAATGAACACGCCGAGGTTCACGACGGCAAAAACGACTTCCTCGTTTCGGCGGAAGAAGGGGCTGTCGACCCGGAGGCGCGCCACCATCTGGTAGTCGCGCAGCAGCCGCAATGTTCGAAATGCGCGCAAGAAGCCGCCGGCCTCTCCGGCGAGCGGCGCAAGGAACGAGATGATGACGACGATGTCGGTCCAGGTCGAAAGCCGCGCCAGGTCGTGCAGCGGCTGACGGCTGATGATCATCCGTGCGGCGAAGTCCGCAAGGATCAGGACGCCGAACACGACATCGAGCGACTCGACGGCCCTGTTGCGAGGCAGGAACGAGGTCGCGATGATGAACAGAACCGTGACGATGTCGAGCGCAAGCAGGGCGTATCGGAATTTTATGCAGCCGAACGTGTCGCCTTCGTAAAGTTGCCGGATCCTGCCCTTCAGGGCCTCGAATGGGACGGCGACGGCGTCGAGCGGCCCATGTCCCTTCGTACTGTTGCGATAAAATGCCATGGTCAGCGACCGCCGCGCCTATCTCGGTAGCCTACGCTTCCGAAGGATCGAGCATTTCGCCAATCTTGTTGACGGCGACATTGATCGACATGCCCAAATAGTCGCCGGGATCGCCGAACCATGACCCAGTCAGCGGCACGGCCTGGCCCGGATGCCGCGCAATGGCCACCGGAATGAGGTCGAAGCCGGCGCTCAGACTGTTGGTTGGATCGTAATCCAGCCAGCCGGCACCGGGCAGGAATACCTGCACCCATGCGTGGGTCGCGCCGGAGCCGGTCATGCCCACGGCACCGCCATCGAGCGCCGCATCATAGAGATAACCGCTGACGAAGCGAGCGGCGAAGCCGAGCCGGCGCAACGTCTCGATCATCAGCCAGGCGAAGTCCCGGCAGGTGCCCGATTTCGTGCGCAGCGTTTCGCCGGGTGACTGTGTGCCTTCGGCATCTCTGCCGCGATAGTTGAAGTCGCTGCGAAACTTGCCGAGCATTCGGCGCAGCACGTCGGCGGTCCGATCCTGATCGCCGGCAACGAAGCTCTTGGTCCACGCCGCATGACTGCCGTCTGCATCGTCGGCATGCGGGCGCAGGTAACCGGCAAGGTCGGTCCATTCGTCCGGGGTGTACTGCACGGGGACCTCCTCGGCCCGGGGCTCCAGCGGAAATGTCTCCAGGCCCTTGATGCCGAAATAGACGCCACGAACCCTGAACGTGAATGTCAGCTCGCTGCCGGGTTCGCTGAAGTCCATCACCGTGACGGCATTGGAGCGGGAGTCGGTGACCCAATGCACCTTTGACGGCAGGCTGGTAGCAGCGGACCAGCGAAGCAGCCGGGTCGCGGCGCCGCGCCGCGGCAGGAACATCGCCCGGTGCGTGCCGAACGTCACCGGCTTTGCATAGCGGTAGGTCGTGGTGTGCGTGATCTCGCCAATGATCGCCATGCATTGATCCGCTTCGCGTTGCGGAGCGCATTGAGCGCCTTCCCGCGCAAGAGAGAGCAGGCGCCAGCTTTCGGCCCGGCCGCTTCCACCCATTGATCTAGATCAACGTCGTTCCCGGGATCGTCTGGCCATCAAGTGATCACGCATTCCTTCAGACGTTGATGTGCAAACCGACCGAATGGAGCGATGGACATGGGTATCCTTTGGACGATCATCATTGGATTTATCGTCGGCGTGGTCGCGAAATTCATCATGCCCGGCGACAAGTCCGAGCCCACGGGGTTCATCCTGACGACGGTCTTGGGAATCGTCGGCGCGTTCGTCGCGACCTGGCTCGGTCAAGCCGTGGGCTGGTATCATTTCGGAGAGGCCGCCGGCTTCATCGGCAGCGTGGTCGGAGCCATCATCCTCCTCTTCCTGTACGGCCTTGTCATGGGTCGTCAGGGGCGCGCTTGAAAATCACGCTATCAGCCGTCGCGATGCTCGCGATGATCGTGACAGGACCATTGCAAGCCGCAACGCTCAGCGACGCCGAGGCGACGTTTCTCGACCAGCTCGTCACCGCATCGGTGGTGCTTGAGCAGCGATGCGACGGTTACGAAGTCGACGGCGCCGGCGGCGTTCAGCTCGGCGCCCGGCTTCTCGGTAGCCCTGAGGCGGCGATGGCCATGATCGACACCTTTTCCGCGGCGATAAAGGCCCACGATGGCGAGAGCTACGATCCCGGCAGGTTTCGTCCCGAGGTGTTCGAGGCGGCCAGCAAGACGATCAAGCGCGTCCTGGCGGAATTGATCAAGGATCCTAAAGGGGCTTGCGCCGACTATGGTGATGCCAGCGTGGATCGCGGCCTGCTGAAGCGATACTGAACATTCGAGGGCTACTCGGCAGTTGAACCCGAAAGAGAAAGACTGAGGCGATGGGTTTCGCAAGAGTTCTGCCCATCCTACGGGTTCATCTCACGTCCGACCAAGCAGAGCGGCAGCGTCGATCCGCTGACTTTGAGCGGCAGGGCGGCTAAGGTTTCATCACATCCAGCCGGCACTTGGGAGACGTTGATGGTCATCCTGTATTTCGACGAGGCTGAGGTCGGCAAATTGCGGACAGCGGGCCCGTATCAGGTATCGAGGGACGAAATCATCGAGTTTGCCAGGAAGTTCGACCCGCAGCCCTTTCATGTCGATGAGGAAGCTGCCGCGCGCTCGGTCTTTGCGGGGCTGACGGCATCAAGTGCTCACACCTTCGCGATCCTCATTTCGTTGTTGAGCAAGACACACCCCTTTTCGCTTCGTGTCCTGGCCGGGCTCGGTTTTGATGAACTCAGGTTGCCCGCGCCGGTGCGCCCGGGAGACGAGCTTGGTCTTGAGGTGACGATCCTAGAGAAGCGCGAAACCAAGTCGCATTCCGACAGGGGTGTCGTCCGCAACCAGATTCATCTCCGCAATCAAAAGCGTGAAATCGTGCTGCAATGCATCGGCACAGTCCTCGTCGCGCGCCGGCCGGTCGCGAGTTCCTGAGACGTCGAAGTGAAGCCCTACCGCCGTGCCTCTTCCCCCGCAATCCTTGCCAGATAATCCGACTTGCTGAACTGCATGTGGTCGACGCACAGCTGCGCCAGCGCCCAGCTGTCGCGGCCCTTCAACAGCTCGATCATCAGCTCGTGCTGGCGCCGCGATTGCGCAAGGCCATCGCGGTCGGCGAGGTTCTTGGCGCGCATCGGCAGCGTCAGGTTCATGTAGTCCTGGAGCGAGCGGACCAGATAGGGATTGCCGCAGGCCGAAAACAGCGCGAGGTGGAAGGCATCGTTGGCCTCGTGGATGCCGCGCAGATCCTGCACATCGGCCTTCGCGCAATATTGCCGCTGCAGTGCGGTCAGTTCGTCGATCAGGCCTTGCGGCGCGGGCAGGGGGATCATCAGCGCGGCCTGCCGGGTCAGCATCTCGCGCACCTCGTAGATCTGCCGGACTTCCTCGGCCGAGTAGAACCGCACGGTGGCGCCGACGTTCTTCTCGCGGCGGACGATGCCGCGGCGCTCGGCATCCACCAAGGCCTGCCGCACGAAGTGCCGGGAGGTGCCGTAGCGCGACATCAGCGCGTCTTCGGTCAGGCGCGCGCCCGGCGGCAGGCGGCCGAAGATGATGTCCTCTTCCAGCCGCGCGACGACGTCGTCCGGATCGTCGCGCCGGACCGGCATGGCGTCTTCGGTGCGGATGTCGGACATGCCCTCAGCCTCCGGCTTATGCCGGTCCGCCTTGTGGAGCAGGGAGAATCCGGATTGTCAATAATTTGTGTCGGAAGGCGGTGTCTGGGCCAGAAAGCGCGACGATCTGGCCCAATCTTATTGACAATCAGGGGGCAGGCTGTAGCACAATGGCAAGCGAGAAGGAGCGGTATGATGACGAGTGGTTTGCGCAAGGGTCTGACGAGCTATGGCGATGCCGGCTTCTCGCTGTTCCTGCGCAAGGCGTTCATCAAGGCCATGGGCTATTCCGACGACGCGCTGGAGCGCCCGATCGTCGGCATTACCAACACCTATAGCGACTACAATCCCTGCCACGGCAACGTCCCCCAGATCATCGAGGCCGCCAAGCGCGGCGTGATGCTGTCGGGCGCGATGCCGTTCGTGTTTCCGACCATCTCGATCGCCGAGAGCTTTGCGCATCCGACCTCGATGTATCTGCGCAACCTGATGGCGATGGACACCGAGGAGATGATCCGCGCGCAGCCGATGGATTCGGTGATCGTGATCGGCGGCTGTGACAAGACCCTTCCCGCGCAGGTCATGGCGGCGATCAGCGCCGATTTGCCGACCGTGGTCATTCCCGTCGGTCCCATGGTGGTCGGCCATCACAAGGGCGAGGTGCTCGGTGCCTGCACCGACTGCCGCCGTCTCTGGGGCAAATATCGCGCCGGCGAAATGGACGATGCGGAGATCGAAGCGGTCAATGGCCGCCTCGCGCCGTCGGTCGGCACCTGCATGGTGATGGGCACGGCCTCGACCATGGCCTGCATGATCGAAGCCATGGGTCTCTCGCTGCCGATGAGCGCGACGATTCCCGCGCCGCATGCCGAACGCTTTCGCCTGGCCGAAGCGAGCGGCAGGGTTGCCGCCGAGATGGCCAAGACCAAGGGGCCGAAGCCGAGCGAATTGCTGACGCCGGCGTCGTTTCGGAATGCGCAGGTCGTGCTCCAGGCGATCGGCGGCTCGACCAACGGCCTGATCCATCTGACGGCGATGGCGCACCGCTCGCCCCACCGCCTCGATCTCGAAGTGTTCGACCAGATTGGCCGCGAAGTGCCGGTGCTGGTCGACCTCAAGCCGTCGGGCGAACACTACATGGAGCATTTCCACCACGCCGGTGGTGTGCCGAAATTGCTGGCGCAACTCGGCGATCTCGTCGATCTCGACGCGAAAACCATCAGCGGCCAGACGCTGCGCGATGTCGTCGCGAATGCGGAGGACGTGCCTGGCCAGGATGCGATCCGTCCGCGCGACAATCCGATCAAGAAGGAAGGCGGCCTTGCCGTCCTGCACGGCAATCTCGCCCCGCGCGGTGCCGTCATCAAGCAGTCGGCCGCGAGCCCCAAGCTGTTGCAGCACACCGGGCGCGCTGTGGTGTTCGAATCCGTCGAGGACATGACCTTGCGGGTCGACCATCCCGATCTCGACGTGAACTCCGACGACGTGCTGGTGCTGCGCAACGCGGGCCCCAAGGGCGCGCCCGGCATGCCGGAGGCGGGTTATCTGCCGATCCCGAAGAAGCTCGCGCGCGGCGGCACCAAGGATATGGTGCGCATTTCGGACGCGCGCATGAGCGGCACCGCGTTCGGCACCATCGTGCTTCACATCACGCCGGAATCCGCCGTCGGCGGACCGCTCGCGCTGGTGAAGAACGGCGACATGATCCGACTGGATGTTGCCAAGCGCAGCATCGAGCTGCTGGTCGATGCCGCCGAGCTGGAGCGTCGGCGCGCCGCATTGAAGCCGGCCGCAGCACCCGACGAGGCGCGGCGCGGCTATGCCTGGCTGTTCAACGAGACCATCATGCAGGCCGACGAGGGCTGCGACTTCGATTTCATGCAGAGGACTGGGAAGCAGACTGAGAAGGGGTGACGAACCACCCGAACGAGCGCTCAGACCGCACAAGCGGCGGGCGATAAAACAGGGGGAAACGATGATTGCACGATCCATGCGTGGGTTGGTGGCCATGGCCGCCGTACTTTTCGTCACCGGGGCCGGGGCACAGGAGGTGAAGCATTATCGCTTTGCCTACGATCAGCCGCGCAACACCGGCTATTCCATCGCGGGCGACCTCTTTGCCGAAAAGCTCAAGGAATTGAGCAAGGGCACCATGATCATCGACCAGTATCCGGGCGCGCAGCTCGGGCAGGAGCCGCAGGTGCTCCAGCTCGTGAAGGCCGGCGACATCGAATTCGCCATCATCTCCTCGGCCAACACCGCGACGATCTCGCCGCAGGCCGGCGTGATGTCGCTGCACTTCCTGTTCCGCGACGAGAACCACGTGGTCAAGGGGCTGGCCGATCCCCGCGTGTTCGAAGCGCTCAAGACCATGATCGATGAGACCACGCAGGGCCTGCACGTGATTGCGACCGGTTCGCAGGGTGTGCGCCATATGTACTCCAAGAAGGAGATCCACAATGTCGGCGACGTCAAGGGGCTGAAGATCCGCGTCCAGGCGACCGCGACCGAGGACATGATGTTCCCGGCCTACGGCGCCCAGACCGTGCACATGCCGTTCGGCAGCGTCTACACGAGCTTGCAAACCGGCGTCGTCGACGTCGCCGAGAACAGCATCAATGTCTACCTCGTCAACAAGCACTACGAGGTCGCCCCGGTCCTCAACATCACCGAGCACGAGGCCAACAACGCGCTGGTGTTCGTCTCCGACAAGCTCTGGCAGAGCCTGTCGGCGGAGCAGAAGGGGTGGGTGCAGGCGGCGGCCAACGAGGTCAGCACGAAAGAGCCGCAGAAGGCGTTCGACCTCGAGCGCACGGCGGCCGACAAGCTGAAGAAGATGGGCGTGAAGATCGTCGACAACGTCGACAAGAAGAGCTTCACGGCGATCGCCGATCCCTATCTCGACAAGCTCGCCAAGGAGCTCGGCCCGCATGCCGAGAAGATCAAGAATTTGATCCGGTCGGTGAACTAGTTCCAGCAAAGTCGTCATGCCCGGGCAGAAGCGCGAAGCGCGCCTTCGCGCCAGATGTCCCGGGCATCTACGTTCTTCCTTCGAGCCCGCACCAAGTGCGTGGATGGCCGGGACAAGCCCGACCATGACGGAAAGCTGCAGCCGGGAGCAACAATGCCCATCGCCGACAAACTGCTCGTTCAACGCCAGCGTCACCTCAAGTGGCGCTGGCTCGACTGGCTCGAGCTTGCGCTGATGGTTCTGTGCGGCGTGCTCTGCTTCGGCTTCTCCCTGTCGGTCACCGCCGACATCGTCACACGCACCATCGGCCATCCCTGGCTGTGGCTTCAGGAAGTCACCTCGACGCTGTTCATCTATGCGATCTTCGTCGGGACCGCGGTCGCGACCCGGCGCAACGATCACCTCTATCTCACCGCGATCTCCGAAGCGATGCACGGCACGGCGCGGCTGATCGTCGAAGTGATCATTCGTCTCGTCGTGCTCGGCGTCGCCTTCTGCCTGGTCTGGTACGGCTATCAGAACTATCTCCGCGGCTTCGGCAGT
The DNA here is from genome assembly GCF_040547725.1 of Bradyrhizobium sp. LA2.1. Lineage (NCBI taxonomy): Bacteria > Pseudomonadati > Pseudomonadota > Alphaproteobacteria > Hyphomicrobiales > Nitrobacteraceae > Bradyrhizobium > Bradyrhizobium sp. LA2.1. Next base: position 85,973 of record NZ_JBEPQI010000003.1, read on the forward strand.
TTTCGCCTGCCGTCGGGCACTCCGATCGCCTCGCTCTATGCGATCATCCCGCTGTCCGGCGTGCTGATCGGACTGTTCACCATCGAGCAGCTCGTCAACGGCTTGCGCAACGGCTTCGACCATCGCGAGCCGCCCGAAGAGGACGGAGCGCCCGTCATCACGGACGTGCAGATGAGGGCGCAACCGTGAGCGCACCCGTTGTCCTGGCGTTGATGTCGATCTGCTTCCTGTCGTTCGGCTATCTCGGCGTGCCCGTGCCGTTCTCGCTGATGGCCGGCGTCTTCATTGGTGCGCTCCTCTCCGATGTCTCGCTGGCCGCGATCATCCAGAAGATCTTCGACGGCGTCGATTCCGAAGCGCTTCTCGCGATCCCGTTCTTCCTGCTGGTCGGCGAGCTCATGAGCTCGGCGAACGTGGTAGTGCGGATCGCGAACCTGTCAGTGTCGCTGGTCGGGCACATCAGGGGCGGGCTGTCGCAAGTCGTCGTTGTCTTCAGCATGTTCTTCTCGGAAATGTCGGGCTCGACCACTGCCGACGTCGCCGTGATGAGCCGTGCGCTGGGCGGCCCGATGAAACGCGAGGGCTACGAGCCCGCCTTCATTGCGGCGATCATCGCGTCTGCCTCGACCATCGCGGCGCTGGTGCCGCCGAGCATCACGGCGGTGGTCTATGGCGCGGTCGGCAACGTCTCGATCGCCGGCCTGTTCATGGCGGGGGTGGTGCCCGGGCTGATGATCGGCTTCGGGTTGATGATCTATTGCTACTTCTTCGGCCCCTCCGGCTTGCGCAAGCCCCGCGCGCCGCTGCGGCAGGTGGTGTTCGCCGCGGGTGACGCCGCCCTGCCGCTGATGATCCCTGTCATTTTGCTCGGCGGCATCCTCACCGGCTGGTTCACGCCGACGGAAGCCGGCGTCGTTGCGGTGGTCTGGATTGTCGTCGTCGTGATCCCCGCGCTGAACCGCGGTCATATCAAAAAGATCCCATATGATTTCTGCCTTGCAGGCCTGATCTTCTCGCTGCCGCTGATCACGATCGGCGCTGCCAATGCCTTCGGCTGGATGCTCGCTTACTTACGCGGTGCGAGTTACATCGCCGACATGATCACCTCGATTGCCGGCAACGATCCGCATCTGATCATGCTGCTGATGGTGCTGCTCTTCACTGTGGTCGGTGACTTCATCGAGCCAGTGCCGACCATCATCATCTTCATGCCGCTGGTCAACGCGCTGACCGAGGCCGGCGACATCAACGCCGTGCATATGGGCGTGGTGCTGATCGCCACGCTCGCCTTTGGCCTGATCACGCCGCCATACGGCCTGGTGCTGCTGATGGCCTCGAAATTCGTCGGCATCAGTTTTGCCAAGGCCTTACGCGCCGCCTTGCCGATCTATGTGGTGTTCCTGGCCACGATCGCGTTCGCGATCTATTTCCCGAGCGTGGTGCTGTGGCTGCCGCAGAAAGTGCTGCCGGAATCGGTCGGCTGCTTCAAGTCGCCGGCGGGGACAGGCTACATCTGTCCTAAGTGACGAGCTGCTCGACGCGCCATTGCTCGCCTTCACGGAGGTAGCGAAACGGCGTGCCGTGGCTGTTCTTGAAATAGCTGCCGGCGAGCGATTTCGCCATTCCCTGCATCACCGCGTCGTGGCAGACGAACAGGAAGTCGTCGTCAGGATGACGGTCGAGCCATGCGGAGACGCAAGCCAGCGACCGTTCGGTCATGGCGTCCCAGTTTTCGCCGTCGGCGGGCAGGATCGAGACGAGGCCCGTCGCCGAATTGACGCCGTGCTTGATCATGAGGTCGCGGACAGGGAGGCCCTCAAAGCTTCCGAAATCGAACTCGATGACGCCGTCATCGATCGAGAGCGGCACCGAGATGGCGTCTGCGATGATCTCGGCCGTTCGGGCCGCGCGCACCAGCGGGCTCGCGACAATTCGGCTGATGCCGGTACCGCGCAACATGTCCGCGGCCTCGTGCGCCTGCGCAAGGCCGTCCGCGTTCAGCGGGTTGTCGGTTCGTCCCTGAAATAGCCCCTGCCTATTCCAGTCGGTCGCGCCGTGGCGCAGGCCGCAGAACGAGCGCGCCGGTGCCGGCACGCTCACTTGCCCTTGCTCGTGAATTTCTTCACGGCGGCGCGGAAATCTTCCGTATTCATCGCCATGATGATCTTGTGCTCCTCGGCATCGAGCTGCTGCTTCACCGGCGTGGTCGCGGCCTGGTAGACCAGCGACTTGGTGCCGGCGATCGCCGCCGGCGGATTCTGCGCCAGGCGCTCGGCGAGTTTTCGCGTGGCCGCCTTCAACTCCGCGGCGGGGACGACCTTCGCAACCAGGCCCCATTCATAGGCCTGTTGCGCGGTAAAATTGTCCTCCGACAGGAAGATCTGGAGCGCACGGCGCGATCCGACCGTACCGACGATCCCGACCGTCGAGCCGCCGTCCGGCGACACCCCGATCTTGGCATAGGCCGGCGTGAACTTGGCATCCTCCGCGGCGATGCAGAGATCGGTGACGAAGGCGAGGCCCATGCCGGCGCCGGCCGCCGAGCCGTGCACGCTGGACAGCGAAATCTTCGGCATGCGCCGGATCATCTCAATGAAGGCGTGATAGTGCTTCAGCAGCTCGCCAACGACCGGCGTGACCGTGCCGGTTTCGGCCGCAGCGCCGATCGTCTGCAGATCGCCGCCGGCCGAGAAGGCGCGGCCTTCTCCTTCGAGCACGACGACCCTGATGTCGTCGGCGCCTTCGAGATAGGCCGCGAGCTGTTCGAGCTTCTGCGCGATTGCAAGGTTGACCGAGTTGAACGCGGCGGGGCGGTTGAGCGTGATGGTTGCGATCGGGCCGTCGATCCGCAGCAGGGCGGGATCATCGGGTTTGGAGACGGGAGCTGGCATCTGGAATATCCCCGGCATGAGGTCGTTGCTGCAACTAAATCGCAGAAGGTCGGGGGTGACAATCCCCGCATGCCGCTCTTGCGCAGGACGGAATGATGGGCTCAAATGGGGCCGCCTTCGTTTAGGAACGGACACGAGCGCCGGCTCCTCCTGGGCAAGCCAAGCCAATATCAGCGAGAGAGGAGACGACATGGGTGACGCTCGTGTCTCCGGAAATGGGCTGTTCCAATGACGGGTGGTCCGGTGATCATTGTCGGTGCCGGCCATGGCGGCTATCAGGTCGCGGCATCCCTGCGTCAGGCGGGCTTTTCCGACCGCGTCTGCCTGATCAACGACGAGGCGCATCTGCCCTATCAGCGGCCGCCGCTGTCCAAGGCCTATATCAAGGGCTCGGCCGGGCCGGAGAGCCTGATGTTCCGGCCGGAGAAATTCTACCAGGATCAGAAGATCGAGCTGATCGCAGGCCGCGCAGTGTCGATCGATCGCGCCGGCCACAAGGTGCATCTCGCATCCGGCGAGACGCTGCCTTACGGCCACCTCGTGCTGGCCACGGGCGCGCGCAACCGGCTGCTTGATTTGCCGAATGCGAATTTGCCCGACGTGAAATACTTACGCATCCTCGACGACAGCGAGGCGCTGCGGAAGATCATGCCGTCGAAGAAGCGCGCGGTGATCATCGGCGCCGGCTTCATCGGCCTGGAATTCGCGGCCACCGCGCGGATCAAGGGGCTCGAGGTCGACGTGCTCGAACTCGCCCCGCGCGTGATGGCGCGCGCGGTGACGGCGGAGGTCTCGGAGTATTTTCAGGCGCGGCATCGCGAGGCCGGCATCCGCATTCACCTCGGTGTGCAGGCAACCTCGATCGAGGCTGAGGGCGGCAAGGTCACCGGCGTTTCCTTGAGCGACGGAAGGCATCTGCCGGCCGACCTCGTCGTGGTCGGTGTCGGCGTGCTGCCGAACATCGAGCTTGCGGCGGAGGCGGGGCTTGCCGTCGCCGCCGGCATCATCGTCGACGAATATCTCTCGACGTCCGATCCTGACATCTCCGCGATCGGCGACTGCGCGCTGTTCGCCAGTCCGCGCTTCGGCGGATCGCAGCGGCTGGAGTCGGTGCAGAACGCCACCGATCACGCCCGCTGCCTCGCGGCGCGGCTGACCGGCGACCGCAAGGCCTACGACAGTCACCCCTGGTTCTGGAGCGATCAGGGCGACGACAAGCTCCAGATGGCGGGGCTGACCACCGGCTATGACCGCGTCGTGCTGCGCGGCGATCCCGCGAAGAAAGCGTTCTCGGCGTTCTGCTACAAGGGCGACAGACTGCTCGGCATCGAGTCGGTCAACCGTGCCGGCGACCACATGTTCGGTCGCCGCCTGTTCGGACTGGAGCGCTCGATCACGCCAGAGCAGGCCGCGGACGAAGGCTTCGACCTGAAGAGCGCGCTGGCCTGATCTTCCCCTCGGCCTGCTCTCGGGGCGAGGTGAAGAAAGCGCCGCGATCTACAAGACCGCGGCGACTTCCGCGGCCGTCGGCATCGACGGCCCAGCGCCCATCCGCTGCACGCTGATCGAGGCGGCCGCGTTGGCGAAGGCGAGCGCGGCACGCAAAGACACACCCTCCGCCAGCTGCGCCGCAAGCGCGCCGACGAAGCAATCGCCGGCGCCGGTGGTGTCGACCGCTTTCACCACGCGGCCGGGCACCGCGAATTCCTCGCGGCCGGCGAGCGCGAGCACGCCCCGCTTGCCGAGCGTCACGCAGATGGTCTGGTCCTCGCGCGCCTGAAGTTGCCGCGCGACGTCGATGACTTTTGCGGCCTCGTCGCCGTCGGAAAGCTCCACGCCCGCGAGGAAGCCGAGCTCGGTCTCGTTCAGCACGAGGATGTCGACGAGCGCCAGCAGCTCGGCGGACATCTTTTGCGCCGGTGCCGGGTTGAGCAGCGTCGTGGCGCCGGCGCTACGGGCGCGCTGGAAGAAGGCGGCAATCGTCGGCAGCGGAATCTCGAACTGGCTGACGGCCACATCGCCCTTCGCCAGCGGAACGTCCGCGACATCGTCAGCGCCGACCAGCGCATTGCTGCCGGGGATGACGACGATGGTGTTGTCGGAGGCCGCGACCGTGATGATCGCGGTGCCGCTATGCGTGTCGGCGTCCCGAACAGAGCCGAGCTCGATGCCCTGTGCACCGAGGAACGTCCGCAACTCAGCGCCAAATGAATCCTTGCCAAGCCGGCCGATCAGCGTGGTCTTCGTACCGAGTCGCGACGCCGCGACGGCCTGGTTCGCGCCCTTGCCGCCGGGAAAATACAGCACCTGCCGGCCGGCGACGGTCTCGCCGACTTTTGGGTGGCGATCGGCGGTCGCCACCACATCCATGTTGATGCTGCCGGCGATAAAGACGCGCCCCATGATATGCCCTTACAAAACCCTAGACCCTGACTTCGAACTCGTGCCTGACTTTGGCGATGTCCACAAGGGTCGGCAGCCCGGCCTCGTTGCCGAGGCGCTGGATCTTGAAGGTCGAGGCGGCGCGGGCAAAATCAAAATGCTCGCGCCAGCTTTTGCCGGGGTGTGCGAGGTACGAATAGACATAGGCACCGTGGAAGACGTCGCCGGCGCCGTTGGTGTCGATCACGCGCTCGCGCGGGATCGGCATCGCCGGCATGACCTCGACCGCACCCGTTTCATTGTACCAGAGCAGACCCTTCTCACCCATGGTGACGCCGCCGATCTTGCAGCCGCGGCTCTTGAGGTAGTCGAGCATCTTCTCGGGCGTCAGGTCCATCTGCTCACACAGGCGTTCGGCGACGATGGCGACGTCGATGAATGCGAGCAGCTCATGCGTGTTGGTGCGCAGGCCGCCGCCGTCGAGCGAGGTCAGGATTCCGGCCTCGCGGCAGACCTTTGCATAGTGGATCGCGGCATCGGGCTGATGGCCGTCGATGTGCAGGGCGCGGCAGCCGCCGAGATTGAGCATCGGGAACGGATGGATGTGCTCGTCGTCGCGGCAGCGGACGATGGCGCGCTTGCCGTCCTTGGGCATGATGAAGGACAGCGAGGACTGGTTCACCTTCCGCCCGTGCAGCGAGATCGCGTATTTCGCGCACATGTCCTGGAACATCCGCCCCAGCCAGTCATTGGCCGCCGTGGCGATGAGGTCGGGCACGATGCCGAGCTTGGCGCAGCAGAACGCCGCCGTGACCGCGTTGCCGCCGAAGGAGACCGCGTAGTCCGTTGCCACGTGCTTTTCGTCGCCGGTCGGCATGTGGTCGGTGATGAAGACGACGTCGATATAGGTCTGACCGATAAAGAGAGCCTGCATTGGTTGTCCGTGATGCGCTGGGTGGTCCCGGCCGGCGAGCTTACTCTAACACCGGTTCCGCTCTGGGGACGCTGAAATTATTCGCAAATCTGCCGCCCGAGCGCTTGAGGTCGGCATGGGGCCGGAATACGACCATCACCGGTCCATGCCAAGCCCGGACAAACGCCGTCCTTCGGAATGGTTCCAGGTCGATCAAGGGGGGAATGATGATCACCGGCCTCGATCACGTCGTCGCCCTGGTGAGGGATATCGGTGCGGCCAAGGCGGCGTATCAGACGCTGCTCGGGCGCGCGCCGGCCTGGCAGAATTCCGGCGAGGGCGCCGACCGCGTGCTGTTCACGCTTGCGAACATGACGATCGAGCTGATGGCGCCGAGCGGCTTTAACGTTGCGGCGGACCGGATCCGCGCGCTGCTCGACGATCGCGAGGGCGTGCTCGCCAGCCTGTGCTTTCGTGTCGCAGACATGGGCAAGATGCATAGGCGGCTGGAGCGGGTGGCCCTGAGGCCGGACCCGATCGCCGAGGTCGAAAGCAGCGACGTCGCGAGCGGCGCAGTCCTGCACTGGAAACGCACGCGTGCCGCCACCGAATTGACGCGCGGCGTGCGCATGTTCTTCCTCGAGCTCGCGGAGGAGCGGCCGTTGTCGGCTGCGACCGACATCGCGCCGATCGATGGGCTCGACCACGTCGTGGTCACCACCGAGGATTCCGACCGCGCCGCTGCGCTCTATGGCGCGCGGCTCGGCCTTGATCTCGCACTGGACCGCTCGCACCAGGATTGGGGCCAGCTGATGTTCTTCCGCTGCGGCGACCTCATCGTCGAAGTGGTGCGCCGCCCCGTGGCGGGCGGGGATTCCCTGCATGATCGTCTCTGGGGCCTGAGCTGGCGGGTCGCCGACATCGACGCCACGCGCGCCCGCCTGGTCGCCGCTGGCCTCGACGTCACCGAGGTGCGCAACGGCCGCAAGCCGGGCACGCGGATCATGACGGTGCGGAACGGCACCTGCGGGATCCAGACCGTGCTGCTGGAGCGCTCGCCGAAGCCGGCGGAGTAAGGGGCCGTACTCTTCCCGCGTCGTTGTGCGGATGCGACGAAGACTCCCGTAGGGTGGGCAAAGCGGAGCGTGCCCACGTCTTTGCCCAATTGATGAGAAGACGTGGGCACGGCGCAAATGCGCCTTTGCCCACCCTACGAAGCTGCGTCCGGGGCACGAGATCGTTCTCAAACGCCCGCCCGCGTGTTACACGCGTCATGACAGCACCCAGCGAGCAACCGGTTTGGCGAAGGCAAAGCGAACTCTGAAATGGCAGCGCGATCCGGAGGGGATGCGGCTGCGCATTCTCGAAGCCGCCAAGCAGGAGTTTTCGGCGCACGGGCTCGCGGGCGCGCGTGTCGACCGCATCGCGGCGAAGGCCGGCGCCAACAAGCGCATGCTCTATTACCACGTCGGCAACAAGGACGAGCTCTATCTCGCGGTGCTCGAAGGCGCCTATGACAAGATCCGCAGCGAGGAGCGGGGGCTGGATCTCGAGCATCTCGATCCGCCCGAAGCGATCCGGCGCCTGATCGAATTCACCTGGAACTACTTCCTGCGCAACCCGGAATTCCTGTCGCTGCTCCAGACCGAGAACCTCGCGCGCGCAAAGCACCTGAAGCGCTCGACCAAGGTCAAGTCCATGCACTCGCCCTTCGTCGAGATGATCCGCACCGTGGTGCGGCGCGGCGTCGACAGCGGCGATTTCCAGGTCGCGGTCGATCCCGTGCAGCTCTATATCTCGATCGCGGGGCTTTGCTTCTTCTATCTCTCCAATTCGGCCACGTTGAGCGTGATCTTCGGCCGCGATCTGCTGGCCAAGGACGCGAAGGACGAGCGGCTTTCGCACATGGTCGGCCTCGTGCTGGCCGCGCTGACGGGCCGATCGACCGCGCTGTTCGAGATCGCCAAGTCGCCGAAGTCGCGCACAGCCGTGGCGCAGACGGTTTAGCGGCCTAGTCCGCGCGTTGGTGGACTAATCGCCCGTCGTTTCCTCAATCTCCGCCGTCATTGCCCGCGAAGGCGGGCAATCCAGTATTCCAGAGACGGTTGAGATTGAACCGAGAAGCCGCGGCGTACTGGACTCCCCGTCTTCGCGGGGAATGACACCGAGGGTGAGGCGGTCTCGTGCCCCGGACGTAGCGCAGCAGCGCGTCCGGGACACGAGAGGAGGCCAGGAACCGGCACAAAACGTCACAGGGAAAGCTCTGGACAGTATTTATCCAACGAGTTAATTTCTCCCCCGAACGAAGAAGAATGCCGGGAGTGAGACGTGGGTGAGTTGAAGCCGCAAGGTGCGGTGTCCAAGATGCTGAACGCGGCCTGGGTCCGGCCGTTCTTGTTCCTGGTCTTCATCATCGTCGCCTGGGATCTTGCGATCCGGCTGTTCAAAATTCCCGCCTATCAGATCCCGGCGCCGTGCGATGTTCTCGCCGTGCTGCGCACCGAATGGCCGGAACTGCTGCGCCAGTCCTGGCCGACCACCTATGCGACCGTCTGCGGCTTCCTGCTGTCGGCGCTGTTCGGCATCCCCGTTGCGATGCTGATCGCGGGGTCGAAGACAGTGGAGAGCTATGTCTATCCACTGCTGGTGTTCTCGCAATCCGTGCCGAAGATCGCGATCGCGCCGCTGTTCGTGGTGTGGTTTGGCTTCGGCATCATTCCAAAAGTGATTTCGGCGTTCCTGCTCGGCTTCTTCCCCGTGGTCGTTTCCGCCGTGCAGGGCTTCAAGTCGGTCGACCCTGACATGGTCGATCTCGCGCGCGCCATGCAGGGCAGCCGGTTCCGGGTTTTCCTCGCCGTGAACCTGCCGCATGCGCTGCCCGCGATCTTCTCCGGCCTCAAAGTGTCGGTGACGCTTGCCGTGGTCGGCGCCGTCGTCGGCGAGTTCGTCGGCTCCAATTCCGGCATCGGCTACGTGATGCAGCGCTCGATCGGCACGTTCGACCTGCCGACGATGTTCGCAGCGCTCGTGATCCTGGCGCTGCTCGGCGTGATCCTGTTCTGGATCGTGGACCGGATCGAGAAGCTGGTCATTCCCTGGCATGTCAGCCAGCGCGAAGACGTGATTTTCGCCTCGTAACAAAACTAAGGCAACGAACGGCCATCAACGGCCGACGCAACAAGGGCAAGGGAGAGAAACATGAAGCGGTGGATAGGAGCTGTCTCGGCGGCGCTGATGGTGTTCGCGGCGATGCCGGCACAGGCAGCCGACAAGGTCGTTCTGATGCTGAACTGGTACGTCTATGGCGAGCACGCGCCGTTCTATTACGGCAAGGCCAAGGGCATTTACGCGGCCGAGGGCATCGACCTCGAGATCCAAGAAGGCCGCGGTTCGGCGGCGACCACGCAGGCTGTCGCCGCCAAGACCGCCGACTTCGGCTATGTCGACGTTCCCACCATGATGCGCGCTGCGATCAAGGGCGCACCTGTCGTCGCAACCGGCGTGCTGCTCCAGACCAGCCCGATGTCCGCCATGGGCTTTGCCGACAAGAACATCAGGAAGCCTGAGGACATCAAGGGCAAGACGGTGGCGATCACACCGGCCGACTCCATGACCCAGATCTGGCCGCTATTCCTGAAGAAGACCGGCCTGAAGGAGAGCGATTTCCAGACGGTCGCCGGCGACGGCCAGACCAAGCTCAACGCCGTCATCAACGGCCAGGCCGACCTGCTGCTCGGCTACGTCATGGACCAGTCGATGAAGATCAAGGATGCCACCGGCAAGGACGTCTATCCGATCAAGTTCGCCGACTACGGCATTAACATGGTCTCCTCGGGCATCATCGCCAACTCCGATTATGTGAAGGCCAATGCCGATCTCGTTCGCCGCTTCATGTCAGCGACGACCAAGGCGGTCGAAGCTGCCGAGAAGGAGCCGAAGGCCGCGGCGCAATCGATTCTCGATGCCAACCCCAAGGGCGGCAAGATCGACACCCTGACGCAGGGTTTTGAGCTGACCATTCCGCTCTACCGGACCGCTGAGACCAAGAGCAAGCGGCCGTTCCAGGTCACCGACCAGAACATGACGGACTCCGTCAATCTCATGGTCGAATATGGCGGACTGGATGCCAAGGCCAAGGAGAACCCGAAGGCCTTCTACACCAACGATTATCTGCCGAAGAGCGGATCGTGAAGCAAGCCGCAGTAGCGAGTGAAACCGTGCAGCAGGCCGCGCATCTGAGACTGGTGAGCGACCGGGCTGCCGGCGATGCGTCGGGCATCAAACTGTCCGGCGTGTCGAAGACCTACCGGACGCGCGACGGCGACGTGCCGTCGCTGCGTCCGCTCGATTTCCACATCAACGACGGCGAGTTCTTCGTCGTGGTCGGCCCAAGCGGCTGCGGCAAGTCCACGCTGCTCAAGCTGATCTCGGGGTTGCTGCCGCCGACATCAGGCGAGGTCCTGGTCGAGGGTGAGAAGGTCACGAAGCCGCACGGCAATGTCGGCATCGTGTTCCAGAACGCGCTGCTGCTGCCCTGGCGCAACATCCTCGCGAACGTGATGCTGCCGATCGACATGAAGCGGCTGCCACGACAACAATATCTCGATCGCGCCAAGGCGCTCTTGAGGTTGGTCGGCCTCGAAGGTTTCGAGAAGAAGCTGCCCTGGCAGCTCTCGGGCGGTATGCAGCAGCGCGCTTCGATCTGCCGTGCGCTGGTGCACGATCCCAAGATCATGCTGATGGACGAGCCGTTCGGCGCGCTCGACGCGTTGACGCGCGAGCGCATGAATGTTGAGCTGATGCGGATCCAGCGCGAGACGAAGAAGACGGTGCTCCTGATCACGCATTCGATTCCCGAGGCCGTGTTCCTCGCCGACCGCGTGCTGGTCATGACCGAGCGTCCCGGTGCGATCGCTGCGATCTACGACGTGCCGCTGCCGCGCCCGCGGTCGCTCGATGTGATGGCCGATCCTGTCTTCACCGAGCTCGTGCAACGCATCCGCAAGCATTTTTTCTCGCAAGGTTCGCTGGATTGAAGTCATGGCGCCGCGCCTGAAGCTGCGAGACATCGCGTTCTTTGAACGTCCCGTGCATTTTGCGCGGCCGTTCCGCTTTGGCGCGATCACCATCAACGCGACGCCGCAGCTGTTCGTGCGGGTCGAGATCGAGGTCGAGGGCAGGGGGACGGCGGTCGGCGCCAGCGCCGAGTTGCTGGTGCCCAAATGGTTCGACAAGCGACCGGAGCTATCGCCGGCGCAGACGGTCGACGGCCTGCGCCGCTCGCTCGAGATCGCGCGCGGCCTTTATCTGGCGCGGACTGGATTTCTGACGGCGTTCGATCTGCATGCCTCGTGCATCGGCGCGCAGGTCGCGACTTGCGCGAAAAAGAATATTCCGGCGCTTGCGGCGGCTTATGGCCCCGCGGAAATCGACAAGGCGATCCTCGACGCACTGCTGCGTGCCATGGACACCAACTTCTTCGACGGGATGGCCGGCAACGTCGCGGGCATCGATGCGCGACTTTCTCCTGACCTGAAGGAAACGGATATCGCGCAGTTTCTCGCGGGCCGAGAGCCGCTGCCGCGCGTTGCCATCAGGCACACCGTGGGCCTCGACGATACCGTCGAAGGTGAGGGCGGTGTTGCCGATGCGCGCGAGAACGCCGGTGCTAATTACTTCAAGCTGAAGCTATCAGGGGATTTCGCGGCTGATGCAGCGCGGTTGACGCGTATTGGCAAGGAGCTCGATACGCTGCGGCGTGACTACAAGGTGACGCTTGACGCCAACGAGCAGTATGCCGATCTCTCGGCACTGCATGCGCTGACCGACCGGCTCGACCATGATGCCGCGTTGCGGTCGATCGCGTCACGGCTGCTCTATGTCGAACAGCCAATGCCGCGCGATATCACGCGGCAGTCGCCGCTCGGCTCGCTCGCCGCGCACGGCTTCATCATCGACGAGGCCGACGATTCCTACGATGCCTTCCCGGCGGCGCGTGCGCTCGGCTATTGCGGCATTTCCTCGAAATCCTGCAAGGGCCTCTACAAGTCCATCGTCAACGCGACGCGCGCGGCGAAATGGAGCGCGGACGGCGCGCGGTTCTTCGTGACCGGCGAGGACCTGACCTGCCAGGCCGGTCTTGCCGTGCAGCAGGATCTCGCACTCGGGGCCTTCATCGGCGTCACCCATGCCGAGCGCAACGGTCACCACTATGTCGATGGCTTCGGCGAGACGCCCGCCGCTGAAGCTGCGGCCTTCGCGGCCGCACATCCAGATCTCTATGCCGATGCCGGGCAGGGCATCCGGCTCTCCATTCACAACGGCGATCTCCTGACGGGATCGCTCGCCACAACGGGCTTTGCGACGACGGTCCATCCGGACTGGTCGGCGCTCGCCCCGCTCGAACAGCCAAAATCACCTTGGGAGTAATTGGCATGACCACCCAACGCCTCGGCCTCATCATGAACGGCGTCACCGGCCGCATGGGGCTCAACCAGCATCTGATCCGCTCGATCGTCGCGATCCGCGAGCAGGGCGGCGTTCGGCTGAAGAACGGCGATCGCGTGATGCCCGATCCGATCCTGGTCGGCCGCAGCGCCGACAAGGTCGAAGCCCTCGCCAAGCGCTACAACATCACGCGCTGGACCACCGACCTCGATGCGGCGCTCGCCGACAAGAACGACACCATGTTCTTCGACGCCGCGACCACGCAGGCGCGGCCCGGCCTTCTGACCCAGGCCATCAATGCCGGCAAGCACGTCTATTGCGAGAAGCCGATCGCGACGAATTTCGAGGAGGCGCTCGAGGTCGTCAAGCTCGCCAACGCAAAGGGCGTCAAGCATGGCACGGTGCAAGACAAGCTGTTCCTGCCCGGCCTGAAGAAGATCGCCTTCCTGCGCGACTCCGGCTTCTTCGGCCGCATCCTCTCGGTGCGCGGCGAATTCGGCTATTGGGTGTTCGAAGGCGGTTGGCAGGAGGCGCAGCGGCCGTCCTGGAACTACCGCGACGAGGACGGTGGCGGCATCATCCTCGACATGGTCTGCCACTGGCGCTACGTGCTCGACAACCTGTTCGGCAATGTCCAGAGCGTGGTCTGCATCGGCAACACCGACATCCCCGAGCGTTTTGACGAGCAGGGCAAGAAGTACAAGGCGACCGCGGATGATTCCGCCTACGCGACCTTCCAGCTCGAGGGCGGCGTCATCGCCCATATCAACATGTCCTGGGTGACGCGCGTCTATCGCGACGACCTCGTCACCTTCCAGGTCGACGGCACACACGGCTCGGCGGTCGCGGGCCTGTCGGATTGCATGATCCAGGCGCGGCAGGCGACGCCCCGGCCGGTGTGGAATCCCGACGAGAAGCGGCTGCACGACTTCTACGGCGACTGGCAGAAGCTGCCTGACAACGTCACCTACGACAACGGCTTCAAGGAGCAGTGGGAGATGTTCATCCGCCACGTCTACGAGGACGCGCCCTACAAGTTCACGCTGCTCGAAGGCGTCAAGGGCGTGCAGCTCGCCGAATGCGCGCTGAAGAGCTGGAAGGAGCGGCGCTGGATCGACGTCGCCCCGATCAAGGCCTGAGGTCAGTTGGATAAGCCGCGATGTTTACCAAGCCGTCATTGCGAGCGAAGCGAAGCAATCCAGAGTCCCTCCGCGGCGACGGTCTGGATTGCTTCGTCGCTTCGCTCCTCGCAATGACGGGCAGAGGTCTGAAATCATGAACAAACCCGTCCAACCAATGTCGTCATTGTCGCTCAAGCTCCCGAAGGCGGATCGTTCGATCGAGACCTACCGGCTCGCGGCGTCGCGAACGTTTCCCGCGAAACTCGAAGGCACGCTGAACCGCATCGCGTTCTCGGCCGTGCACACGGTTGTCGATCCCTTTGCGGACAACGATCCCTGGCTCTCGGCTGCCATCGACTGGGACAAGACCATCGCCTTCCGCGAGCACGTCTGGGACCTCGGCCTCGGCGTCGCCGAAGCCATGGACACCGCGCAGCGCGGCATGGGGCTGGACTGGCCGACCTCGCTGGAGCTGATCATGCGTTCGGTCGCCGCCGCCAAGCGGCGCAATGCGCTGGTGTTCTCTGGCGCCGGCACCGATCACCTCGCGGTCGAGGACGCCAAGAGCCTCGACGACGTCATTCGCGCCTATGAGGAGCAGCTCTCGGCCGTCGAGAAGGTCGGCGGCCGCATCATCCTGATGGCGTCGCGTGCTCTCGCAAAACTCGGCCGCAGCGCCGACGATTACGCCAAGGTCTATAACCGCGTGCTGTCGCAGGTCCGCGAGCCCGTGATCATCCACTGGCTCGGCGATATGTTCGATCCCGCTCTGACCGGATATTGGGGCACCAAGGACCTCGACAAGGCGATGGACGTCGCGGTGGCCATCATCAACAACAACGCCGCCAAAGTCGACGGCGTAAAAGTCTCGCTGCTCGACAAGCAGCGCGAGATCGACATGCGCCGTCGTCTCGACAAGCGCATCAAGATGTATACCGGCGACGATTTTAATTACGCGGAGCTGATCGCCGGCGATAGCCAAGGCTTTTCGCACGCGCTGCTCGGCATCTTTGACGCGATCGCACCGGCGGCGTCCTACGCGCTGTCGCGGCTCGCGACCGGCGACGAGGCGGGCTTCCACGACGTGCTCGGGCCGACGGTGCCGCTGTCGCGTCACATTTTCAAGGCACCGACGCGCTTCTACAAGACCGGCGTCGTCTTCATGGCGTATCTCAACGGCCACCAGGACCACTTTACCATGGTCGGCGGTCAGGAAAGCACGCGCTCCACGCTGCATCTGGCCGAGCTATTCCGTCTGGCCGACAAGGCCGGCCTGCTCGCCAATCCGGAACTGGCGACGCGGCGGATGAAGACCGTGCTGGCCTCGCACGGACTGGAAGACTGATGCGCGATTTCTCGTCCGACCATCGCTGGCTGTCGCTGAACACGGCGACGGTCCGCAAGCAGGGTGACCTCGTCGAGATCATCGACGCCTGTGCGAAGCACGGCATCCGCGCCATCGACCCCTGGCGCGATCAGGTCGCTGCCGTCGGTCTCGACCGCGCCGCACGCGCGGTGCGCGATGCCGGCCTCGAGCTGTCGGGCTACTGCCGTGGCGGCATGTTCACCTCGGACGCATCGCGTCGCGGCGAGGTTCGCGACGACAATCGCCGCTGCGTGGATGAGGCCAAGGCGCTGGGCGCGCCCTGCATCGTTCTCGTCGTTGGCGGTCTGCCGCAATATTCGCGGCCGGGCAGTGAGGCGTCCAAGGACATCGTCGCAGCGCGCGGTCAGGTCGAGGAGGCTCTCGCCGAGATGCTCGACTATGCCAGACAGGCAAAGCTGCCGCTGGCGATCGAGCCCTTGCATCCGGCCTATGCCGCCGACCGCGCTTGCGTGAACACGACGAAACAGGCGCTCGACATCTGCGATCGGCTCGACCCCGGCCGCAGCGGCATGCTCGGCGTCGCGCTTGACGTCTATCACATCTGGTGGGATCCGGAGCTGATGGCCCAGATCGCGCGCGCCGGCCGAGACCGCCTGCTCGCGTTCCATGTCTGCGACTGGCTGGTGCCGACCAGGGACATCCTCAACGACCGCGGCATGATGGGCGACGGCGTGATCGACATCAAATCGGCGCGCGCCGCTGTCGAAGCGCAAGGCTATGCCGGTTATTCGGAGATCGAGATCTTCTCCAACGACTGGTGGGGCAAACCGATGGACGAGGTGCTGCGCGCCTGCATCGAGCGGCACAGGACGGTGGTGTAGTTCCCACCAGCGCCGTCCTTACGGGCGTGCGACCTGTTGCAGCGTGTTGAAGCGCGTCTTCCGCTTGACGGCACCGAAGCGGCGGGCTCGAGCGCTTCAGCGAGCCGGTTGGAGTACCACCAACGAGAGGTGGACAGCCGTCAGCTTTCAGGCAGAATGATATCATCCCGATGCCGCAGCCTCGCCACGGTCTGCGCCAGATCGGATGCGGTAATCAGTGGCATCAACGATCGGCAGGCACGGCGGATGTACCCACGCCTGATGATCTTGGATGGCCCCGACGTGCAATCGTCGGGGCCATTGTTGTGATCGGCGGGGCAACGCTAGCGACTTTTGCCTGAGGCCCCGGCGTGTTCCAGTCCCAGGCCAGTTCTATTATGGCGATAAGGAAAGACCGCCCGAAGGCGGTCTTGCAGTCCAATGTGCCGGGCCAAAATAGTTTCGGGATCAAACCTTGTCCGGCCCGGTCTGATCGCCAGCTAACCACTATCGCGGGAAGGCCGCTGACAATTAAGATTTCAGTCCTGAAATGGAATGCACCCGCGACGTGGGAACCCGTCGTCCGACGCGAGTCTTGTTGCGTGCCTGCGTACACCGCTGGCCGAAGGGGCTGCAGCGCTGAGAGCTCGACTAGCTCTCAGGGCTGGAGCTGCTCACGTCGGTGAAAAGTCAGACGATTGCGCTATCATCGATTGACCGTCAAACACCGGACTATCACTCGTCAATTCAATCTGCGAAATTGTGACAACATAAATGCGCTTGTAAACAAGCTGGCGCGAAGGGAGGTTCGCAGTGGAGGCAGTGGAGAGAGTGCAGCGCTTGCGTGCGATGGGTTCGCTGTGCCGCCAACAGGCCGCGTACAACAGCATGAACAAATGGAAGCTGCTCGCAGAAGCAGAATACTGGGACCACCTGGCCGATCTTGAGTTGTCTGCTCACTCCCAGCAATGCAACGCCATCAGCTCGGATGAGAAAGAGCGGCCTCAAGCGATCCCAACCGCGAATGACGCTGGGCCGAAGACGATTTCCGTCGCGTGAGGTCAAGACGAGGCGGTTATTTGCATTCCGTGCCACCGCACTTCTCGCAGAGAGAAGCGGCCCGGACACGCATGTTCTGGTCGAACTGTGGAGCAGGGCGATGACGGCTCCCCGCGTCGCTCGGCCGCTGCTCGAATTGCAACGAGAGAATGCGACGCTGCCGTCACGGGCCCGCGAGTTGTTGCAGCGTGTTGAAGCGCGCCTTCTGCTCGCTGCTCAGCGTGGCATAGAACTCGTCAAGGGCGGGCTCGACCAGCTTGGCGGCCTGAAGCATGGCCTCGAGCCGGTGCTGCATCGCCTCCAGTCGTCCGACCGGCGTCAGCGGCACATCATTCGGACAGGCCGCCTGTAGGCCCTCAACGCCCTTCGCTGTCGCTTCGCTGAGGCGGTCGAGCGCTTCCTTCTGCTTGCCCGCGGGGTGGAGCACAGCCTCGATCCTCTGGATCGGCAACTGGGTCAGGCTGGACTTCGGATCGCCGCAGCCTTCGGCATTGGCTTCCTGGGCACTGGCTTGCTGCTGCCGAGGCGAGCGGTCGCCGATGTTGGGGCCGAGCGCGTTGAAGCGGGCCTGCTGCTCGTCACTGAGCGAGTTGTAGAAAGTCTCCAGTGCCGGTCGCACGATCTTGACAGCATCCAGTGTCGCGCTGACGCGGTTCATCACCGCCCGCAAGCGGCCAGGCGGCGTCAGTGCATAAGTCTCTGCGCAGGAGTCCTTGAACACACCGGCGGCGTTGGCCGCCGCGGTCTTCAACGCGTCGAGCAGCGCGCGTTGCTCCGCCGTCGGCCGCACCGCCCGCGTGATATCGTCAAGCGGCCAGGCGGTGACGCCCTTGTCCGGTGTGCCGCATAATTGCTGCAGCGTTTGCGGGCTCACGCTGGCGCGCTGGCGCGCGCGGGTGCCGCCGCCGGCTTGCGGATAGTCATTCGGGTTGGTGCTGGCATAGGCGGAATAGGGGCTGTCATCGCCCCAGAACACGGTGTCGACGAAGTCGTCATACGCGTACGCCCAATAGCCGGGCTCGTAGGCATAGGACCAGAACGTGTAGTCAAAAATGTCGGAATAGGCGTAAGGCCAGAACACGGGCCCAAGCCATGCCACGAACACCGCGGGATGGCGGTGTCGCCAGGCCTGCCGGGGAGCCCAGCCGCTGTGGCGGGCGACGAGGGCCGCCTGGGTTTGCGCAGTCGCCCGCTCGCGGAAGCGCGCGGCAAACCGCCCGCGCGCGGCGGCAGCCGCTGCGGCTGTTGCAGCGTGGGCCTGCAGCCCCAGCCTCTGCTGGCGCGCCAGATCGCTTTGCTGCGCCCGTTGCTCATGCTGCAGCAGACGGTTCTGCACCGTCAGTGCGCGTTCTTGTGCGCGTTGCGCGCGTGCGCCGTCCGGCTTTTGCGACTGCAACGACTGCACACGCTGCTGGAGGCGATCGATGCGGGTCTGGCGCTCCGCGGTCTGGCGCGACAGCATCTCGCGCTGTCGCTGCTCGACGTGCTGCTCACGCTGTTTTACGCGCTGCTCGCGCTCCAGCAGCCTATTCTGCGACTGCAGCAATCGCTGCTGCTCGCGTTGCGCTCCCGCGCCGTCCGGCTTTTGCGACTGCAATGTCTGCACACGCTGCTGCAAGCGGTCGATGCGGCCTTGGCGTTCCGAGGCCTGGCGCGACAGCGTCTCGCGCGGCTGTTCCCGCCGCTCGCTCACGGTCGGCGGCGCGCTGGGGTGTGAGGGGGCGGCAATATGCGGCGTCGGCGGCGGTGCCATCGCCGGACGTTGCGGTGCTGCCGGAGCGCGGTGGAATTCAGGTCGCGGTGCCGCCACGTGCGGGGCAGCTCGCTGCGGCGGTGCCGCGAAGTGCGGGGCCGGGCGCGGCGGCGGGGAGGCCATGCGAGGCGCCGGATTCGGCGCCATGGCCGGTCGCTGCGGCATGGCCGGAGGATGAAATGCCGGCGCGGCAGGACGCGCCATCGCAGGTGGCGCCGCCGGTCGGGCCATCGCGGGCGGCGCTGCCGGTCGGGCAGCCGCTCCCGGTGGTCCACCCCGATGGTCCTGGGCGGACGCTCCGACGCTCGCCGCCAGCATCGAGACACCGACCAAAAACGCCGAAAGGCACACGGCACGCGGAAGCATGATCGCAACTCCACGCTCGTCCCAGTCGCCCGGAACCGTTCAACGCGCAGGTGGCGAAATCGTTCGTTGTTGGCTGCCAGCGGCCTTGCGGTCTTCCGACGCAGGCAGACCTCACGCGAAATCCAGCGTCAGGGTGGCAGCGATTCTCTCCAAGGCCCAGTCAACCTGATCACTGGTAATCACCAGCGGCGGGGCGAAGCGGATCGTATGCTCGTGGGTATCCTTGGCGAGGATGCCTTCGGACTGCAGAGCCTCACAGTAGCGTCGCGCACGGCCGGCTTCAGGATTGAGCTCGACCGCCAGCATCAGCCCTCGTCCGCGCACGTCGCGCACGGTGTTGGCGCGGATGCTTCTGAGGCCTTTCAGGAAGCGCTCACCTTGCACCGCAGCGTTCTCGATCATCCCTTCCTCGACGAGAACGCGGAGCGCCGCGCGCGCCACCGCGCAGGCGAGCGGATTGCCACCAAATGTTGAGCCATGCTGACCTGGTTTCAGCGTGCCGAGGACCTCGTTGTTGGAAAGCACGGCCGAGACGGGATAGAAACCGCCGGACAAAGCTTTGCCGAGCAGCGTCACATCCGCCTCGATGCCCTCGTGCTGTTCCGCAAGCAGCTTGCCGGTGCGGCCGAGTCCAGTCTGGATCTCGTCGAGGATCAGCATCACGTCGTGCGCCGTGCAGAGCTCGCGCACCCCCGTGAAATAGCCTGCCGGTGGAATGATGACGCCGGCTTCGCCCTGGATGGGTTCGACCAGGAAGGCGACGGTGTTCGGCGTGATGGCCTCTTCCAGTGCGGCGAGATCGCCGAAGGGAATGATTTTGAAGCCCGGCGCGAAGGGGCCGAAATGTTCGCGCGTGGCCGTGTCGGTCGAGAAACCGACGATACCGAGGGTGCGTCCATGGAAATTGTTGGCGCAGACGATGATCTCGGCTTGCCCGTCGGGCACCCCCTTCACCTCATAGCCCCATTTGCGCACGGACTTGATCGCGCTCTCAACGGCTTCGGCTCCGCTGTTCATCGGCAGCACCTTGTGAGAGCCGGTGAGTTCCGCGATCTCCTCGTAGAAGGGAGCGAGCTGGTCGTTGTGGAATGCGCGCGAGGTCAGGGTCAATCGGCCGGCCTGCTCGACCATGGCGGCCAGGATTTTCGGGTGGCAATGGCCCTGGTTGACCGCCGAATAGGCGGAGAGGCAATCCAGATATCGGTTGCCCTGGGTGTCCCAAACGAAGACGCCTTCGCCGCGCGACAGGACAACGCCAAGCGGCTCGTAATTGCGGGCGCCGAAGCGCGCCTCCCTCGAGATGAAATCAGCGACTGGCGGACTACTCATTCGTCATTCCAGCTCACGTGCCTTGCGCATTCTAACAGATAATGCGTGGCTCGTTCGAAATGATGCCCGCTGGCCTCAACCTATGGAGCAGGGCACGCTCAGGAAGCCGCGGAACCGCACCCGCCCGCCCCGCACCGGATGGCGGCTCACGGCATAGTTCGGGAAGCGCGCCAGGAAGCGCGAGATCGCAATCGCGCCTTCGAGCCGCGCCAATGCCATGCCGGCGCATTGATGTGCGCCGGTGGCGAAGGCGAGATGCCGGTTCGGCGTGCGCGCGATGTCGAAGCGTTCGGGCTCCGGAAACTGGGCGGGATCGCGGTTGGCCGCCCCGATGCACAGCGTCACCGACGTGCCGGCGTCGAGCATGACGCCGCCGAGCTCGATCTTCTCTGTCGTCATGCGGTTGCCGAGCTGGTTCGAGCTCTCGTAGCGCAGCATCTCCTCGACGGCAGTCTTGATCATGTCGGAGTTTTCGATCAACCGCTGCTTCTGGTCCGGATTCCGGTGCAGCGCGACGAGGCCGTTGCCGATCAGATTGGTGGTGGTCTCGTGCCCGGCATTGAGCAGGAAGATGCAGTTGTGCAGCAGCTCCTTCTCGGTCAGCCGCTCGCCGTTCTCCTCGCCGTTGCCTTCTCCCTGGATCAGGCGCGTCAGCACGTCACGCTCGGGATTGCCCGGCTTTTGGCGCCTGCGCGCGACCAGGGTTTCGAGATAGGCGAGGAAGTCCTTCACCGCCTTGTTGCCGCGCGCAGCCACTTCGGGCGACACCACCGGTTCGAGTGCACCGAGGATCGCAAGCGACCAGTCGCGCAGCGGCTCGCGTTCGTCGTGCGGAACGTCGAGCAGATTGCCGATCACTTCGATGGGGATCGACGCGGCGAAGTCGTCGATCAGCTCGCAAGCCCCCTTGGCGGCGATGGCATCGAGCAGGCCGTCGACCAGCTTGATGATATCGGGCTCCATGCCCGCGATCGCGCGCGGCGACAGCGCGCCCATGATCAGGCGGCGTACGCGGGTGTGGGCGGGCGGGTCGTTGAAGACGAGGCTCGTGGTGTGGTGCTCGTAAAGCGGGGTGTCGCCGTATTTCGGCGCGAACTCGCGCTTCTTGTCCGAACTGAACGACTTTGTGTTCTTGTAGGTGGTGACGAGATCGTCATAACGGGTCAGGAACACAGTGCCGTTCGGGAGGCGCTTGACCGGCTCGTTTTCCCGCAGTGCACGATAAGTCGGGTAGGGATCGTCGTAGAATTCGGGTGTCAGCTTCTCCAGATCGAAATTGGCCGCCAGTTCTTTCGCACTTGCGTTCATCGCCGCCATACTCGCCGGTTGAGACCGATATGCTGTTTTCGCTCTTTCGAGCGGCTCGGCTCACCGTCTACAGTCGTGTCGTGATTTGCAAGCCGACCGGACAGGAAAATGCACGCCCGCGCTGACGCTGCCGACACGGCCCCGAATTGGCCCGACGATATTTTCGCGACATTGCAACGCTTCGACGTCCGGCAGGTGCCTTACGTGCCCGACGCCGGCCATTCGAAGCTGATCCAGCGCGTGCTGGCCTCATCCACGATGCGCGGCATTCCGCTGACGACGGAGGAGGAGGGCGTCGCGCTCCTCGCCGGGGCCTGGACGGGCGGACAACGTGGCGTGCTGCTGATGCAGTCGAGCGGGGTCGGCAATTGCATCAACATGCTGTCACTGATCCCGATCCTGCGCTTCCCGTTCCTCACGCTGGTGACCATGCGCGGCGAGTGGGGCGAGTTCAATCCGTGGCAGGTGCCGATGGGATCGACCACGCAGGGCGTGTTCGAGCTCTCGGGCGTCCAGGTGCTGCGCGCGTCCAATGCGGCCGAGGTGCCGGCGGTGCTGGAGGCGGCCGCAGCGCAGGCCTACAACGCGCTCACGCCTACCGCCGTCCTGCTGTCGCAGCGCCTGATCGGCGCCAAGGTTTTCACCAAATGAGCAAGGCCAATCTCCTCGATCGCCGCCAAGTGGTGTCCACCCTGCTTGCGAACCGCAAGGACGTCGTCGCGATCGGCGGCCTCGGAGCCTCCACCAACGACATGTGTGCCGCCGGCGACCACGCCCGCAACTTCTACCTCTGGGGCGGCATGGGCGGCGCGGCGATGATCGGGCTTGGCCTGGCGCTGGCGCAACCAAAACTGCCGGTGCTGGTCATCACCGGCGACGGCGAGATGCTGATGGGGATGGGGAGCCTTGCCACCATCGGCCTGCAGAAGCCGTCCAACCTCTCGATCGTGGTGCTCGACAACGAGGCCTATGGCGAGACCGGTGGCCAGACCAGCCACACCTCCGCAGCTGCCGACCTCGTCGGCGTCGCCAGGGCCTGCGGCATCGGGGACGCCCGCGCGATCTCGACCATGGCCGAGGTCGAGGCCTTCGCCAAAGCCGTCCACAACGTCTCGGCGGGGCCGCGATTTGCCAATGTGAAGATCGACAGCGCCAGCCTGGACCGGATTCTCCCAGTCCGGGACGGGACTTACATCGTCAACCGGATCCGTGGCGATCTCGGCTTCCAGCCGATCTAGCCCTGCTTGGCTCCGTCCTGAGCAACGTTCCGGGCCCTCCGGGCGGGGAAGTGTGGCCATTTTCCAACAAGTTTGCACCCACGTAGGTTGCGTCGCAGCATTCTGCTTGACTTTTGCGTGGGTGAGTGCTTACTCACTAACATGAGTTCACTGCGAATGACGAGCGACCTGAGGCGTCAATTGATCCTCGGTGCCGCAAAACGCTGCTTTGCCCGACACGGCTATACCGGCACCACGACCAAGAGCGTGGCGGCCGCCGCAGCCATTTCCGAGGCGCTGCTGTTTAAGCATTTCCCGTCCAAGGCGGCGCTCTACGCCGAGATCCTCAGCGACGAATGCGAAGCCGATCCGGCACTGATGGACCTGCTCGAGCGGGAGCCCTCGACGGCCACGCTGGTCGAGTTGATCCGCGGCATGGTCCAGCATTTCCTCCACATCGCCGACGGGCCTGATCAGGAAGAGGCGCAGCGCCTGCGACTGATGGCCACCAGCCATCTGGATGACGGCGAATTCGCCCGTCTGCTATATGCCAAGATCGAGAAGCTGATCGGGGCGGTCTTCCTCGCCTCGCTCGAGCGTGCGGTTGCCAGCGGTGACGCGCGGCCGTTCAGCGGCGATCCGCTCAACCTGTTCTGGTTCGCGCATCATTCGGTGATGATGGCTGCGCTGACCAGGCTGCCGGCCACGCCCTGCCTCGTCTACGGCAAGGCGAACGATCTGGAGCGGCAGCTCTGTGAGTTTCTCCTGAGGGGTATCGGACTTAACGACGCCGCAATTGCTTCGCATTTGGGCCGCGATCAGGCCGCGGATGCGGGCAAGACGGCGATTGCAGAAAGCGCATGACATGAACATCGTAACCGAACACAAGATTTCGGGCGAACCGATCGACACCAAGGCTCCCAAGCGTCCGGTTAGGCCGGTGCTGTGGTTCATCATCGTCGGCACGCTCCTGGGCGTGCTCGTTGGCGGCCTCGTCTGGTTCAATTACTTCCGCGGCCAGATGATCAAGCAGTTCTTCGCCAACAACAAGCCGCCGCCGACCGCGGTCAGCGCGGCCGAGGCGAAGTCCGAGGTGGTCCCGAACCTGCTCACCGCAGTCGGCGGCCTTGCCGCCGTGCACCAGGTCGACGTCAGCGCCGACGTCAACGGCCGCGTCACCGAGATCAAGTTCGAGCCAGGTACGCATGTCGATTCCGGCACGCCGCTGGTGCAGTTCTTCGACATGCCGGAGCAGGGCGACCTCGCCAACTACAAGGCGCAGGCAACCGTCGCACAGCTCTCGCTCGACCGCGCCAAGCAGCTGGCATCGCGCCAGTTCGGCCCGCAGGCGACCGTCGATAACGCGCAGGCCGCCTACGATCAGGCGCTGGCCGGCATCGCCAAGACCGAGGCGGTGATCTCGCAGAAGCTGGTGCGTGCGCCGTTCTCCGGCGATCTCGGCGTCCGCAAGGTCGAAGTCGGCCAGTACCTGACGGCCGGCACGGCGATCGTCTCGCTGACCGATCTGTCGGAGCTGTGGGCCAACTTCACGGTGACCGAAAAGGACTCGGGCAACCTCAAGGTCGGCCAGCCGGTCCGGCTCAAGGTCGACGCCTACCCCGGCCGCACCTTCGATGCCAAGATCACCACGATCGAGCCGCAGGTCGCGGCCGACACCCGCAACATCCGCGTGCAGGCGACGGTCGCCAATCCGGAGAAGATCCTGAAGCCGGGCATGTTCGTGACCACGACGGTGGTGCTGCCGGCGAAGCCGGCCGTGATCACCGTGCCGGAAACGGCGGTCGATTACACGCTGTACGGCGACTCCGTGTTCGTGATCACCGAGAAGAAGGAAGAGGACGGCAAGACCAGCCTCTCCGCGGTGCGCACGTTCGTGCAGACCGGCAGCCGGGTCGACGGTCGCGTCGAAATCATCAAGGGCGTGAAGGTGGGCGACAAGGTCGTCGCTGTCGGCCAGCTCAAGCTGCAATCGGGCGCCCTAGTTGCGATCTCGACCGATCCGGCGCCGCAGATCCCGGCGCAGCCGCCGCGCTACTGATCCAATACATCCAGGTGATCCGGCCTCGCCGGGTCACTTTTCTTGAGACAAAGAAATCGAGATCGCCGCGATGCGCTTTACCGATATTTTCATCAAGCGACCGGTCCTGTCGGTCGTCGTCAGTCTGCTGATCCTGCTGATCGGCCTGCGCGCGGCGATGGTGCTGCCGATCCGGCAATATCCGAAGCTGTCGAACACGGTCATCAACATCACGACCGTCTATCCCGGCGCGTCCGCAGACCTGATCCAGGGCTTCATCACGACGCCGATCGAGCAGGCGGTCGCCTCGGCCGAAGGCGTCGACTACATGACCTCGTCCTCGGTGCTCGGCACCTCGACGATCCAGGTCTACATCAAGCTGAACTTCGATCCGAACCAGGCGCTCACCGAGGTGCTCGCCAAGACCAACTCGGTCAAGTACCTGATTCCAAAGGAATCCAACGACCCGATCGTCACCAAGACCACCGGCCAGACCACGGCCGTGATGTATCTCGGCTTCTCCTCCGAGGAGCTGTCGGGCTCGGCGATATCAGACTATCTGACGCGTGTGGTGCAGCCGGTGCTGTCGACGGTCGACGGCGTGGCCTCGGCCGACATTCTGGGCGGCCAGACCTTTGCGATGCGGCTGTGGCTCGATCCCATGAAGATGGCCGGCCGCAACGTGTCGCCGGCCGATGTCGCCGCCGCGATCGCCGCCAACAACTTCCAGTCCGCAGCGGGGCAGACCAAGGGCTATCTGATCGTTTCCAACATCTCGACGAACACCAGCCTGACTGACGTCAACCAGTTCAGGAAGATGATCGTCAAGGCCAAGGACGGCGGCTTTGTGCGGATGGAGGACATCGCCACAGTCGAGCTCGCCGCCCAAAGCACGGATGCCAGCGTCGCCTTCAATGGCGAGCATGCGATCTTCATTGGCGTGAACGCGACGCCGCAGGGCAACCCGCTGACGCTGGTCAAGGGCGTGCGCGCGCTGTTCCCCGAACTCGAGCGCAATCTTCCGCCGTCGATGAAGATGAAGGTTGCCTACGACTCGACCAAGTTCATCCAGTCTTCGATCGACGAGGTGGAGAAGACGCTGGGTGAAGCCGTGATCATCGTGATCGTGGTCATCTTCCTGTTCCTGGCCTCGCTCCGTTCGGTCATCATTCCCGTCGTCACCATTCCGCTGTCGATGATCGGCGTCTGCACCTTGATGCTGGCGTTGGGTTTCAGCTTCAACCTTCTGACCCTGCTCGCGATGGTGCTCGCGATCGGCCTCGTGGTCGACGACGCCATTGTCGTGGTGGAGAACATCCATCGCCATCTGGAGGAGGGGAAGACGCCGGTTCAGTCGGCGCTGGAAGGCGCGCGCGAAATCGTTGGGCCGGTCATCTCCATGACCATCACGCTCGCGGCGGTGTACGCGCCGATCGGCTTCCTCGGCGGCCTGACCGGTTCGCTGTTCCGCGAATTCGCCTTCACGCTCGCGGGCTCGGTGATCGTGTCAGGTGTGATCGCGCTGACGCTGTCGCCGATGATGTGCTCTATTCTGCTCAAGAATACCGAAGAGGGCCGCTTCGCCAAGCTGGTCAACAAGGTGTTCGGCGCTTTGACGCGCTGGTATGGGCGCAGGCTCGACCGCTCGCTCGATTACAAGGCGATCACCGGTCTGTTCGCGGTGACGATCCTCGGGCTGGTCGGCTTCCTCTACATGCACACCTCGAAGGAGCTGGCGCCTGAGGAGGACCAGGGCATCGTGTTCGCGGTGACCAAGGCGCCGAAATACGCCAACATCGACTATGTCGATTTCTACGGCGAGAAGCTCGACGAGAAATTCCAGAAGTTCCCCGAAACCGATCTGCGCTTCGTGCTGAACGGCATCAACGGCCCGCAGGGCGGCATCGCCGGCATGCTGCTGAAGTCGTGGGACGAGCGCAAGCGCTCGTCGATCCAGTTGAAGCCGCTGGTGCAGGCCGAGCTTTCCAAGATCGAGGGCGTGCAGGCTTTCGCGTTCAACCTGCCGCCGTTGCCGGGTGGCCCCGGCGGTCTGCCGGTTCAGATGGTGATCAATTCCACCGCGGGCTTCCAGACGGTCTATGAGCAGATGGAGAAGCTGAAGGACGCCGCGCGCAAGAGCGGCATGTTCATCGTCTCCGACAGCGACCTCGCCTACAACCAGCCGAACGTGGAGGTCACGATCGACCGCACCAAGGCGCAGGATCTCGGCGTTAATATGCAGAACCTCGGCTCTACGCTCGCGGTGCTGCTCGGTGGCAACTACATCAACCGCTTCAATCTGGAGGGCCGGTCCTACCAGGTGATCCCACAGGTGCCGCGCAGCAGCCGGCTCTCGCCGGAATCGCTCGGCGGCTATTATGTGACGACCAACACGGGCCAGCAGCTCCCGCTGTCGACCGTGGTCTCGGTCAGGACCAAGACTGATCCGAATTCGCTGACGCATTACAATCAGCTCAATTCGGCGACGTTCTCGGCTGTGCCGATGCCCGGCGTGACGGTCGGATCGGCGGTCGACTTCCT
Organism: Bradyrhizobium sp. LA2.1; assembly: GCF_040547725.1. Lineage (NCBI taxonomy): Bacteria > Pseudomonadati > Pseudomonadota > Alphaproteobacteria > Hyphomicrobiales > Nitrobacteraceae > Bradyrhizobium > Bradyrhizobium sp. LA2.1. The sequence continues at coordinate 113,525 of NZ_JBEPQI010000003.1, forward strand.
CGAAGGCGAGGCGAAGAAGCTGCCGGCCGGCTTCAGCCACGATTATCTCGCGGACTCCAGGCAATACGTGCAGGAGGGCAACCAGCTTGCGATCACCTTCGGTTTTGCGTTGATCATCATCTTCCTGGTGCTGGCGGCGCAGTTCGAGAGCCTGCGTGACCCGTTCGTGATCATGATCTCGGTGCCGATGGCGATCGTGGGTGCGCTGATCCCGCTGTTCTTTGGCATGGCGACCATGAACATCTACACCCAGGTCGGTCTGCTGACCCTGGTCGGCCTGATCACCAAGCACGGCATCCTGATGGTGGAGTTCGCCAACGAGCTCCAGGTCAACGAGCGGCTCGACCGCCGCTCGGCCATCGAGATGTCGGCCCGCATTCGTCTGCGGCCGATCCTGATGACCACGGCCGCGATGGTGACCGGCCTGATCCCGCTCCTGACTGCGTCCGGCGCGGGCGCGGCCAGCCGCTTCTCGATCGGTCTCGTGGTGGTCGCCGGCATGTCGATCGGCACGCTGTTCACGCTGTTCGTGCTGCCCGCGGTCTACGTCGTGCTGGCAACCGACCACCGCGCGGCGGCCGATTCCGAGCGGAACAAGGAGGTCAACGATCTCGACCTCAATTCCAAGGCGCTGCGACCGACCTGAGCCGCAGGTCAGCGAACCAGAGGGCGGCAGCGGCATCCGTTGCCGCCCTTTTCATTTGTCCCGCAGCCTGCGGACGCCGTCAGGCTTACGGGGGAGTCCTTTCCGCGTTGGCGAGAGACAAGTTCCGGCCTTCTTGCTAGATTCGCCGGGATGAGCATCTCCCTCCACCCCGATACCCCGCAAGCCAGGACAGCGCCGAGCGCTGCCGCGGCTGGCGTCGTGCCCGGCGAGGCGGCGGGGCGCGGGATCAGGACCCGGCTTTTCACCAAATATGTCGCGCTGTTCGTGGCCGTCGTCGCCATTGCGCTGCTGGCCAACGGGCTGTTCGAAGTCTTCTTCTATTATCGCGAGCACAAGGCCGCGCTGATCCGGGTCCAGCATGAGCAGGCCGAGGCAGCGGCGGCCAAGATCGGCCAGTTCGTCAAGGAGATCGAGAGCCAGCTCGGCTGGACCACGCAGCTGCCCTGGTCGGCGGGCTCGATCGAGCAGCGCCGGTTCGACGCACAACGGCTGCTGCGCCAGGTGCCCGCGGTCACAGAGCTCGCCCAGGTGGATGCGACCGGCAAGGAGCGCTTGCGGGTCTCGCGGCTGGCCATGGACGCGATCGACAGCGGGATCGACCTGTCGGCCGACCCGAAGTTCACCGAGGCGGTCGCGCACAAGGTCTATTACGGCCCGGTCTATTTCCGCAGGGAGTCCGAGCCCTACATGACGCTCGCGCTGGCCGGCGCGCGCAAGGATGCCGGCGTCAGCATCGCGGAGGTCAATCTCAAGCTGATCTGGGACGTCGTGTCCCAGATCAAGGTCGGCGAACACGGGCACGCCTATGTGGTCGGCCCGGAGGGACGCCTGATCGCGCATCCCGACATCAGCCTGGTGCTGCGCAACACCGACATGTCGGGCCTCGCGCAGGTGCGCGCCGCGCAGGCTGGAGGCGGCACCCTGTCCGACGCGCTCCCCGAAGCGCGCAATATCCAGGGGCAGAAGGTGCTGACCACATCGGCCCCGATCGAGCCGCTGCATTGGACCATGCTCGTCGAGCTGCCGGTCGAGGAGGCCTATGCGGCGCTCTATGCTTCGCTGCAGCGGCTGGCGATCGTGTTGCTCGCAGCGTCGATCTTCGCGGTGCTCGCCGGGATTTTTCTCGCACGCCGCATGGTCGGACCGATCCAGGCCCTGCGCAGCGGCGCCGAGCGGATCGGCGGCGGCGATTTCTCGCAGCGCATCTCGATCAAGACCGGCGACGAGCTTGAAGGACTCGCCGACCAGTTCAACGACATGGGCGCGCGGTTGCAGGAATCCTATGCGGATTTGGAAAACAAGGTCGAGCGGCGGACGGCTGAATTGTCCGAAACGCTCGAGCAACAGACGGCGACTTCTGAGGTGCTGGAGGTCATCAGTTCCTCTCCGGGTGAACTCGCTCCCGTGTTCTACAAAATGCTCGAAAATGCGACGCGGGTCTGTGGCGCAAGTTTCGGCGTCATGAATCTCTGGGACGGTGAAAGCTTCACGATTGCGGCGGATTACAATGTGCCGGCTGCGTTCGCTGCTTCGCGAAAAGATGTGGAAATCCGACCTCGTCCGAACAGCGCGCTCGCCGAGGTCGTCAGGACACGTGAGGTCGTCCACGTTCACGATGTGCGAAACACACCTGCCTATCTTGCTGGCGGGCCTGCCGTTCGCGCGATCTCAGACGTCGCCGGCGCCCGTACGATCGTCATCGTGCCGATGCTGAAGGAGAACGAGCTGATTGGCACGATCGCGGTCTATCGCAAGGAGGTCCGTCCGTTCGCCGACAAGCAGATCGCACTGGTTGAGAATTTCACCAAACAGGCTGTGATTGCGATCGAGAACGCTCGACTGCTCAAGCAGCTTCGTGAGCGTACCACAGAGCTGTCGCAGTCGCTCGACAATCTGCGTACCGCGCAGGATCGCCTGATCCAGACCGAGAAGCTCGCCTCCCTCGGCCAGCTCACGGCGGGGATCGCCCACGAGATCAAGAACCCGCTCAATTTCGTCAACAATTTCTCCTCGGTCTCGACCGAGCTGATCGATGAACTCAACCAGGCCCTGCAATCGGCTTCGCTCGACGGCAAGACGAAGGAGGAGGTCGACGAGCTGACCGGCATGCTCAGGAGCAATCTGGAAAAGGTGGTGCAGCACGGCAAGCGCGCCGATTCCATCGTCAGGAACATGCTGCTGCATTCGCGCGCAGGTTCCGGCGAGCATCGCCCCAGCGATATCAACGCGGTCATCGAGGAGAGCCTTAATCTCGCCTATCACGGCGCGCGCGCGGAACGGCCCGCCTTCAACGTCACGCTCGAGCGCGAGTTCGACCCTGGGGCCGGGATGGTCGATGTCTATCCGCAGGAGATCGCGCGCGTCTTGCTCAATTTGATCTCGAACGGCTTCTATGCTGCGGCCAAGCGCAAGGAGAGCGCGACGGACGGCTTCGAGCCCACCTTGAACGCGGCCACCAAAAACCTCGGCGACAAGGTCGAGATCCGGATCCGCGACAACGGCACAGGGATTCCGCCCGAGGTGAAGGCGAAACTGTTCAATCCGTTCTTCACCACCAAGCCGGCCGGCGAGGGCACCGGGCTTGGCCTGTCCATGAGTCATGACATCGTCGTGAAACAGCACGGCGGCACGATCGACGTGAACACCGAGCCCGGTGTATTCACCGAATTCATCATCACGCTGCCGCGCATGATGGCGGCAGGCGGCACTCCCGGAGGCAAGAGTTGAACGTTTACATCCTGGTCGTCGATGACGAGCCCGACGTCGAGGCGCTGTTCCGGCAGCAGTTCCGGCGTGACCTGCGCGCCGGACGCTTCCAGATGGAATTCGCGCCGTCCGCGTCCGATGCGCTCAGGCTCGCCTCCGAGGTGCGCGACCCCTCGTTGATCCTGATCCTGTCCGACATCAATATGCCCGGCATGAGTGGGCTCGACATGCTGCCCAGGGTGCGCGCCGAGCATCCGGACGTTCCCGTCATCATGATCACGGCCTATGGTGACGCCGAGACGCGCCGGAAGGCGATCGAGCGTGGCGCCATCGGGCTCCTCACCAAGCCGATCGATTTTGCGCTGCTGCGGCAGGAGATCGACACGAGGCTCGAGCAAGCCGCATGACTTCGACCATCCTCTTCGTCGATGACGAGCCAGACCTCGAGGCGCTGATCCTGCAAAAATTTCGCAGGCAGATCCGCGACGGGCTCGTGGACATCATGTTTGCACGCGACGGCGTCGAGGCGCTGGAATCGCTCGAGCAGAACCCGCATGTCGACATGGTGGTCTCCGACATCAACATGCCGCGCATGGATGGGCTGTCGCTGCTGGCGAAGCTCCAGGAGGCCGAGGACAAGAAATCGACCATCATCGTCTCGGCCTATGGCGACATGAGCAACATCCGCACCGCCATGAACCGCGGCGCGTTCGACTTCCTCACCAAACCGATCGACTTCGCCGACCTGGAGGCCACGATCGAGAAGACCATTCGCCATATCGAGATGCTGCGGGAGGTGCGGCGCCGTCAGATGGAGGCGGAGCGGGCCCATGCCGCGCTGTCGCGCCATTTCTCGCCCGAGCTCGCCAAGCGTCTGGTGGCCGGCGGCGAGGGTGAGGGGATCGAGGTGCAGTGGCGCGATGTCGCGACCATCTTTACCGATATCACCGGGTTCACCTCTCTGGTCGAGAGCGCGCCGCCCGAGACGCTGGGCGCGCTCCTCAACGAATATGTCGGCGGGATGACCGAAACCATCTTCGCACATGAGGGGACGGTCGCAAAAATCATCGGCGATGCGATCCAGGTGCTCTTCAATGCGCCCGGCGATCAGCCGGACTATGCGACGCGTGCGGTCGCCTGCGCCCATGACCTCGATGCCTGGGCGCAGGATTTCTGCGCGCGCCAGAGGGCCGTGGGCGTGAATTTCGGCACCACCCGCATCGGCATTCACGCCGGGCCGGCACTGGTCGGCAATTTCGGAGGCAACCGCTTCTTCGACTACACCGCCTATGGAGACACCATCAACATCGCGGCGCGACTGGAGGCCGCCAACAAGCATCTGGGAACACGCATCTGCGCCAGTGCCAGCGTCGCCAAGGCGGCCGAGCATTTTCAAGGCCGTCCCGTGGGTGATCTGATGCTGCGCGGACGCAGCGAACCGCTGCGTGCGTTCGAACCGTTGCCGCAGGAAAAATTCGAAGCGCCAAGGACGGCGCAATATTCCGAGGCTTTTGCCAAGATGGAAGCCGGCGACGTCGCGGCGATGCCGGCCTTTGCCGCGCTGGTCGGGATGCACGCCGACGATTCCCTGGCCGGCTTTCACCTGAAGCGCCTGCTCAACGGCGCCAAGGGTGTCCGCATGAAACTGGAATAGGAGTTCGACATGATTGGTGATTTCTCCGCCGGCAACTATCGTTTCATTCCGTCCGTGTTCCAGTATTCGGCGGGTGCTGCCGCTGACGACGGATACGAGATCGAGCGGGTTCGGTTCGATCGCCTGGTGCCGCTGGCCGAGGGATTTGCGCTCGCGGCGAAGTATATCCAGGAAGCAGGGCGTCCGCTGACGGCGTTCTGTGCCTGCGAGTTGCGCTCACCGGCGGCCTTCAGCGAGGACGGCTTTCGCGCATTCAACCTGCATTATGTGAAGACGCTGTCCGAATGGGGCATCTTCGACGGCACCACCAATCCGGTGGCGCGCAGCAATGTCTGTCCGGAGTTCGATCCGCCATCCGAACCGTCGTTCTATGCCTTCTCCTTCACGCGTCCGACAACCTCGAAGAGTCCTAGCTTCGTGATCGCCGGTGGCGCCGAGGCGCGCGAGGGCGGCGGGACCTATGTCGAGCGCACGGTGCGCTATCGCGACCTCAGTTCGGAGGGGCTTCGCGAGAAGGTGCGGTTCACCACCACGTCGCAGATGGAGAACCGGATGACGGCCTTCGGCTTCGGCTGGAAGGACACCACCGGCGTGCAGGCCTATTCCGTGCACGATTTCCACCACGCGCTGGTCGACGAGCTGGTCCGCCACGGCGCGCTGCGCTCCGGCCTGACCTGGCATTTTGCCCGGCCGCCGGTGGTCGACCTCGAATACGAGATGGATTGCCGCCGCGTGCTGCGCGAGACCGTGATTTGAGGTCCTCATCCTGAGGAGCGGCCGTCAGGCCGCGTCTCGAACGATGGCTCCAGGTGACAGTCGGGCCTTCATGGTTCGAGACGCGCGTAAGAACGCGCTCCTCACCATGAGGGACTGCTAGCGCTGGCGCGGGTCGAGTGCGTCGCGCAGGCCGTCACCGAGCAGGTTCAGCGACAGCACCACGAGGAAGATCGCAAGGCCCGGCCAGATCGCCATCCACGGCGCCTGGGTCAGGAAGCGCTGCGCCGCGTTGAGCATGCTGCCCCAGGACGGTGCGGGCGGCTGCTGGCCGAGACCGAGAAACGATAAGGCGGCCTCGGCGATGATGGCGGCGGCAATCGACAGCGTCGCCTGCACCAGCAGCGCCGGCAGGATGTTCGGCAGGATGTGCGAGAACGCTATCCGCCATGGCGGATTGCCGAGCGCGCGCGCAGCCTCGACATAGTCTTCGGCCTTGACGCTCAGCACCTGCCCGCGCGTCAGACGGATGAAGATCGGCGTTGCCGAGATACCGATCGCGATCATGGCATTGCCGAGGCTCGGGCCAAGGAACGCGGCGAGCGCGATCGCCAGGATCAGGAACGGGCAGGCCAGCATTGCATCGGTGATCCGGCTGATCAGCGCGTCGACAAATCCGCCGCGATAGCCGGCGAGGAGACCAAGGGGGACACCGATCCCGAGCGCGATCGCGACCGAGATGAGACCCGCCATTAGCGAGGCCCGCGCGCCGTAGATGACGCGGCTGAGGATGTCGCGGCCGAGATCGTCGGTGCCGAACCAGTGGGCGGCGGTGGGCGGCTTGCGCACCAGGCTCCAGCTCGTCGCAATGGGATCATAGGGCACGACCAGCGGCGCAAGGGCCGCAAGCAGGATGAAAGCCGTGATCACGACAAGTCCGAAGACCGCGGCCTTGCGCTTGAACAGGCGCCGCCGCGCACGGCGGGCCGGGCTGTCCAGCTCGTAGGCCTGGGTGGCGGGACTGGCTGGCAGTGCGGCGTCGGTCATCGTCTAACCTCGCAGCCGCGGATTGACGAGGACATAGGCGACGTCGGCAACGAGATTCAGCGTGATGTAGACTGTGGCCGTCACCAGCACCACGCCCTGCACCACCGCATAGTCACGGTTGAAGACGGCATCCACGATCAGCTTGCCGAAGCCGGGAATGGAGAAGATCTGCTCGGTCAGCACCGCGCCCGACAACAGCGTGCCGAGTTCGAGCGCTCCGAGGGTGATGATCGGCGTCAGCGCGTTGCGCATCGCATGCTTGAGGATCACCGAGCGCTCGGAGAGACCTTTCGCGCGCGCGGTGCGGACATAGTCGCTCTCGAGAACCTGGAGCATGGCGCTGCGCGTGTGCCGCATCAGGACCGCCGAAATTGCGTTGCCGAGCACGAAGGCCGGCATGATGGTGGCTGCCAGGCTCGCGCGCCAGTCCTCAGTGAGCGGCACATAGCCTGAGGCCGGCAGCCAGCCCAGGTGAATCGAGAACAGGAAGATCATGAGGATTCCGAGCCAGAAATTCGGCGTCGAGATGCCCCACAGCGCGAACAAATTGGCGCCATAGTCCCAAACCGTGCCCTTCTTCACCGCGGAGATGATGCCGGCGGGAATGCCGATGAGGAACGCGATCAGGATCGCCATCGAGCCGAGCTGGAGCGTCACCGGCAGCTTCTGTGCGATCAGCTCGCGCACCGGCATCTTGTTGCGCAGCGACTCGCCGAAATTGCCTGAGAGAACGCCCTTGAGCCAATAGACGTACTGCACGGGGATCGGCTGATCCAGCTTGTACTGCTGGCGGATCTGTTCGATCACGGCGGGATCGCGCTCCTCGCCGGCCATCACCAGCGCGGGATCGCCCGGCAGCAATTGCTGGAGCGAGAAGATCAGCACCGACACGAAGAACAGTGTCGGCACGATCTGCGCGATTCGGTGGGCGAGGAAGTTCAGCATGGCTCCACGCGCGTCCCAACCGCTGCCGTGATCACTTGAACTTTAATCCGACCACACGCACCAGCCCATCGGGCATCTGCCTGTAGCCGTCGAGCTTCTTCGTGTGCGCGATCAGCAGTGTGCGGTGGTAGATGTAGATGATCGGCAAATCGTCAAGCAGGATCTTGGTCAGCTTTTCGTAGATCGCCTTGCGCTCCTCGACGTTGGACGTCATGCGTCCATCTTCCATCAGCTTGTCGGCCTCGGGGTTCGAATACACGCCGTCGTTTTGCGGCGCCTTGCTGCGCATGAAGATGTAGGAATTGCCGTCGGGATCGATGCGGCCGCTCCAGTTGATCTGGAAGATCTGGAACTCGCCGGCCTGGGCCTGCTTGAAGGTCGTCGCGAATTCGACCGCGCGGATCTTGATGTCAAAACCCGCTTCCGCGGCCATGGACTGGACGACCTGGGCGACGGCTTCGTTCTCCGCGCCCTTGGGGATCATGTAATCGACCGTCACCGGCGCGGTGACGCCGGCTTCCTTCAGCAGTGCCTTGGCCTTCGCGATATCGCGACCGCGAACCGGGAACGCTTTCTGGTAATAGGGATGCTTCGGGCTGACCCACTGGTTGCCGGGCGTGAACTCGCCGTTGAATACGACCTGGTTGAGGGCTTCGCGGTCGATCGAGAGATCGAGCGCCTGGCGGACCTTCGCCGACTGGCTCAGCGGCCCCTTGGTCTTGTCGTTTCCGATATTGACGGTCAGGCCGAGATAGCCGAGCTCCGGCGCGGTCGACAGCACGAGGCGGGAATCGGCGCGCACGTCCTTGATGTCGGTGGCCAGCACGCGCTCGATCAAATCGAGCCCGCCGGACTTGAGGTTGGCAAGGCGCACCGTCGCGTCGACAATCGGCAGGAACACGACGCGGTCGATATGGATGTTGTCCTTGTTCCAATAGTCGGCAAACCTCTCGAACACCATGCGGTCCTGCTGGACGCGCTCGACGAATTTGTAGGGGCCGGCGCAGACCGGATGCAGGCCGAACTTGTCGCCCGCCTCCTTCGCTGCCTTCGGCGAGACCATCATGCCGGAGCGGTCGGTGAGCTGGGCGATCAAGGGCGAGTAGGGCGTCTTGAGCACCAGCTTGATGGTCAGGGGATCGACCACCTCGACATGGTCGACGCTGGCAAGCTCCGACTTCCGGAACGAGGTCGGCAGCGTCATGTGACGCTCGATCGAGAACTTTGCGGCTTCGGCGTCCAGCGGCTCGCCGTCATGGAATTTGACGTTGGGCCGGAGCTTGATCGTCATCTCCTTGCCGTCGGCCGAAGTCTCGTAGGACAGCGCGAGCTGCGGCACGATGTTGAGCTTCTCGTCGATGTCGAACAGCTTGTCGCAGAAGGCGGAGAAGACGATGCGGCCGACATAGGTGCGGCCGATGCTGGGATCGAGGATGTCGGGGTCTTCGGCGATGCCGACGCGAAGCGTGGTCTGAGCCTGGGCTGCGCCCGCGAGCGACGTCAGCACAGCCGACGCCAGGATTGTCAAACGCATGAAACTCATCGCTCTCAACCTCTGTTTTGCGGCTATGCCGGGTCCGTTCCCAATGAACTAACCCCGCTGCCGCGGACTGCTTCCGGGCCCCCGCTGAAGGCGGCGACCAATTTTTCAAGGACCGGCGAGAAGCCGCCGTCGGACGGGACGATCGCCGCGGAGGACGGCAGTTCCGACGTTCGGTGACAGGCCGTTGCATGTCCGATGCCATCCGGCACGAGCTGCGGCATTTCACTGCGGCAGCGGTCGATCACGTAGGGGCAGCGGGTGTGGAAGCGGCAACCCGGCGGCGGGCTGAGTGCGCTGGGGATCTCTCCCTGCAGCACAATTCGGCTGCGCTTTGCCCGCGGTTTAGGCATGGGGATCGCGGACAGCAGCGCACGGCTGTAGGGATGGCGGGGTGCCGCGAACAGGGCGTCCGCCTCGGCAGTCTCGACGATCTGGCCGAGATTCATCACGGCGACATGGTCGGCGATGTGCTTGACCACGGCGAGGTCATGCGAGACGAAGATATAGGCCAGCCCAAGCCGGTCCTGAAGCTCGCGCAGCAGGTTCAGGATCTGCGAGCGGATCGAGACGTCCAGCGCCGAGACCGGCTCATCGCAGATGATCAGTTTTGGTTCGACCGCAAGCGCGCGGGCAATTGCGATGCGCTGGCGCTGGCCGCCGGAGAACTCGTGCGGATAGCGCCGTTCGAGCCGCGGCTCGAGACCGACCAGCCGCAGGATTTCCGCGACGCGTTCGCGCCGTTGCGCCGGCGGTACCAGATCGTGCAGCGCCAGCGGCTCGGTGAGAATCTGGCCGACCGTCATGCGCGGATTGAGCGAGGCGTAGGGGTCCTGGAAGATGATCTGCGCTTCGCGGCGGAAGGCGCGGATCGCCCCGGCGTCCAGCGAGAGCAGGTCACGGCCGGCGAAACGCACCGTGCCTGCATCCGGCTCGATCAGCCGCAGCACCAGGCGACTGACGGTGGATTTGCCGCAACCGGATTCGCCGACCAGGGCCAGCGTCTTGCCGGCGTCGAGAGAGAAGCTGACGCCATCGACCGCTTTGACATGCCCCAGTGCCCGGCCGAACAGCGAGCGCCCGGCGACAAAATGCTTGACCAGGCCTTCGACCTCGAGAAGCGCCATCACGACACCAGAAGTTCGAGCGGTGCGCGGATGCAGCGCGAGAGGTGATCGGGGCTGACTTCGACCAGCGGTGGCGGCACCTCGGTGCAGGCGTCCAGCACGAAGGGGCAGCGCGCGGCGAAACGGCAGCCGGCGGGTGGCTGCGCCATGTTCGGCACCATGCCCTCGATCGTGGCCAGTTGCTCGGCGCGATGATCGAGCCGCGGGATCGAGCCCAGCAGGCCGACGGTGTAGGGATGCTGCGGCATCGCGAACAGCTCGTCGACCGGCGCGCGCTCGACGATCTCGCCGGCATACATCACCGCGACCTCGTCGCAGACTTCGGCGACGACACCGAGATCGTGGGTGATCAGGATGATGGCGGCGCCGCTCGCCGCCTTCAGTTCGCGCATCAGCTCCAAAATCTGCGCCTGCAGGGTGACGTCGAGCGCGGTGGTCGGCTCGTCCGCGATCAGGAGCCGCGGATCGCAGGCGAGCGCCATCGCGATCATCACGCGCTGGCGCATGCCGCCGGAGAGCTTGTGCGGATATTCGTCGATGCGGCGCTCGGGCGAGGGGATGTGAACGCGCCGCAGCAGCTCGATCGCCCGCTCGCGCGCGCTGCGCCGGGAGCCGCCGCGGTGGCGCAGAATGGTCTCGATGATCTGGTCGCCGATGGTGAAGCTCGGATTGAGCGACGTCATCGGCTCCTGAAAAATCATCGCGAGCCGGTTGCCGCGGAGATCGCGCAGCGTCTGGTCAGGAGTCTTCAGCAGGTCGAAGCCGTCGAAGCGGATCGCGCCCGAGATCTCCGCGCTTTGCTTCGGCAGCAATCCCATGATCGCCAGCGACGTCACGCTCTTGCCGCAACCGGATTCGCCGACGAGGCCGAGCGTCGCGCCATTGGCAACGCTGAGATCGACGCTGTCGACGGCGTGGGTCACGCGGCCGTCGTCGCCGTGGAAGCGGATGCGCAGATCCTTGATCTCGATGAGAGGACTTGCGCTCATGATTGCCTTGCTCGGCTCGCAGCAATGCTGGCGTCGATGACGCTGCGATCGGTGTTGCCTGCCGGGTTCTGCCGCGTCGGCATGGAAGAGCGGAAATGCACCCAGAGTTCCTGACTGACGCGCTCCAGCCGTTCGAGTTCGCCCAGCGGATCGGGATGATCGTCGGCGCGAATGTCCAGCGCCGGCCATTCCTCCTCGCCGTGGATCAGGAGCGCAGCGGATTGCTTGCCGCGCTTGTCGCCGCCGGCGGCCTCGCCCGCGCGCATGGCGGCGAGCAGGCGGCGCGGGAAGGGCAGGCTGTCATTGGCGATATAGGTCTTCGCGGTCTCGTCGAGCACGTCGGCGCCGGCAAGCATGTTGCCGGCGATCGAGAAGCCGCTGCCGGCGATGTGCCCGCACCAGTCGACGCAGTCGCGCCCGGTATGCGAGGCGATCGCGCCGCTGGCGTCCATGATGTGGATCTGGCGGCTCTCGCGGCCGTCGTCGGTCGCGAGCTGGGTGGCGAGAACGTCATGCGCATTCAGGCCCTCGCGCAGCAGCTTGACGCCGTCGATGCCGTAATAGGGATTGACGAAGGCCTGGGTCGCGATGGCGCCGAGACCGGCCGCGATGTAGGGCACGCGCGCTCCGACGGCGAAGAAGCGGGTAGCTACAGCGATGCCGAACTGGCCGGTGGCAGGGTCTCGCGCGATGATCGACCAGGTCATGTGCTGCCTTCAGCGCCCTGCGGCGTAGCCCTGCATGCCACGCGGGTTGGCGGCGGCGCGGCGGCGCACCCCGACGCGCGAGGCCGCGGTGAGGCGACCTTCCGACCAGTCGGGGCCGACCTCGACAATGTGTCCGCGCTCGCGAAGGTTCTCGATCGTCGCCTTCGGCACGCGGTTCTCGACCACGAGCACGCCGGGGCGCGCGGTGCGCGGCCAGAACGAGATCGGGAAATGCTCGGAGTGCCAGGCTGGCGCGTCGATCGATTCCTGGAGATTGAGGTTGCAATGGACGTGCCGCAGGAAGAACTGCGTGATCCACTGATCCTGCTGGTCGCCGCCGGGCGAGCCCCAGGCGAGGTACGGCTCGCCGTCGCGTAGCGCCATGGTCGGCGACAGCGTCGTGCGCGGCCGCTTGCCCGGCGCAAGCGCTGCAGGATGGTCTTCCTCCAGCCAGAACATCTGCGCGCGGCTGCCGAGGCAGAAGCCGAGCTCCGGAATGATCGGCGAGGATTGCAGCCAGCCGCCCGATGGCGTCGAGGACACCATGTTGCCGGCCTTGTCGATGATGTCGAAATGCACGGTGTCGCCGCGCACTTCGCCGAAACGCCCGACTGTCGGCTCGCCCGCGCCAAGCGCGCCGACCGCCTCGCGCTGCCCCTCGGCGCGGCGCAGCTTGACCACGCCGCCAAAACCTTCGACCGAACCGGGGAGGAAGTCGAGCGATGCCTTCTCTGAGATCAGTTTGCGGCGTTCGTCGTTATAGGCATCCGACAGCAGCGTCGCGATCGGGATCTCGCTGAATTTGGGGTCGCCGTAGAATTTCTCGCGGTCGGCAAACGCAAGCTTGGCGCATTCGATCTGGAGGTGGATGAATTCCGGCCCGGTGGGATCGAGCCCGTCAAGCGCAAAGCCCTTGAGCAGCGCGAGCTGCTGGAGCGTCACCGGACCCTGGCTCCAGACGCCGGCCTTGCAGACGGTGTAGCGGCCATAGTCGTAAGTGAGCGGTGCCTCGATCGTCGGCTGCCAGCGCGCCATGTCGTCGGCCGAGAGCACGCCGCGATGCGGCGAGCCGCTGACATCCATCACTTCCTGGGTGCGGCAGAACTTGTCGATGGCTTCCGCAACGAAACCTTGCGACCAGGCCTTTCGCGCGCGCTCGATCTCGGCGTCGCGGTCACCGCCGCCGCTCTCGGCTTCGCTGAGAATGCGGGCGTAGGTCGCAGCCAGCGTCTTGTTGGTGAAGAGCGTGCCGGGCTTCGGCACTTCGCCATTGGGCAGATAGACCGCCGCCGAGGTCGGCCAATGCTTGCGGAACAGTTGCTCGACGGTCTGGATCGTGGCACAGGCGCGCTCGACCAGCGGATAACCGTCGCGCGCGTAGGAGATCGCAGGCTCCAGCACGTCGCGCACGCGCATCGTGCCGTATTCGCGCAGCAGCATCATCCAGGATTCGAACGTGCCGGGGACGCAGGCCGCGAGCAGGCCGGTGCCGGGCACCATGTCGAGGCCTTCGCTCTTGTAGTGGGCGATGGTGGCGCGCGCCGGCGCCGGGCCCTGGCCGCAGATCACCTCGGTGCGTGCGCGTTTGACGTCATGCACGATGATGGGCACGTCTCCGCCCGGGCCGTTCAAATGCGGTTCGACGATCTGGAGCGTGAACGCTGTGGCGACGCCGGCGTCGAAGGCATTGCCGCCCTTTTCCAGGATGGCCATGCCGACCGCGGTCGCGATCCAGTGTGTGGTGGCGACGACCCCGAATGTGCCCTCGATCTCGGGGCGCGTCGTGAAGGGATCGGGATTGACGTTGCTGGCCATGGGATTTCGCTACCTTATTTGTCGCGCGCAATTGATCACAGGCGATGCCGTGCCGCCAATGCGTGGACCGCATGGCACGCGCGCGTCACGCCGGGACCGGCGCGGTGTTCACCGCATGGCAGGCGACGCCGGCGATCAGTTCCGGGGCTTCCTTGCGGCAGAGATCGTACGCCAGCGGGCAGCGCGGATTGAAGGCGCAGCCGGGCGGCGGATTGATCGGATTCGGGATCTCGCCCTTCACCGGAATACGCTGGCGGCCCGACATCGCGAGGTCAGGCACGGCGCCCAGCAGCATCTTGGTGTAGGGCATGCGCGGTCGGGCGAACAGCTCGCGTCCCTCCGCGATCTCGACGATGCGGCCGAGATACATCACGCCGACGCGGCTCGCCATGTGGCGGACCACGGCGAGGTTGTGGCTGATGAACATGTAGGTCAGGCCGAACTTGTCCTGGAGGTCGCGCATCAGGTTCAGGATCTGCGCCTGCACGGAGACGTCGAGCGCCGAGGTCGGCTCGTCGCAAACGATGAACTCCGCATCGGAGGCGAGCGCTCGCGCGATCGCGATGCGCTGGCGCTGGCCGCCGGAGAATTCGTGTGGAAATTTCAACCGGTCGTCGGGATGCAGCCCGACAAGGCTGAGCAGTTCGCCGACGCGCGCCTGGATGTCGCGCTCGCCCTGGATCAGGTCGAAGGCGCGGATCGGCTCGGAGATGATGGCATCGACCCGGAAGCGCGGGTTCAGGCTCGCATAGGGGTCCTGGAAGATCATCTGGATGCGGCGGCGCAGTTTTCGCCGCGCCTGCGCCTGCCGTGGATCGGTCATCGAGATGCCGTCGATCAGCACGTTGCCGGAACTCGGCGGCAACAGGCCGACGACCATCCGCGCCACCGTGGTCTTGCCCGAGCCGGACTCGCCGACCAGCGCAAATGTCTCGCCCTTCCGGATGTCGAAGCTAACGTGATCGACAGCCTTGAGATATTCGAGATGCCCGCCTTCGAGCACGCGGTTGAGCCAGGGTTTGGAGACGTCGAAGACGCGGCGCAGATTTGTGGCCTGGACGAAAGGCGTGCTCATGCCGCGCTCTCCGCAGGCACGGTGTCGTAGAGATGGCAGGCAACGGATTGGGTGCCGCGCGATAGTGGCTCCGGCCGTTCAACCCGGCAGCGATCGAAGGCGAAGGCGCAGCGCGGATTGAACGAGCAGCCGCGCGGGATCGCCGACAGGCGCGGCATGGAGCCGGGGATCTGCACCAGGCGCTTGTCGTCCCCGGCAAGCGTCGGAATCGCGCCCATCAGGCCCTTGGCGTAAGGGTGCAGCGGATTCTTGACGACGTCCTGTACCGGGCCGATCTCGGCGACGCGGCCGGCGTACATCACCGCGACGCGGTCGGAGGTCTCCGCGATCACGCCCATGTCGTGGGTCACCAGCATCACGGCGGTGCCGTGGTCGCGGCCGAGCCGCTTGATCAGCGAGATGATCTGCGCCTGCACGGAGACGTCGAGCGCGGTGGTCGGCTCGTCCGCGATGATCAGTTCGGGCTCGGCGCAGATCGCCAGCGCAATCACCACGCGCTGGCGCATGCCGCCGGAGAATTCGTGGGGATAGCCGTCGATGCGCTTTTCCGGCGCGGGAATACCGACCTCGGCGAGCAGGTCGATGGCGCGGCGGCGGGCGGCCGTCTCGGACAGGTTCAGGTGGGTTTTGATCGTCTCGATGATCTGGTCGCCGACGCGGTACAGCGGATTGAGCGAGGTGAGGGGGTCCTGGAAGATCATGCCGATCCGTTTTCCCCGGATGCGGCGTATCTCCTCGGCCGGCAGATTGTCGATGCGCCGGCCGGCGAGACGAATCTCGCCGCCGGCGATGCGGCCGGGCGGATCGATCAGGCCGATCACCGCCAGGCCGGTGACGGACTTGCCGGCGCCGGATTCGCCGACCACGCCGAGCACCTCGCCCTTGGCGATGTCGAACGAGACGCCGTCGATCGCGCGCAGCGTACCGCGGCGGGAGGCGAACTCGACCTGGAGATTGCGCACGGAGAGAACGGGTTCGGTCATGGGCGACGCATACTCATCGAAGCTTCGGGTTCAACGCGTCGCGCAGCCAGTCGCCGAGCAGGTTGATGGACAAGATCAGCGCGGCCAGCGCGATGCCGGGGAAGGCGACGATCCACCATTCACCCGCGAACAGATAATTGTTGCCGATGCGGATCAGCGTGCCGAGCGACGGCATGGTGTCGGGCAGGCCGACGCCGAGGAACGACAGCGTCGCCTCGGTGATGATGGCGAGTGCGAGGTTGATGGTGGCGATGACCAGGATCGGACCCATCGTGTTCGGCAGCACGTGGCGGAACATGATCTTCGGCGCGGGCAGGCCAATCAGCTGCGCCGCGGCCACGTAGTCCTTGTTCTTCTCGACCATGACCGAGCCGCGCACCGTCCGGGCATATCCCACCCAGAAACTCAGGCCGATCGAGATCACCAGCACCACTAGCATGCTGTTGGCATCCAGCCGGTTGCCGAGGATCGATTTCGCGATGCCGTTGACCAGCAGCGCGATCAGAATGGCGGGGAAAGTGAGCTGCACGTCGGCGATCCGCATGATCACGCCGTCGACCGCTCCCCCGAAATAGCCGGCGATCAGGCCGAGTGCGATTCCGAGCGCGCCGGCGAAGACCACGCCGGCGACACCGACGGCGAGCGAGATGCGCAAGCCATACAGGATGGCGGAGAACACGTCGCGGCCCTGCTCGTCGGTGCCGAGCAGGAACGGGCTCTGGCCGTCGGCGGTCCAGAGCGGTGAGATCCGCGAGTTCATCAATTGCAGCTGCGCCGGATCGAACGGGTTCTGCACCGCGAGTGCCGATGCAAAGATCGCGAGCAGGAAGAACAGCACGGTAATGGCCGCCGCCACCATGGTCAGCTTGGAGCGGCGGAACGAATAGAAGATGTCGCTGTCGAGCGCGCGGCTGAGCCAGCTGCGGGCGGCATGCGTCGGCAGCGTGCTCGGCTTGTCGGAATTTGAGGCGACTACGTCGGACATGGAGGCTGCCTTATGCCGCGCGGCCGATGGTCGAGCGCAGGCGCGGATCGACCACGGTGTAGAGGATGTCGACCACCAGATTGATGGTGACGAAAATCAGAGAGACCATCAGCAGGTAGGCGGCCATAATCGGGATATCGACGTTTTGCACGGCCTGCACGAACAGAAGTCCCATGCCGGGCCATTGGAATACGGTTTCGGTGATGATCGAAAATGCAATAACCGAGCCAAACTGTAGTCCGGCCACCGTGATGACGGGAATGAGCGTGTTCTTCAGTGCGTGGCCGAAATGGATGGCACGGGTGGTCAGCCCGCGGGCCCGAGCGAAGCGAATATAGTCGGTCCGAAGCACTTCCAGCATTTCCGCGCGCACCAGCCGCATGATCAGGGTCATCTGGAACAGGCCGAGCGTGATCGAGGGCATGATCAGCGCCTTCAGGCCCGACAGCGTGAGCAGCCCCGTCGTCCACCAGCCGAGCTTGACCACCTCGCCGCGACCGAACGAGGGCAACCAGCCCAATGTCACCGCGAACAGATAGATCAGGAGAATGCCGATCAGGAAAGTCGGCAACGAGATGCCGATCAGCGAAACCGCCTGGAATAATTTGGCGAGCACGGTGTCGCGTTTGAGCGCCGAATAGACGCCCATCAGGATGCCGAACACCATTGCGAATACGGTCGCGCAGATCGCCAGTTCCAGCGTCGCGGGCATGCGCTCCATCAACAGCGTAGAGACCGGCTGGCGGAACTGATAGGAGACGCCGAATTTGAACTGCGCGGCGTTGCCGAAATAGCGGACGAACTGCACCGGCACGGGATCATCGAGGCCGAGCGATTTGCGCACGGCTTCGCGTTCGGCCGCCGACGTATCGATCGAGACGATCTGGTTGACCGGGTCGCCGGCGAAGCGGAACATCGAGAACGCGATGATGCCGACGGCGAACATGACGCCGATGGCCTGAAGGGCGCGGCGAAGAGTGAAAGCGAGCATGCCTTCCACTATCCTTGGGTGTGCGTTTGGCTGACGTCTTTGTCAGCCGGAAAAGGAAAGGTCCCGGAAGCCTGACGCTGCCGGGACCTCGTGTTCAACTGTCGCTATTCCTTCTTGGTCGCCCAGTGGAACATGACCAGATTGTCGGCGCGCTGCGGCAGGTTGACCTTCTTTGATACGCCCCAGGCCAGCGCCTGCTGGTGCAGCGGGATGTAGGACCAGTCCTTGTTGCCGATTTCGTAGGCCTGCTTGATCAGCTGGTTGCGCTTGGCGGTGTCGGTTTCGACCAGCACCTTGTCGGTGATGGCGTCGAACTCCTTGTTGCAGTAACCGCCGAGATTGGCTTCGCCGCGCGAGGATTTGGCATCGTCGCGGCAGCCCATGATGTCAAAGAGCACGTTGTGGGAATCCATCGTGCTCGGCGTCCAGCCCAGCATGTAGAACGAGGTCTGGTAGCCGCCTTGCTTCAACACCTTGGCGAAGTATTGCGCCTTGGGCTGCGCCAGCAGATTGATCTTGACGCCGATGCGGGCGAGCATGCCGACGACGGCCTGGCAGATCGCGGCGTCGTTGACGTAGCGATCGTTCGGGCAATCCATGGTGACCTCGAAGCCGTCGGGGTAGCCGGCCTCGGTCAGGAGCTTCTTGGCGCCTTCAGGGTCGAATTTCGGCCGGGTGAACTCCTTGGACAGCAGGAACAATTCCGGAGCGATCATCAACGCCGACGGCGTCGACAGCCCGCGCATCACGCGCGTCTTGATCAGCTCGATGTCGATCGCCTTGTAGAAGGCCTCGCGGACCCGGATGTCCTTGAATGGGTTCTTGCCCTTGATGCTGGAGTAGAGCAACTCGTCGCGGACCTGATCGAAGCCGATGAAGATGGTGCGCAGCTCCGCCCCCTTCAGCACCTGGGCGTTCGGGCTCGAATCGACGCGGGAGATGTCCTGGATCGGCACCGGCTCGATGACGTCGACTTCGCCCGACAGCAGCGCGGCGACGCGGGTGGCGTCGGAGGCGATCGGGGTGAAGATGATCTCCTTCAAATTGCCTTCGACCTTGCCCCAGTAATTGGGATTGGCCTTGAACACCGTCTTCACGCCGGGCTGGTGGCTCTCGATGATGAAGGGACCGGTGCCGTTTTCGTGGAGCGAGGCGTAGCTCGGCGTGGTCGCCGCCACCGGCGTCGGGTCGACGACGTTGTTCTCCTCGGCCCATTTCTTGTCCATGATGTACCAGACATCCCACGCGTTATGCAGGATGGGATTGGGCGACGGCAGGACGAAATCGACGGTGTAGTCGTCGACCTTGATCACCTTGACGTCCGGAGCAAGGCGGGTCTGCATGTTGGACCCCTTCTTGCGGACGCGATCGGCCGAGAACAGCACGTCGTCGGCGGTGAAGGGATCGCCGTTGTGGAATTTCACGCCTTTGCGCAAATGGAAGCGCCAGCGGGTCGGCTCCGGGGTTTCCCAGCTTTCCGCCAGCGCCGGAATGATCTTGAGGTCCTTGTCGCGCGCGGTGAGGCCTTGATAGACGTGACCGAGATGGGCGTGGGTGGTGCTCTCGTTGAGCGTATAGGGATCGAGCGACTTCAGGTCACCCTGGTTGGCATAACGTAGCGTCTGGCTCGACGCCGGCGAGACCGCCAACGCAAGCGTACCGGCGAGCGTCGCCGCAAACAGAGTTCGACCGACTGACATTCTTGACCCTCTCCACTCTGCCGCGCCGTGATTTTTGATTGTTCGGCGGGCGTCCCAATCCATGTTGCCCAGAGTTCACGACCCGTGCAAGCGCCATTCCAGCAAGGAACGCGCCAAGTTGCGCCGCTGTGCAGCAATGCTGGCCGACAATCTGGCGGCGAGGGGTTCGCGGGCGATATTCGACTTTCGATCGGTGAAGTCCCCGGCCGCGGGGCCCTCGTGCCCCGCCGGGCGCCGAGGAAGCGGGCTCATGGCGGGCGCGATTTCATTGACCATATCCGCCGATCGCGGAAGCAAGGCCGGCCGCCAGCCTCAGGTCGCTTGCGTTGCACACCGTCTCGCGGCGATACTGCGACAGGCCGCTCGAATCTCATCTGGAGGGGACATGAAAGTTAACATCGAAATTGACTGCACCCCCCTTGAAGCCCGCCAGTTCTTCGGACTACCCGACGTGATGCCGATGCAGACCGCCGTGATGGACAAGTTGCAACAGCAGATGATGTCCAACATCGACAAGGTCTCGCCGGAATCGCTGATCCAGAGCTGGTTCACCTTCGATCCCAAGATCGCCGAGCGGTTTCAGGACATGTTCGTCACCATGGCCGGTCTCGGCAGCCCGCGCAGCGGCGACAAGAAGAAATAAATGCCGCCCGGGCCGGACGAGCCGCAGGCGTCGGGCCGGCTTCGTCCGCCGAGCCTCGGCCTGCTGCTGGCCGAAGCGCGTGGACTTTTCGAATTCAACGCCAGCGTAATGCTGTCGCCGCTCCTGATGCGCGCGCCCAGGGGCGACGGCCATCCGGTGCTGGCGCTGCCGGGCTTTCTTGCCAGCGATCTTTCGATGGCGCCGATGCGGCGCTATCTCAGCGAGCTCGGCTATGAGGCGCATGCCTGGCGGATGGGGCGCAATCTCGGTGGGCTGGAACGGATGAGGGAAGCCCTGCGCGCGCGCCTTGCCGAAATCCACGCCACGAGCGGACGCAAGGTCAGCCTGGTCGGTTGGAGTCTCGGCGGCGTCTATGCCCGCGATCTCGCGCTCCAGGCGCCCGAGATGGTCCGTTATGTCGTCACGCTCGGCAGCCCGTTTGCCAACGACGTGCGGGCGACCAACGCCACGCGGCTGTACGAAGCGCTGACCGGCGACCGTGTCGAGGACTTTGCCGAACTGCGCGAGGCGATCGCCGGCGATCTGCCGGTGCCGGCGACGTCGATCTATTCGCGCGCCGACGGTGTCGTGAACTGGCGAACCTGTTTGTTGCGTCCCTCCGACCGCGCCGAGAACATCGAGGTGCACCTGGCGAGCCATATCGGGCTCGGCGTGAACCCCGCGGCGCTGTGGGCCGTGGCGGACCGGCTGGCGCAACCGGAGGGGGAATTCTGGCCGTTCGACCGGGCAGGGCCGTTTGCCATTGCATATGCCCCGCCGGAACGGGCAGTATCGGCCTGACGAGAAGCGCCGGCAAAGGCGCCCGTCAAAACGAGCGGAGGGAACTATGGCTGACGGTAAGAAGCTGTCGTCGCTGGACGCATCATTTCTCTATCTGGAAACGCCGGAGATGCCGATGCATGTCGGCAGCATGGCGATCTTTCGCCTGCCTGACGGCTACAAGGGCGACTTCTTCGAAGACTTCAAGGCGATGATCGTCTCGCGCCTGCACATCGCGCCGATCCTGAAGGCGCGGCTGGAGAAGGCGCCGCTTGATATCGATCATCCCTCCTGGGTCGAGGACGACCAGTTCGACATCGACCGCCACATCTTCCGCGCCAGCCTGCCGCAGCCGCGCGACCGCGCCACGCTCGAACGCATCGTCGGCTGGATGCACGCCAAGCTCTTGAACCGCGCCCGGCCGCTCTGGGAGTTCTACGTGTTCGAGGGCATGAAGGACAACGAGGTCGGGCTCTATTCCAAGATGCACCATGCCGCCATCGACGGCGGCGCCGGGGCGGCGCTGACCAACATGATCTACGATATCTCGCCCACCCCGCGGAAGGTCGATCCGCCGACGGCGGGCAGCAAGCCCGGACAGGAGCCGCGCGACATCGCCGCCAACCTGCTCGACTCCTATCAGCAGCTCTTCACCCAGCCGCTCGATGCCTCGGCGGCAGCGAAGAACCTGCAACTGCCGCGCACGGGCAAGAGCGACATCGGCTCGATCCTGTTCGACAATGCGATGTACCAGATCGAGAGTGCGGTGCGCTTCGCCGGCAACATCCCGACCATGGTCAAGAGCGTCTCCGACGTGCTCGGCAAGATCTCCGATCCGAAATCCCGGGAAAGCCTCGCCAGCATGGTGTCGCCGCCGACCATGCTGAACAAGACGATTTCCTCGGAACGCAGCTTTGCCGGCGTCTCGATCTCGCTGTCGCGTTCAAAGGCGCTCGCCAAGCAGGCCGGCGGCAAGCTCAACGACGTGGTGCTGGCGCTCGCCTCCGGCGTGGTCCGGCGTTACCTCCAGCAATATGGCACGCTGCCCGCGAAATCGCTGACCGCCGCCGTGCCGATCTCGCTGCGCGAGGAAGGCAACACCGAGGCCAACAACCAGGTGTTCGGCATGATCTGCTCGATCGCGACCAATATCGACGATCCCAAGGCGCGGCTGGAGGCGATCATCGCGCAGTCGACCAAGTCCAAGGAGATGTCGCATCCATTGCGGGCCCTGATGCCGCAGATTTCCAACATCTCGATGCTGGGTGCGCCGATGATGGTGCAGGTTCTGGCGCTGCTCTACAGCCGCTCGAACCTGTCGGATGTGCTGCCGCCGGCGGCCAACATCACGGTGTCCAACGTGCCGGGCCCGCGGCAGACGCTCTATGCCGCCGGCGCGGAGCTGTTGCACATCTTCCCGGTGTCGATCTCGACGCATGGACAGGCGCTCAACATCACTGTGCAGAGCTATCGCGACCAGCTCGACTTCGGCTTCATCGTCGGCGCCAACATCATTCCGCACGTGCAGGTGATGTGCGACATGCTGCCGGAGGAGTTCGCCGCGCTGGAGGCGGCCTACGCGCCGCCGGCGGCCGACGTCAAGGGCGCCGCAGAGTAGGAATATTGCGATGATTGAAATGCCACCGCTCAAATTCGTGCAGACGAACGGAATCCGCATGGGCTATTACGAGGCGGGCCCGGTCAGCGACAAGCCGCCGATGGTGCTGTGCCACGGCTGGCCGGAACTCGCCTTCTCCTGGCGTCACCAGATCAAGGCGCTAAGCGAGGCCGGCATCCGGGTGATCGCGCCGGACCAGCGCGGCTATGGCGCGACCGACCGGCCCGAGCCGGTCGAGGCCTACGACATCGAACATCTGACCGGCGACCTCGTCGGGCTCCTCGATCATCTCCAGATCGACAAGGCCATCTTCGTCGGTCACGACTGGGGCGGCTTCATCGTCTGGCAGATGCCGCTGCGGCACATCGACCGGGTTGCGGGGGTGGTCGGCATCAACACGCCTCATACCAACCGTGCCTGGGCCGATCCGATCGAGCTGTTGCGCGCTCGCTTCGGCGACAAGATGTACATCGTGCAGTTCCAGGATCCGGCGCATGAACCCGACAGGATCTTCGGCAGCCGCGTCGAGCAGACATTCGATGCGTTCATGCGCAAGCCGGCGCCGCGCCCGCCCGATGCGCCGGCAGAGGAAGTGATTGCGGGCGTGGGTGCTTCGCCGCGGGTCAATCTGGCGTTTCCGCAGATGATTGCGGCTTACGACGCGAAGCACGATCCGCGCACGCCGATCCTGTCGCCGGAAGAGAAAAAGGTGTTCGTCGACAATTTCACCAGAACGGGCTTCACCGGCGGCATCAACTGGTACCGCAACATGTCGCGCAACTGGATTCGCGCCGAAGGGCTCGATCATACGGTGCGGGTGCCGTCGCTGATGATCATGGCGGAGAACGACGCGGTGTTGCCGCCGTCTTCCGCCGACGGCATGGACAAGCTGATCCCCGATCTCGAAAAATATCTGGTCCGCGACAGCGGCCATTGGACGCAGCAGGAGAAGCCGGAAGAGGTCAGCGCCAAGCTGATCGAATGGCGTAGAAAGCGGTTTGGCTAGCGCTCGTCGTTGCGAACTCGTCATTGCGAGGAGCGAAGCGACGAAGCAATCCAGACTACCTCCGCGGATATATTCTGGATTGCTTCGCTTCGCTCGCAATGACGACATTGAGGCAGGGGGACTACATTTCGATGTCATCCAAGAACCGTCTGGACCCGATTCCGCAGCCACCGACCAAGCCGGTGGTCGGCAACATGCTGTCGCTGGATTCGGCTGCGCCGGTGCAGCACCTGACCCGGCTTGCCAAGGAGCTCGGGCCGATCTTCTGGCTCGACATGATGGGCTCGCCGATCGTCGTCGTCTCCGGCCACGATCTCGTCGACGAGCTCTCCGACGAGAAGCGCTTCGACAAGACGGTGCGTGGTGCGCTGCGCCGCGTGCGCGCGGTCGGCGGCGACGGCCTTTTCACGGCCGACACCCGCGAGCCGAACTGGAGCAAGGCCCACAACATCCTGCTGCAGCCGTTCGGCAATCGCGCCATGCAGTCCTATCACCCGAGCATGGTCGATATCGCCGAGCAGCTCGTCAACAAATGGGAACGGCTCAACGCCGACGACGAGATCGACGTCGTCCATGACATGACCGCGCTGACGCTGGACACGATCGGCCTGTGCGGCTTCGAGTACCGCTTCAATTCCTTCTATCGACGCGACTACCATCCCTTCGTCGAGTCGCTGGTGCGCTCGCTCGAAACCATCATGATGACGCGCGGCCTGCCGTTCGAGCAGCTGTGGATGCAGAAGCGCCGGAAGACGCTCGCTGAAGACGTCGCCTTCATGAACAAGATGGTCGACGAGATCATCGCCGAGCGCCGCAAGAGCGCGGAAGGGATCGACGACAAGAAGGACATGCTCGCCGCGATGATGACCGGCGTCGACCGCTCGACCGGCGAGCAGCTTGACGACATCAACATCCGCTACCAGATCAACACGTTCCTAATCGCGGGGCACGAGACCACCAGCGGGCTGCTGTCCTACACACTCTACGCTCTGCTCAAGCACCCGGACATTCTCAAGAAGGCCTATGACGAGGTCGACCGCGTCTTCGGCCCCGACGTCAATGCCAAACCGACCTACCAGCAGGTGACGCAGCTCACTTACATCACGCAGATCCTCAAGGAAGCGCTGCGGCTGTGGCCGCCGGCGCCGGCCTATGGCATCTCGCCGCTGAACGACGAGACTATCGGCGGCGGCCAGTACAGGCTCAGGAAGGGCACCTTCATCACCATCCTGGTGACGGCGCTGCATCGCGATCCCTCGGTCTGGGGGCCGAATCCGGACGCCTTCGATCCCGAGAATTTCAGCCGCGAGGCGGAGGCCAAGCGGCCGATCAACGCCTGGAAGCCGTTCGGCAACGGCCAGCGCGCCTGCATCGGCCGCGGTTTTGCGATGCACGAGGCGGCACTCGCGCTCGGCATGATCCTCCAGCGCTTCAAGCTGATCGACCATCAGCGCTATCAGATGCATCTGAAAGAAACGCTGACCATGAAGCCCGAGGGCTTCAAGATCAAGGTACGTCCGCGCGCCGATCGCGAGCGCGGTGCTTATGGCGGGCCGATCGCAGCTGCAGTTTCAGCGCCGAGAGCACCGCGTCAGCCGACGACGCGGCCCGGCCACAATACGCCGATGCTGGTGCTGTACGGCTCCAACCTCGGCACGGCCGAGGAGCTCGCGACGCGCATGGCCGACCTTGCCGAGATCAACGGCTTTGCCGTGCATCTCGGGCCGCTCGACGATTACGTCGGCAAGCTGCCGCAGGAGGGCGGCGTGCTGATCATCTGCGCCTCCTATAACGGCGCGCCGCCTGACAATGCGACGCAATTCGTCAAATGGCTCGGCGACGATCTGCCGAAGGATGCCTTTGCCAATGTGCGCTACGCCGTGTTCGGCTGCGGCAACAGCGATTGGGCGGCAACCTATCAATCGGTGCCGCGCTTCATCGACGAGCAATTGTCGAAGCATGGTGCGCGCGCGGTCTATCCGCGCGGCGAAGGCGATGCGCGCAGCGATCTCGACGGCCAGTTCCAGAAATGGTTCCCTGCGGCCGCGCAGGTTGCCACCAAGGAATTCGGCATCGACTGGAATTTCACCCGCACCGCGGAGGACGATCCGCTCTATGCGATCGAGCCTGTCGCAGTAACCGCCGTCAACACCATCGTCGCGCAGGGCGGTGCTGTCGCGATGAAGGTGCTGGTCAATGACGAGCTTCAGAACAAGTCCGGCGCCAATCCGTCCGAGCGTTCGACGCGCCATATCGAGGTGCAGCTGCCGTCCAACATCATCTATCGCGTCGGCGATCACTTAAGCGTCGTTCCGCGCAACGATCCGACGCTGGTGGATTCGGTTGCCCGTCGCTTCGGCTTCCTGCCGGCGGACCAGATCAGGCTTCAGGTCGCCGAAGGCCGGCGCGCGCAGCTGCCGGTCGGCAATGCCGTCTCGGTCGGACGCCTGCTCAGCGAGTTCGTCGAGTTGCAGCAGGTGGCGACACGGAAGCAGATCCAGATCATGGCCGAGCATACCCGCTGCCCGGTCACCAAGCCGAAGCTGCTGGCCTTCGTTGGCGAGGAGGCCGAGCCGCTCGAGCGTTATCGCACCGAGATTCTGGCCAGGCGCAAATCGGTGTTCGACATGCTGCTCGAATATCCGGCCTGCGAGTTGCCGTTCCACGTTTACCTGGAAATGCTCTCGCTGCTGGCGCCGCGCTACTATTCGATTTCGTCCTCGCCGTCGGTGGACCCGGCGCGATGCAGCGTCACGGTCGGCGTGGTCGAAGGGCCGGCCGCCTCCGGGCGCGGTGTCTACAAAGGCATCTGCTCGAATTATCTCTCCAACCGGCGTGCGGGCGATGCGATCTATGCCACCGTGCGCGAGACCAAGGCCGGCTTCCGGCTCCCGGATGAGTCATCGGTCCCGATCATCATGATCGGCCCGGGCACCGGGCTTGCGCCGTTCCGCGGCTTCCTCCAGGAGCGCGCTGCGCGCAAGGCGAAGGGCGCCGCGCTCGGTCCGGCCATGCTGTTCTTCGGCTGCCGCCATCCCGACCAGGATTTTCTCTACGCGGATGAGCTGAAGGGGATGGCGGCAAGTGGCGTCACGGAGCTGTTCACCGCGTTCTCGCGCGCGGACGGACCGAAGACCTATGTGCAGCACATGCTTGCGGCGCAGAAGGACAGGGTCTGGCCGCTGATCGAGCAGGGCGCAATCATCTATGTCTGCGGCGACGGCGGCAAGATGGAGCCCGATGTAAAGGCCGCGCTCGTCGCGATCCATCGCGAGAAGAGTGGCAGCGATGCCGCCGCGGCTGCGCGCTGGATCGAGGAGATGGGCGCGAAGAACCGGTATGTGCTGGACGTCTGGGCGGGAGGGTGATTGTTCGCCCGATCGTGCTAAAGCTCTCGCATGATTCCCTGGGAAAAGATCGACACCGCAAAAATCCCCGGCTCCGACGAAGAGCTCCGCCTGATGCGGCGCGGCAAGGAGTTCTCTATCAAGCTCGGCACCAACGAGCTGATGAACAACCGCCTGTCAGGCTCTGAGGCCGCGCTCGCAACTCTCGCGGCAAAGCAGATCGAGACGGTCGCAAAACCCGTTGTCCTCATCGGAGGACTCGGGATGGGCTTTACGCTGCGCGCGGCGCTGACTGTGCTCGGGAGCAAGGCGAAGATCGTGGTCTCCGAGCTCGTGCCGGCGGTGGTCGCCTGGGCGCGCGGCCCGATGGCCGAAGTCTTTGGCGACAGTCTCGATGATGTCAGGGTGAAGATCCGGGAGACCGACGTTGGCGAGATCATCCGGGCGCAGCGGTCGGCCTTCGACGCCATTCTCCTCGACGTCGACAACGGGCCGGAGGGGCTCACCCGGAAGGGCAATAACGCACTCTACAATGCGAGCGGGTTGAAAGCGGCGAAGGTGGCGCTGCGGCCGGGCGGCGTGCTCGCCGTCTGGTCGTCGGGACCCAACCCAGCCTTCACCAAGCGCCTCAGCAGCGCCGGTTTCGATGTGAACGAAGTCAATGTTCGCGCCACCGGCAGAGGCGGCGGCGCACGCCATGTGATCTGGATTGCGCGGAAGAGCTAGGCGGTGATTTGTAGCCCGGATGGAGCGAAGCGAAATCCGGGGCGGTCGATCCGCAAAGAGTGGTCCCGGATTACGCTGCGCTCCATCCGGGCTACGGCTCTAGAACATCGTATTGTTGTTCGCCGGATTTTCCGGGATGTCCTGAACGACGTCCCAGTGTTCGACGATCTTGCCGTTCTCCAGCTTGAAGATATCCACGATCGCGCGGCCCCTGCTGCCGGGCTCGCGAACGGAGTGAACGTGCAGGATGACAAAGTCGCCATCGGCGAATGAGCGCTTGATCTCGCTGTGCGAGTTCGGAAATTTTTCGCGCAGGAAGCCGATGAACTTTCGAAAACCGTCCGGACCATCGGGCGCATTCGGATTGTGCTGGACATAGCGGTTGCCGACATAGGCGAGGGCCGCATCGGCGTCCTTCTGATTGAGGCCCTTCTCGTAGAAGGCCAGCACGGCGGCGCGGTTGGCTTCTTCCTGCGCGCTGGCGGCCAGCGCAGCGCCGTTGCCGAGGGACAGCATGAGAATGGAAGCCGCAATCATTGCGACGGACCGGACGATGAGATGCATGTGAGCTCCGAGAGGCCGCAGCCTCTGTCTTGCGATTGAGGAAGGCCTGTATAGCTTTCGCCCCGGCTCGCGTTAAGAGAGTAACCGGAAGCTCACATGGTCACCGCGAGGAGACCGGTCGCGTCTACGCCGCCTGCGCCGCCGCCGCATGAGCGTGGTTGTCGATGGCGCGGATGATGTCGGGCCAGAAGCGCATCGGCAGCGCATGGCCCATGCCGTCGATCATCAATAGCTTTGCGCCGGGAATCGACTCTGCGGTGTCCTTGCCGCCTTCGGGCCGCACCAGCGGATCGACGGTGCCGTGAATGACCAGCGTCGGTGTTTTCACGCCACGCAGCCGCTCCTTGCGGCTGCCGGAGGCGAGTACGGCGCGGAGCTGCCGGCCGACGCCGGCCGGATTGAGGCCGCGTGCGAAGACGCGCTCGGCACGATCGGGGTCGAGCGCTTCCTCTTCCGGAAAGGACCCGGCGCGCAGCACCTTCCAGGTCTCGCCGAAGCGGACGATGAACTCCTCCTTGCTGCGTGGCGGCGGTGCCATCAGCATCGCGGAGGCCTCGCGTGTCGGCGGCGGCACACGCGGATTGCCTGTCGTCGACATGATCGAGGTCAGCGAGCGCACGCGCTCTGGAAACGACAGCGTCACCTCCTGCGCGATCATGCCGCCCATCGAGGCACCAACCAGATGCGCGGACTTGATGCCGAGCGCATCCATCAGGCCGACCGTGTCCTTCGCCATGTCGATCAGCTTGTAGGTCGCGGCGACGGGAATCCTCAGAAAGCGCAGCTTCAACAGCTCGAGCGGCGTCAGGCGTTTGCCGCCCGTCAGATGGCTCGACTTGCCGATGTCGCGATTGTCGAAGCGGATCACGCGAAAGCCATGCACGGCGAGCTGCTCGCAGAACGCATCGTCCCAGTGGATCATCTGCGCCCCGAGCCCCATGATCAGCAGCAGCGGCTCGGCGTTGTCGTTGCCGAAGATCTCGTAGCAGATGTCGATGCCGTTGGCGCGGATGGTCTGGGGCGGCTGATGGGTGGTCACGGGCGCGTTCCCTCCTGCTGATCGATGCTGTATCGCACGGTTTGCCGCCGCAAAGAAGCCGTGTGCGCCGCACCGCGCGACCTGCCGGTTGACCGCTCCCTCGCAACGGTGTGGTATGGCGAAAAAAGAAGGGCATCGCAGCTCTCGATTTCAGGAGGACGCCGATGACCGACAAGACCAATGACCCCGTCGCCATGTGGCAGAAGATGGTTGGTGAGATGGAGAAGGGGTTCAACTCCTTCGCCAACCAGGCCATGTCGTCGCCCGAGTTTTCACAGGCGATGAACCGCGCGGGAGGGGTTGCTGCAGGTGCTCAGAAGCAACTCGGCGAGCTCATGGAAAAATATCTGGTCTCCATGAACCTGCCCAGCCGCGATCAGGTCACTGGCCTTGCCGAAAGGTTGCAAGCCATCGAAGGCCAGATCGGTGAAATCAAGTGGATGCTGAGCCAGATGGCGGCAGGTTCCGGCGTATCTCAGGGCTCCGATACGGCATTGCGACCGCCGCGCACCAGGCGCCCGCCGTCCGAGGGCGGAGAGCAGACATGAATGCAGCCACCGGACTAGATTTCGCATCGATCCCGGATCGCATCCAGTCCGAGGTGCAGCGCGCCATCCAGCGCAGCATCAAGGGCGTCGAATATTTTTCGACTTCGGGCCCTTCGCTCGGCTCGACGCCGAAGGACGTGCTGCATTCGCGCGGCACCATGAGCCTCTATCACTACCGGCCGATGTCCGACGAGATCTACCGCGTGCCGGTCTTGATCGTGATGGCGACCACCAATCGCGGCTACATCCTCGATCTCGTGCCTGGCCAGAGCTTCATCGAATTCCTGCTCAAGCGCGGCTACGACGTCTACATGCTGGACTGGAGCGCGCCGAGGCCGGAGGAGAAGAGCCTGCGCATGGAGGACTACGTCCTCGACTTCATCCCGGATTGCGTCCGCCGCGTGCAGGCCGATTCCGGCGAGCAGGACGTCTCCGTGATCGGCTATTGCTTCGGCGGCGTGCTGTCGCTGCTCTACGGCTCGATCCACAAAGACGGGCCGATGAAGAATTTGATCTGCTTCACCACCCCGATCGATTTCCGCGAGATGAAGTTGTTCTCCAATTTCTCCGACCGCCGCTATTTCGACGTCGACCGTCTCGTCGACAGCGTCGGCAACGTGCCGCCGGAGATGATCCTGTCCTCGTTCGAGATGCTGCGCCCGGCCTCGCGCACGGTGAGCCAGATCCAGCTTTGGGAAAACATCTGGAACGATGAGTTCGTGAAATCGTACCGCATGTTCGACCGCTGGGCGACCGACACGCTGCCGCTGGCGGGCGAATATTTCCGCACGATCACCAAGGACCTGATGTGGGACAACAAGCTGTTCAACGACACCATGTCGGTCGGCGGCCGCGCGGCGAAGCTCGAAGACATCAAGGTGCCGTTCCTGCATGCGGTCGCCGAGCACGATCACATCGTGCCGTATGACGCCGCAAAACACCTGATCGCGAAGATCGGATCCGATGACAAGGAAGAGGTGATGCTGAAGGGCGGTCACGTCTCGCTTGTTGCCGGCGCCAACGCGGTGAAGCGGCTGTGGCCGAAACTGGACTCCTGGCTGGGGAAGAGATCGACATGAGCGAGCAGCGTTCCTATCCGCGTCAGGTCAAGACCGACGCCGGCGATATCGAGATCCGCCTGATGTCGCCTGCGGACGAGGCCGCGATGTTGGCCTTCGGCAAGGGCCTGCCGACCCATGATCTGTTGTTCTTGCCGCGCAACATCAGCGAGCCGAAGGTGCTCTCGGCCTGGGTCAAGGAGATCGAGCGCGGCGCGATTACCAGCCTGCTCGCGGTCAGGGACGGCAAGGTCGTCGGCTGCGGCACGCTGGTGCGCGATCCGCATTCCTGGTCGCCCCATGTCGGCGAGATCCGGATGGTTGTTTCCCTCGACGTGCGCGGGAAGGGGGTGGGGCGGGCGCTGTCGCAGGAGACCTTTGCGCTCGCGCTCGGCGCCGGCCTGGAAAAGCTTTCGGTCCAGATGACGGTCGACCAGCAGGCGGCGATCGCGCTGTTCGAGAGCCTCGGCTTCAAGGCCGAGGCGCTGCTGCGGGACCATGTCCGGGACGTCGACGGCAAGACCCACGACATCGTCGTGCTCGGGCACAATATTGCGCAGGTACAGGCCCAGATGGAGGCCTATGGGCTGCCGGGTGCCGTCCAGTAAGGCGCCTTGCCGTCTTCCGGGAAACGATTGGCTACAGGGGCGCCAGATTGCCTGACATTAAGGCTTTTCACTATTTCGTGATATCGCAGTGCAATACGAATATTGCATCGCACCATTAATTATGTCATATAAGCCGTGCCCCGGGCCAATGAGGACGGGGTGAGCCCATAGCTCAACCCAATGAGGATGGAGAGAACCCCATGACCACCGAAACCAACACTGCCTTCGAGGGCTTCAAGGACGCTTTCAAGAACATCCAGAACCTGGAAGTTCCCGAGGCCGCCCGCGAGTTCGTCAAGAAGTCCGCCAACACCGCCAAGGACCGTGCTGCCGAGGTGTTCGCTGGCTCCGAGCGCGTGACCGCCGCCGTCGAGAACGCGGTGACCGAGTCCGTCACCGAGGCCGGCAAGATCAGCCGCAACATCCAGCAGGCGATCTACGAGGACGCCGAGGCGTTCTTCTCGGGCATCGACAAGCTCGCGTCCGCCAAGTCGATCAGCGAAGCCGTCGAGATCCAGTCGAGCCTGCTCCGCGCCCGCGGCGAAGTTTTCGTCTCGCGCGCCAAGGCGACCGCCGACTATGTCGGCAAGCTCGCTGCCAATGGTGCGAAGTCCGCTCAGGACAACTTTGCCAAGGTCTACACCAAGACCGCTTGATACGGCACCCTGAGTACAAACTGAAATTTGAGGCCCGCTTCGGCGGGCCTTTGTTTTTGCGCTGCCGTCATTGCGAGCGAAGCGAAGCAATCCAGTCCGTCTCCGTGGAAAGACTCTGGATTGCTTCGCTTCGCTCGCAATGACGAGTAGGGTGATGCAGTGATGACCCCGCCCGCTACCTTCTCCTTCGACACCCCCGGTGACGCCGAACGCGCGGCGGAGCTTCGCCGCGTCAAGGCACTGGCGACGCTGGTGCTGGTCTCGACGCTCGCCCTTTTCGTCGTCGCGAAATGGCTCGTGCCCGTGCATCCAATGTTCGGCTTCATCGCGGCCTTCGCGGAAGCGGCGACCATCGGCGGGCTCGCCGACTGGTACGCGGTGGTCGCGCTGTTCAAGCGGCCGCTCGGCCTTCCGATCCCGCACACCGCGATCATCCAGAGCAATCAGGCCCGCATCGCCGACAAGCTCGGCGAGTTCATCCAGGTGCATTTCCTCGAGGCCCGCCCGGTCGAGGCCAAGCTGAGGGAGATCGATTTCGGCTCCTTCGTCGCCGACTGGCTGCGCGACCGCAAGCGCAGCGATGATCTCGCGCGTTTCGCGCTGCGCCTGCTGCCGGAGGCCGTCTCTGCGACGGAAAGCTCGGGTCTGATGACCTTCATCATTCGCCGCATGTCCTCGCAGCTCCAGGCGATCGACCTTGCGCCGCTCGCGGCCGGCACGCTGCGCGGCTTCGTCGCGGAAGGGCGGCATCAGATCCTGTTCGACGATCTCCTGCGCGTGATGCACGAGACGCTGAACCAGACCGAGACGATGGCGATGATCCGCGAGAAGGTGCGCGCGGAGTTGCCGACCCTGCTCAGGCTCTATCGCGCCGACAAGTTTCTGGTGAACAAGATCGTGGCGTCCGCCACCGCGTTCTTCAATGAGGTGCGCAGCGATCCCAAACATCCGTTTCGCGGTGAATTCGATCGCATGGTGCTGGGCTTCGTCGATCGGCTCGGCACCGATCAAGCCTATATCGATCGTATCGACGGATTGAAGCGCGATCTGCTCGCCCGGCCCGAGCTTGCCGATCTCGCCCGGACCGTCTGGACCAACATGCGCTCCTTCATCGAGCGCAGCGCAAGCGGCGAGACGCATGTACTGCAGCATCATCTCGCCGGCATGTTCGTCGCCGCGGGCGAGGCGCTCGCCGGCGATGCCGAGCTCCGCGGCGAGATCAACAAGGGCCTGGTGGCGGTGCTGCGCAGCTTCGTTGCGGATCAGAAGAGCGGCGTCTCGACCTTTATTTCCGACCAGGTCAAGGCGTGGGATATGGCGCAGCTGATTTCGCTGATTGAAATCAACATCGGCCGCGACCTGCAATACATCCGCTTCAACGGTTCGTTGATCGGCGGGCTCGCAGGTCTTGCGCTCTACTCCGTAGAATTCCTGCTTCGATGGTTGTGACTTTTGCGTCACTGACGCTGGCATTCACCTGCGGGCCTATTGTCGCCTTGGGCTTCACCCGCTTGAATGTCTGGAACCGGCCGCCTAGCTGATTCATGCTGCGTTGCGGAACGTTCGAGAAGCCGGACTGTTGGAATTCGTACCCATTTGCCGGCATCGCAACCGGTAGCCTTTTCAGCAATTCTGCCCAGGGGACCATTGATGACCGCTACTGCCCAGACGCTGCGTCCGCCGTCCCGTACCTTGATGTTCCTGGAAGGGCGCGCGATCCACGAGTTCGGTGCATTCCTCGGCGCGCTGCCGCTGCTGAGCCTCGCGCCCCGCGGCGATGGGCATCCGGTGCTGGTGTTCCCGGGCCTCGTGGCCTCCGACGCGTCGACGCGCGCGCTGCGCTCGTTTCTGACCAGCAAGGGCTACGCGGCAAGCGGCTGGCGCCAGGGCCGCAACTACGGCCTGCGCGAGGGCGTGCAGCATGCGATGGTCGATCTCGTGCAGGAGCTCAGCGACAAGCATGGCCGCAAGATCAGCCTGGTCGGCTGGAGCCTCGGCGGCCTCTATGCGCGCCAGCTCGCCAAGATGATGCCCGCGCGCGTGCGCCAGGTGATCACGCTCGGCAGCCCCTTCGCGGGCGACCCCCGTTCGACCAATGCCTGGCGCGTCTATGAGTGGGCGAGCGGGCGGAAGTCCGACGAGGTCGATCCGCAGTTCGGCGGCGAGCTCGCCGTCCCGCCGCCGGTGCCGACCACCGCCATCTTCAGCCGTACCGACGGCGTCTGCGCCTGGCAGGGCTGTATGGAGAAGACGGGAGCGCAGACCGAGAGCATCGAGGTCGAGAGCAGCCATTGCGGTATGGGCCATCATCCCGCCGCCGTCTATGCGGTCGCCGACCGCCTCGCGCAGAAGGAAGGCCAGTGGCGGCCGTTCGACCGCAGCGGCTGGCGCAGCATGGTCTATCCCGATCCGCATCGGTAAGCGCGGCCTGCATGGTTCGAGACGTGCGGCTTTGCCGCGCTCCTCACCATGAGGACTGAGAGCTAGTGATGCCGCGCGAAAGTGATCAGACCTCATCCTGAGGAGGCGCGAAGCGCCGTCTCGAAGGATCGAGCCCGGTTCTCGCTTTGATTGTCGCCCCCGTCCATTGTCGCGCCCGCACCAAACGCGCTATGCCTCGGGCATGGCGCATCCGCTCTCCCGCATCATCGACCAGCTCAAGCGTGAGCCGTCACGCACGGGCTCCATCGTCATCACCGTGTTCGGCGACGCCATCGTGCCGCGCGGCGGCTCGGTGTGGCTCGGCACGCTGTTGGAGTTCTTCGAGAGTGTGGACATCGATAGCGGCGTGGTGCGCACCGCGATGTCACGCCTTGCTGCCGATGGCTGGCTGACACGCGAAAAGGTTGGCCGGAACAGTTTTTATCGCCTGGCCGACAAAGGAAGTCAGACCTTCGAGGCCGCCACGCGCCACATCTACGATCCGCCATCGTCGGACTGGACCGGGCGCTTCGAGCTGCTCCTGATCGGCAACGGCGAGGATCGCGACGTCTCGCGCGAAGCGCTGCGCAACGCGGGCTTCGGCAGTCCGCTGCCCGGCGTGTGGGTCGCGCCATCAGGTGTGCCGGTGCCGGACGAGGCTGCCGGAGCGATCCGTCTTGAAGTCTCGGCTGAGGATGACAGCGGGCGCCGTCTGCTCAGCGCGAGCTGGCCGCTGGACCGCACCGCCGACGCCTATCTGAAATTCATGAAGACGTTCGAGCCGCTCCGTGCCGCTATCGCGCGCGGTGCGGATCTGTCCGAGGCGGACGCCTTCACCGCGCGCATCCTGCTGATCCACTACTATCGCCGCGTCGTGTTGCGCGATCCGCTGCTGCCCGAGAGCCTGCTGCCCGGCGACTGGCCTGGCAGGGCAGCACGTGAACTCTGCGGCGAGGTCTATCGCGCGCTGCTTGCGCCGTCGGAACAATGGCTTGATAGCCATGGAACCAACGAGAAGGGGCCACTGCCGCCGGCTCGAAAGCTCCTGGAGCGGAGGTTCGAGGCCTGATTTATATGTTACAGAAATATCTTGCATGAAGTAATTTCTGTTATATATTGCCTCCCAATAAACGGGAGGATGCGCATGTATACCCAGGCGCTGAATACGGCCGAGACCGACGATCGCGGTCTCGAGGATGCGGCGAAGGCTGCGCAGTTCCAGGCCCGCATCGATGCCGAGGAGCGCATCGAGCCGAACGACTGGATGCCGGCGGCCTATCGCAAGACGCTCACCCGCCAGATCTCCCAGCACGCCCATTCCGAAATCGTTGGCATGCTGCCTGAGGGCAACTGGATCACGCGCGCGCCGACCTTGCGCCGCAAGGCGGCGCTGCTGGCTAAGGTGCAGGACGAGTGCGGCCACGGACTCTATCTCTACGCCGCCGCCGAAACGCTCGGCACCTCGCGCGAAGAGCTGGTCGACGCCATGCTTGCCGGCAAGGCCAAATATTCCTCGATCTTCAACTATCCGACGCTGACCTGGGCCGATATCGGCACCATCGGCTGGCTGGTCGACGGCGCTGCGATCATGAACCAGATCCCGTTGTGTCGCTGCTCCTATGGCCCGTACGCACGCGCGATGATCCGCGTCTGCAAGGAGGAATCTTTCCACCAGCGCCAGGGCTACGAGATCATGCTGACGCTGTGCCGCGGCTCGGATGAGCAGAAGGCGATGGCACAGGATGCGCTGAACCGCTGGTGGTGGCCGGTGCTGATGATGTTCGGCCCGCCCGATGCGACGAGCCAGCACAGCGACACATCGACGAAGTGGAAGATCAAGCGCTTCTCCAATGACGAGCTGCGCCAGAAGTTCGTCGATGCCACCGTGCCGCAGGCGCAATATCTCGGCCTCACCATTCCCGATCCCGGCATGACGCAGGACGCCGAAGGCCACTGGCGCTACAGCGAGATCGACTGGACCGAATTCAAGCAGGTGCTGGCCGGTAACGGCCCCTGCAACCGCGATCGGCTCGCCGCGCGTCGCAAGGCGCACGATGAGGGCGCCTGGGTGCGTGAGGCGGCAGCTAGCTATGCCGCAAAGCGGGCGCGGCGTCAGACCGCACAAGCCGCGGAATAAGGAGATCACGATGGCCACGCCAAACACGCCGCTGTGGGAAGTCTTCATTCGCAGCCGCAACGGGCTCGCGCACAAGCATGTCGGCTCGCTGCATGCGAACGATGCCACCATGGCCCTGCAGGCCGCGCGCGACATTTACACCCGGCGCGGCGAGGGGCTGTCGATCTGGGTCGTGCCGTCGACCGCGATCACCGCGAGCGATCCGGCCGAGAAGGGCATGATGTTCGAGCCGGCGGAATCGAAGATCTACCGGCATCCGACGTTCTACGAGGTGCCTGAGGAAGTGGGGCACATGTGATGCTTGTGGCCAACATCCAGGTCGCGGAAACACCGCTGGTGCTCTACGCGCTGCGCCGCGCCGACGATGCGCTGATTCTCGGTCATCGTCTGTCGGAATGGTGCGGACATGCGCCGATGCTGGAAGAGGACATGGCGCTCTCCAACATCGCGCTCGATCTCATCGGCCAGGCGCGTGAGCTCTACACTTACGCTGCCAAGGCCGAAGGCAAGGACAACAACGAGGACAAGCTCGCCTATTTGCGCGACGTCAGGCAATACCGCAACCTTCTGCTGGTCGAGCAGCCGAATGGCGACTTTGCCCAGACCCTGGTGCGGCAGTTCTTCTATTCCGCCTTCGCCGACCTCTATTGGCGGGCGATGATGGCCTCGCGTGATCCGACGCTTGCGGCCATTGCCGCCAAGTCCGAGAAGGAGAGCGCTTATCATCTGCGCCACGCCTCGGAATGGATCATTCGGCTTGGCGACGGCACCAGTGAGAGTTGCGCCAGGGCGCAAGCCGCGATCGATCACCTCTGGGCCTTCACCGGTGAGATGTTCGCCGTCGATGACGGAGAGCGCGCCCTGATCCATGCCGGTATCGCGATTGATCCCGGCAGCTTGCGCGGTCGCTGGCTGACGACGCTCTCCGATGTCGTCAGCGAAGCAACACTCACGCTGCCGCAAAATGACTGGATGCAGCAGGGCGGCCGCGTGGGCCGCCACAGCGAGCATCTCGGTCATCTCCTGTCCGAGCTTCAGTCGATGCAGCGTACTTTTCCGGGGCAGACATGGTGACGGTGCTGGACCGCGACAGTGAGCTGCGCCGGCGCGCCTGGGACGCCGCGGCGGGCGTCGTTGACCCCGAAATCCCGGTGCTGACCATCGCCGATCTCGGCGTGCTGCGCGATGTCGTGCTCGACGGCGATCATGTCGAGGTCGCTATCACCCCGACTTACTCGGGCTGCCCGGCCATGAACATGATCGCGTTCGAGATCGAGCTTGCGTTGGAGCGCGCCGGTTTTCGCCAGCCGAAAGTGCGCACCGTGCTGTCGCCGGCATGGACCACCGACTGGATGAGCGAAGAGGGGCGCCGGAAGCTGCACGCCTACGGCATCGCGCCGCCGCAAGCCTCCAGCTCACGCCGCGCGCTGTTCGGCGAGCAGGCCGTCGCGTGCCCGCAATGCGGTTCTGACAAGACCGAGTTGCTGTCCGAGTTCGGCTCAACCTCCTGCAAGGCGCTCTGGCGCTGCAAGGCCTGCCGCGAACCCTTCGATTATTTCAAGTGTCATTGATCATGTCCGCAGCCGCACCGCGCTTTCATCGCCTGACCGTCAACGACCTCCGCCGCGAGGCGGCCGACGCCGTGTCGATGACCTTTGCGGTCCCTAGCGAACTCGCGGGCGATTACGCTTTCGCGCCCGGCCAGTACCTCACGCTCCGCACCATGCTGGATGGCGAGGAAGTCCGGCGCTCCTATTCGATCTGCTCGGGTCCTGACGATGGCGAGATCCGCATTGCCGTGAAGAAGATTGACGGTGGAGCATTTTCGAACTGGGCGGCGGATGAACTCAAATGCGGCGACGAGCTCGACGTCATGACGCCGACCGGACGCTTCGGCGTGATCCCGCCGGCTGATAGCGGACGCATCCATGTCGGCTTTGCCGCAGGCTCCGGAATCACGCCGATCCTGTCGATCGTCAAGGGCGTGCTCGCGCGCGAGCCGGACAGCCGCTTCTTCCTGTTCTACGGCAACCGCGCCACCGACAACATCATGTTCCTGGAGGCACTCGAGGAGCTGAAGGATCGCTTCATCGATCGCCTCTCGATCTTCCACGTCATCTCCGGCGAGGAGCAGGACATCCCGATCCTGCATGGCCGGCTCGACGGCGACAAGGTGAGGGTGCTGCTGCGCTCGCTGGTGCCAGCCGCGAGTGTCGATCATGTCTTCATCTGTGGCCCCCTTGGCATGAGCGAGGAGATCGAGGCGACCTGCCGCGATCTTGGTATCGCGGAAGAGCGTATCCACGTCGAGCGCTTCGTCTCCGAATTTGGCGGCAAGCCGCGGCCGAAGAAGATCGTTGCGCCCGATGCGCCGCCGAAGGCGATGGCCTCGCTGATCATCGACGGCAAGCGTCGCGACGTGCCGGTTGCCGAGGACGAGGCGATCCTCGATGCCGCGCTGCGCGCCGGCGTCGATCTGCCCTTCGCCTGCAAGGGCGGCATGTGCTCGACCTGCCGCGCCAAGCTGGTCGAGGGCGAGGCGCCGATGGACATCAACTATTCACTGGAGCCCTGGGAATTGAAGGCCGGCTTCGTCCTGACCTGCCAGGCAAAGCCGTCGTCGGAGCGGGTCGTGGTCGATTACGATCACGTTTGACAGTTATGGCCGGGCAGCAGAGCATTGTGGCCAAACATTTGGCCGGGAGAAGCGCGTGAACGTCAAAGCCAACCTGTCGCCCGAGGATATTGCCCGCGCCTGCGCCGACGCGATGTGGGCGGAGGATGATGCCTCCAAGGGGCTCGGCATGGAGATCGTCGAGATCGGTCCGGGCTTCGCGACGTTGGCGATGAATGTGCGGCCGGACATGGTCAACGGCCAGCGCATCGCCCATGGCGGCTTCATCTTCACGCTGGCCGATTCCGCCTTCGCCTTTGCCTGCAATTCGCACAATGAACGTGTCGTGGCGGCACAGGGCCAGATCACCTTCATCAGGCCGGGCAGGCTTGGTGATCGCCTCGTTGCAAAAGCGCGCGAGGTCAGCCGTGGCGGACGCTCAGGCATCTACGATGTGCGCGTGACGGTGGGCGACACCGTCATCGCGGAATTCCGGGGGCATTCGCGTGTCATTCCCGGCACGTGGCTGCCGACGCAAGATCAGTAAAAAGAACCAACCAATAAAAAGAACCAACCAATGTGGGGAAACGAGGATGGCTCTGACGAGGCTCAAGGAAGGTGGCAACGCCTATCGTGCCGAGATGGACGCGCATGAGCGCGCCTCACGTGACGAGATCATGGTGCTGCAAAAGCAGCGGCTGGCCTGGTCGCTGAAGCACGCCTACGACAACGTCGCGCATTATCGCCAGGCCTTCGACAAGGCCAGCGTGCATCCGTCCGACTTTCGCGAACTCTCCGATCTCGCAAAATTCCCGTTCACCGTGAAGACGGATCTGCGCGACAATTATCCCTTCAACATGTTCGCCGTGCCGCGCGAAAAGCTGGTGCGCGTGCATGCGTCGTCCGGCACCACAGGCAAGCCGATCGTGGTGGGCTATACGCAACGCGACATCGACACCTGGTCGGAGGTGATGGCACGCTCGATTCGCGCCGCCGGCGGCCGCACGGGCATGATCATCCACAACGCCTATGGCTACGGCCTGTTTACCGGTGGACTGGGTGTGCACTACGGCGCCGAAAAACTTGGTTGCACCGTGGTGCCGATCTCCGGCGGCATGACCGAGCGGCAGGTGCAGCTCATTAACGACTTCCGGCCCGACATCATCACGGTGACGCCGAGCTACATGCTGGCGATCCTCGACGAGTTCAAGCGCCAGAAGCTCGACCCGCGCCAGTGCTCGCTCAAGGTCGGCATCTTCGGCGCCGAGCCCTGGACCAATGCGATGCGTGGGGAGATCGAGGACGCCTTCGACATGGACGCGACCGACATCTATGGCCTCTCTGAAGTGATCGGCCCCGGCGTCGCGCAGGAATGCATCGAGACCAAGGATGGCCTGCACATCTGGGAGGACCATTTTTATCCCGAGGTGATCGACCCCCAGACGGGCGCGGTGCTGCCGGATGGCGAGAAAGGCGAGCTGGTCTTCACCTCGCTGACCAAGGAAGCCTTCCCGGTGATCCGCTATCGGACCCGCGACCTCACGCGGCTGCTGCCGGGCACGGCGCGGCCGGGCATGCGGCGGATGGAGAAGGTGACGGGCCGCTCCGACGACATGATCATCCTGCGCGGCGTCAATCTGTTTCCGACCCAGATCGAGGAGGTGTTGCTTGCGACCGACTGGTGCGGCGGGCATTTCATTCTTGAACTCACCCGCGAAGGCCGCATGGACGAGCTGACCATCATTGCCGAGGCGCGCCCGGAGAGCTGGGACGGCCGGGGGCTCGTCGATCACGCCGACCGCATTTCGACCCACATCAAGAACACCATCGGAATCAGCT
The DNA here is from genome assembly GCF_040547725.1 of Bradyrhizobium sp. LA2.1. Lineage (NCBI taxonomy): Bacteria > Pseudomonadati > Pseudomonadota > Alphaproteobacteria > Hyphomicrobiales > Nitrobacteraceae > Bradyrhizobium > Bradyrhizobium sp. LA2.1. Next base: position 154,774 of record NZ_JBEPQI010000003.1, read on the forward strand.
CCAACGTGCGGGTGGTCGCCCCCGCCACGCTGGAGCGCTCGCTGGGCAAGGCCAAGCGCCTCTACGACAAGCGGCCGAAGGACTAGCTGTCGCTCCTCATGGTGAGGAGCGCCGAAGGCGCGTCTCGAACCATGAAGGCCCGGATGCTGCAGCGCGGGCCTGTATCCTTCGAGACGCCGCTCGCGCGACTCCTCAGGACGAGGGGAGGCGGTTGACTTGACCGGTCCCAAAGGCGACAAGGCCCGCGAGAAATCGTGGGTCTTTCGATGTCACCAGCCGATCGCAAAACCGTCGAAGCGCGCTGCGTCCGCCTCAATGCCAAGGCCGATAATGCTGCGGCGATCGCGCCGCTGATCGAGCATCATATGCTCGCGCGCGGTCCGAAGGATCTCCTGATCGAGATAAGGGCCGCCGCCGTCAACCCGTCCGATGTGAAGGCTGCGACCGGGCTGATGCCCTACGCGGTCTTCCCCCGCACGCCCGGCCGCGATTATGCCGGCGTGGTGATTGACGGGCCGGCCGATACGATCGGCCGCGAGGTGTTCGGCTCTTCCGGCGATCTCGGCATCCGCCGTGACGGCACCCATGCCAGCCATCTCGTCGTCGAAGCCGACGCCGTGGTGGAGAAGCCGAAGACGGTGTCCTGGGAGGAGGCAGCCGGCATCGGCGTGCCCTTCGTCACCGCAATGGAAGGCTTTCGCCGCGCCGGCATTCCGAAGCCCGGCGAAACCGTGCTGGTGTTCGGCGTCAACGGCAAGGTCGGTCAGGCCGCGGTCCAGATCGCGACCTGGCAGGGCGCGCGCGTCATCGGCGTGGTGCGCAAGGCGGAAGCCTATGAGGGCCATGCCAACGCAGCCATCGAGGTGATTGACGCCTCGGCGACCGATGCCGCCACGCGCGTGCGCGAACTGACCGGCGGCAAGGGGGCCGACATCGTCTTCAACACGGTCGGCGATCCCTATTTCCAGGCCGCGCACAAATCGCTCGGATTGCGCGGCCGCCAGATCCTGATCGCCGCGATCGACCGCATCGTGCAGTTCAACATCCTCGAATTCTACCGCGGGCAACACACTTATGTCGGCATCGACACGCTCGGGCTGTCCTCGGCCGCGACCGGCGCGGTGCTGCGCGACCTCGGCCCCGGCTTTGCGGGCGGTCACCTGAAGCCGTTCCCGATCAACGCGAATGCCGTCTATCCGCTGGAGCGCGCCAAGGAGGCCTATGTCGCGGTCGCTGGTTCGTCGCGGGATCGCGTGATCCTGAAGCCTTGACCATGGACTCGTCCACTCAACTCGTCATCCTCGCCGGCCTCATCATCGGGCTCATCTATGGCGCCGTGGGCCTGCTCAGCGGCTTCTGCCTGATGAGCAGCATGCGCGGCTGGCTGGCCGAGGGAGACGGGCGGCTGGTGCGGACCTTTGCGATGGCGATTGCTGTTGCGGTTGCTGCGAGCCAATTCCTCGCCGGTAGCGGCATGGTCGATCTTGGCAAGTCGATCTATCTGCAAAAATCCTTCTCGGTGCCGGTGCTGTTCCTCGGCGGCCTGTTGTTCGGCTACGGCATGGTGCTGTCGAACGGTTGCGGCTCGCGGGCGCTGGTGCTGCTCGGCCGCGGCAATCTCCGCTCCTTCGTCGTCGTGATCGTGCTCGCCATCGCCGCGCAGATGACGCTCAAGGGCCTGATCGCGCCGGTGCGCATTGCGCTGGTTCAGGCCTCGCAAACGACCGTCAACGCCAATTCGCTGCCGTCACTGTTGGCGACGCTGGGTCCCGGCGACGCGCTCTCGCGCGCGCTGACCGCTGCTGCAATCGTCGTTGCGCTGATCCTGTTTGCGTTCGCGCACCCGGCGTTTCGGCGTTCGCCCGGCCAGATCGCAGCCGGTGTCGTCGTCGGCCTCCTGGTCGCCAGCGGCTGGTTCGTCACCGGCTATCTCGGCGCCGACGATTTCAATCCGGTCCCGGTGACCTCGCTCACCTTCGTCGCGCCGATCGCCGATAGCCTGCAATACGCCATGCTCTCGACCGGGCTGACGCTCAACTTCGGCATCGCCACCGTGGCCGGCGTTCTCGCCGGCAGTCTCGTCACCGCGCTCGCTACAGGCCGTTTCCATCTCGAAGGTTATTCCTCGCCGCGCCACATGCTGCGATCTGCCGGCGGTGCGGCGCTGATGGGGATCGGCGGCGTGATGGCGTTCGGCTGCTCGATCGGGCAGGGGCTTACCGGCGTGTCGACGCTCGCTCTGGGCTCGTTCGTCGCGGTCGCCGGCATCCTGCTCGGCACGACGGCCGGCCTGCTCGGTGCACTGCGGGTTCAGCCGCTCGCGGTGGCTTGACCGCGCAGCAGCCGGTCGCCCAGCGTCGCAAGACCGATGCCGGTGACGATCAGTCCGGCCGCGACAGCAAGACTCATGTCGATTGGCTCGCCCAGCAGGATCGCAGCACTGGCGATACCGACGAGCGGCGTCCCGGTGGTGCCGAGCGACGTCGTCAGGGCCGAGATGCTCTTGTTGACCATCGACATCGCCCAATAGGCCAGCGCCGTTCCGATCAGCCCCGAATACAGGAACAGCAGCACGAGCTTCCACGACCATTCCGCGTGCGGCGGGCCCTCCGTGATAACAGCCGATCCCGTCAGTACGATCGTCGCCACGAGCACCTGCCAGAGCAGGAGCTGGAGCGGCGATGCAATCCAGCGATGCGCGCTCATATAGATGATGTTCGCGGCCCAGGACATCGCGGCCAGGACGACCATGCCGGCCCCGAGCAGGACGTTGGTATTGGTCCAATCGATCGACGTGGGGTTCAGGATCACGGCAAGGCCGATCAGTCCGAGCAAGGCGCCGGCGAGCTTGGGCGCCGTCAGCGTATCCTTCCCCAGCAAGGGCGCGGCGATCGCGACCCAGAGCGGCGTGGTGTAGCCGAGCACGATCGCTTTGCTCGCGGGCAGGAAGCGCACACCGGCCGCAACCAGAACCGAGAACACCGTCATGTGCAGCAGCGCGACGCTCAGGATCACCGGAATGTCGCGCCGCTCCGGGATCATCAGATTGTTGCTCAGCCCGAGGATCACGAACAATCCGGCCAGCGCGATCCAGCTCCGGATCGCCGAAGTCCACAGTGGCGGGAGGAACTGGACGAGTTGCTTCGTCACCGACCAGTTCACGCCCCAGGCCAGCACGACGATCAGGAACAGGCCGACGGCCGCGCGGGACGAGAGGGAGTTCATCGCAAAATCCTTGAAGCAGTCCAGTCCGGCGCATAACATCCGGATTGGCACCTGAAAAAGTGCCAGATTGGAAAGGAATAAGGTGCCAGTTTCGGAAGGTGTGATCTCCGCCCTGATCGAGCTGAAGCGGACCGACGACGAGGGGCTGACGGCGCAACTGACGAGCCAGCTTCGCGGCCTGATCGCGACCGGTCGGCTCGGCAAAGGCCGCGCGCTGCCGTCGAGCCGCCGGCTTGCGAGCGACCTCGGCGTCTCGCGCAACACCGTTACTTATGCCTTCGAGCAGCTCGCCGCCGAGGGATATCTCGAGGCGTCGCACGGTCGTCGTCCCATGGTCACGGTCGACGGCGGCCGTAACGAAGGGACAGGCGCCGTCGCACCGAGCGTCCGCTCTGGCAAGCCGCGGCTCTCGCCCTGGGCGTCGAAGCTCAAGCAGACCGACTGGCCGATGTCCTATCAGGCGCCGCTAAAACCCCTGCGTCCGGGGCATGGAGATGCGCGGGAGTTTCCGCACGAAGTGTGGGCCCGCTGCCTGCGCCGCAGCGCGGTGCGCGCAGCCAAGCGCGAGCTTGGGCCGGTCAACCGGACGCGCCTGCGCCAGGCGCTGGCGCATTATCTGGCCGCCAGCAGGGGCGTGCGCGCCACCGCAGACCAGATCCTGATCCTGCCGAGCGCGCAGGCCGCGCTGACCCTGATTGCGGCTGCGCTCATCACGCCCGGCGACGATGTCTGGGTCGAGGATCCCGGCTATCCCGGTGCGGCGGCGGCCTTCCGTGCCTCCGGCGCGCGCGTGATGGGGCTGAAGCTGGATGAGCAGGGCATGCAGCGGATGCCGGGCATGGCCGCGCCAAAGCTCATCTTCATGACGCCCTCGCATCAGCATCCGACCGGGCGGTTGATGTCGCTCGCGCGCCGCACCGAATTCCTGGGCATGAGCAGGCCAGGCGAGACCTGGATCGTCGAAGACGATTACGATGGCGAATTCCATTATGACAGCCGGCCGGTGCCGGCCCTGCAGGGGTTAGACGCCCATGGCCGCGTATTCTATGTCGGAACGTTTTCGAAGGTGATGACGTCGGATATCCGGCTCGGCTATGTCGTCGCGCCACCAGGGCTGGTCGGCACCCTCGAGATCGCACAGCGGCACATCGGGCTGATCGCCTCCAGCCACATCCAGGAAGCGCTGGCGGAGTTCATCGCCGACGGCCATTTTCTCGCGCATCTGCGCCGGATGCGACGGCTCTATCACGCGCGCCGCGATCACCTCGTCGAGGGACTGGAGCGCCATCTGGGCGAAGTTCTCTCTGCCGAAGTGCCCTCGGGCGGCATCCAGTTGGTCGCCCGCCTCAAGCGCGGTCGCGCCGATCAGGCGGTGGTGCAAAGGCTGGTCGAGGCGGGCGTTGAAACGCGGGCCTTGTCCAGCCTGGCGCTCGGCCGTCCACGCGACCATGGCCTGCTGCTCGGCTTCGCGGCCTGGCGCGAGAATGAGATCAGCGCGGCGGTGCGGACCATGGCGTCGTGCTTCTAGAGCATGATCCGGAAAAGTGTGAAGCGGTTTTCCGAAAAGATCATGCTTAAACAATAACGCGCTAGTCCACGGCCTTCGTCACGATGCGGATCTCCGAGGTCAGCGTCCGGTGCACCGGACACTTGTCGGCGATCTCCATCAGCTTCTTGCGCTGCTCCGCATCGAGCGCGCCGTCGATCGCGATGTCGCGCTCGATCTGGTCGAGCATGCCATCGCGCGTCTCGCACTCCGCGCAGTCCTTGGCGTAGATTTTCGAGTGCTTCAGCGTGACCGTGACGCGATCGAGCGGCAGCGATTTGCGATCGGCATAGAGGCGCATGGTCATGGAGGTGCAGGCACCCAGCCCGGCCAGCAGGAAGTCGTAAGGGCCGGGGCCGGCATCCTCGCCGCCGGCCGCAATCGGCTCGTCAGCCACCAAGTGATGCGGGCCGACGGTGATGGCCTGGTTGAACTTGCTCTTGCGGGTTTCCTGCACCACCACTTTGCGCGGCTCTTCCGCGAGATCCATCGCCTTCGCGGGCTTCGCGGTGTCGATGTAGCGGCTGGCCCAGGCCGCGATCACGTCGGCCGCGTAGAGGGCGTCGGCCGTCTTGGTCAGGAGATGATCGGCGTGGTCGAGCGAGACGAAGCTCTTGGGGTGTCTTGCCGCAACGAAAATCTTGGTCGCATTGTCGATGCCGACGGTGTCGTCGACAGGGGACTGCATCACGAGCAGGGCCTTGTGCAGGCCGGTGATGTCCTTCATCAGTTCTTGCTCGGCGATGTCGTCGAGGAATTCGCGCTTGATGCGGAACGGGCGCCCCGCGAGCGAGACCTCGACTTCGCCCTGCGCGCGGATGCTGTCGAGATGCTCGCTGAACAGACCGGTGACGTGAGCGGGATCGGACGGCGCCGCGATGGTCACGACAGCCTTGGCTTCCGGAATCCTTCCGGCCGCGGCGAGGATCGCGGCACCACCGAGGCTGTGGCCGATCAGGATCGACGGCGCCGTGCGGACCTGGCGCAGATGATCGGCGGCGCGCATGAGGTCGGCGACGTTGGAGGAGAACGTCGAATTGGCGAAATCGCCTTCGCTGGAGCCGAGCCCGGTGAAGTCGAAGCGCAGCACCGCAATGCCCGTGGCGGCGAGCGCGACCGAGATGCGTTTTGCTGCCAGCGTGTCCTTGCCGCAGGTGAAGCAGTGCGCGAACAGCGCGTAGGCCGTGGGCTCGCCATCGGGCAGCTCCAGCGCGGCGGCTAGTTGATGGCCACCTTCGCCGGTGAATTGAAAGCGTTCCGTCGGCATGGGATTCCCCCGTCCTTGCTTGAACCTAATCGCTTGAATAACGCTGCTCGGCCCAGGGATCGCCGCGGTTATGATAGCCACGGACTTCCCAGAAGCCCGGCGCGTCCTCGGTCAGGAATTCGATGGCCTGAAGCCATTTGGCGCTCTTCCAGAAATACAGATGCGGCACGACGAGCCGCACCGGGCCGCCGTGCTCTTCGGTCAGCGGCTGACCCGACCAGCTATGGGCGAGCAGGGCGTCCTCGGCGGCAAAGTCTTCCAGCGTGAGGTTGGTGGTATAGCCGTCATGGGAATGCAGGACCACGAAGCGCGCGTCCTCGCGCGGCTGGCAAGTTGCGAGCAGCTCGCGCGTGGCGAGGCCCTCCCACTCATTGTCGTAGCGCGACCAGGTCGTCACGCAGTGAATGTCGGAGGTGATCTGCGCCTGCTTCTGCGCCGCGAATTCGGCAAAGGTCCAGAACACGGGGGTCTCGATCGCACCGTAAACGTCGAGCCGCCAGCGCTCGCGCGAAACCGGCGGCACGACTCCGAGATCGAGCACCGGCCAGTCCTTGGTGAGATGCTGGCCCGGCGGTAGCCGCTGATCCTCCGGTCGCGTAACGCGGCCGGTGAGGAAGCGGGCTTCGCGCGCCCATTTCTCCTTGGTGCGCGTCAGCTTGCTGTCGGGCGGCTCGTTGTCGTCGGCCATGAGCTACTCGTGGCGATGCATCGCGGAGGCGTGCTTGGTGTCACGCATGGTGGAATAGATGATCAGCGACAGGCAGATGACGCCTGCGAGATAGTAGTAGAACCACTCCTCATGCCCGATGCTCTTGAAATAGAGCGCGATCGCCGGCGCGGTGCCGCCGAAGATCGAGACCGTGATGGCGTAGGGCAGGCCGACACCGAGGGCGCGGACATTGGTCGGGAACAGCTCGGCCTTCACCACGGCGTTGATCGAGGTGTAACCGGCGACGAATAGCCAGGCGCAGCAGATCAGGATGAAGGCCATGAAAGGCGACTTGGTCTCCTTCAGCGTCATCAGCAGCGGCACGGTCGCGAGCGTGCCCGCGACACCGAAGAAGATCAGCAACGGCTTGCGCCCGATCTTGTCGGAGATCGCGCCGTAGATGGGTTGCAGGATCGTCGCGAAGATCAGCGTGCCGAAGATCACGAAAGTGGTCTGGTCCTCGGTCAGGCCGACCGAGAGCTTGACGAAGGTCTGCATGTAGGTGGTGAAGGTGTAGAACGCTGCCGTACCGCCGGCCGTGAGGCCGACCACCAGCAGCAGCTCGCGGGGGTAGCGCAGCAAATTGGTGATCGAGCCGGTCGGCTTCACCACCTTCCTGGCTTCCTCGAAGGCCTCAGTCTCGTGCAGATTGCGTCTCATCACTGCGGCAAAGATCGCCAGCGCCGCGCCGATCGCAAACGGGATGCGCCAGCCCCAGGCTCTGAGCTCCTCCGGCGTGAGGAAGACCTTTTGCAGGAGCAGCAGCACGATGATCGCGGTGAGCTGGCCGCCGATCAACGTGACGTATTGAAAGCTCGAATAGAAGCCGCGATGCTTGGGATCGGCAACCTCGCTGAGATAGGTCGCGCTGGCACCATATTCGCCGCCGAGGCTCAGGCCTTCGATGACGCGGGCGAGCGCCAGGATCACCGGCGCGGCGAAACCGATGGTCGCATAGGTCGGCGTCAGCGCGATGATCAGCGAGCCGAAGCACATGAAGACGACGGATAACGTCAGCGAGATACGCCGGCCGAAATGATCCGCGATGTAGCCGAACAGCCAGCCGCCCAGGGGGCGCATCAGGAAGGTCGCCGCGAACACCACGGCGACGTTCAATTGCTGGACGACGGGGTCGTTGCCGGGGAAGAAGGCCGGAGCGAAATAGAGCGCGAACGCCGTATAGGCGTAAAAATCGTACCACTCGACGAGATTGCCGATCGAGCCGATGAAGATCGCCTTGATCCGCCGTTTGGCGTCGGCGATGTCGATGTCGATGTCGATGTGATCAGAGGCCGGTAGGGTTGCTTGCTCTGTCACGTCCGGCCTCTCCGTTGGTCTTGGAAAGGCCTACATCGCCTTTCCGAACAGAAATGGCAACTGGCGGGGGCCTCTCACCGTGCCCTGTGACCAGGTCACCGTGCCTGCCGGATCGAGGGCGAAGTCCGGGATCCGCTTCAGCCATTCCTCCAGCGCAACCTGCATCTCCATGCGTGCAAGGTTGGAACCGACGCAGCGGTGGATGCCGAGGCCGAAGGCGGCGTGGCGGTTCTCGCGGCGGTCGATCACGACTTTGTCAGCGTCCGGAAACATCTTGGGATCACGGTTCGCGGCCGGGAAGGACAGCAGCACCATGTTGCCCGCCTTGACCGGGCAGCCCGAGATCGTGGTCTCCTTGACCACCTCACGGGCCATGGTCACGGGCGAATAGGCCCGCAGCAGCTCCTCCACGGCGATCGGGATTAGCCCAGGCTCGGCGATCAGCCGTTCGCGGTCGGCCGGCGTCCGGGCGAGATGCCAGAGCGAGGAGCCGATCGCACTCCAGGTGGTGTCGATGCCGGCGATCAGGAGCAGCCGCAGCGAACCCAGCACGTGGGAGTCCTCGAGCGGATGACCCTCCTTGTCCCTGGCGTTCATCAGGTAGGAGATCAGGTCGTCGGTCGGCTTCTTCTTCCGCTCCTCGATATGGGTGCTGAAATAGGCGCTCATCTCCTGCACGGCCTGGAGCAGCTTGCTCTCGTCCTTGATGCCGAGCTCGAGAATCATGTGGATCCAGTTGATGAACAGGTCGCTGTCGCTCTCGGGAATGCCGAGCATGTGGGCGATGGCCTGAACCGGGATATATTTACTGTAGCGCGCTGCGGCGTCGACCTTGCCATCGGCGATGAACCCATCGATCAGCTCGTTGCAGATCGCGCGCATCCGCGGTTCCAGCTTCTTCATCGCATCCGGCGTGAACGGCGGCAGCAGCAATTGCTTCGCCGGCTTGTGCACGGGCGGGTCGGAGGTGATCGGCGGAGCCGCGTTCCTGGAAATCTCCGGCCGGACGTCGCGGACGATGATGCGGCGCGAGGAGAAATGCTCGGAGTCGTTGGCGATCTCGCGCACGGCCTCATAGGTCGTCGGCATGTAGCAGCCGAGGAAGCGCTCGGTGTGCACGACCGGGCTCGCGGCGCGCAGTTCCTCCCAGATCGGGAAGGGATCGTCCGTCCATTGCGGATCGGTGTGGTCGAAATCATGGACCCAGTCGGTCACGGGGGGATGGGCGGCGGGCTGGCTGACGTCGGACATACGGGAAATCCCTTGGGGCTCGTGTTCGCTAAAAGCACGCAAGCGGGCAGGGGCCGCGCTACTCCTCGATCACATCGATCGCTATTTCCGGGCAGTTGGATTTGGCAAGCCAGGCCTTGTCTTCGAGGCCGGGCGGCACGGTGCCGTCCCCGGCCTCATGGGCGTTGCCGTATTCGTCGAGCTCGAACAGCTCCGGTGCGAGCGCCTTGCAGCGTGCGTGGCCCTGGCATTTGTCGGGATCGACGTGAACCCTCAGTCGCTCTGTCATGGCGGCTTCCTCGGTCGTGTACGCGGGGCCCGAAGGCCGCGCGATCCTCATGTCAATCTTATCGGCGGCATTTGCCGCCGCTTTAAGTTATATGCTATTACATTCGCGGCGGGCTTCCCCTGTCAAGCGCAAACTTATAGGCTTGACGTAACATGCGTTCACAACTCGTCCGTAAGCCGGAGAATACTTACCACCATGGCGATCTCCGTGACGCCTTGATCAAGGCCGCGCTGCGCGAGGCGGAGCAGGGCGGCGCCGAGGCGATCAGCATCAAGGCGCTTGCCAAACAGCTCGGCGTCTCGCAGCCGGCGCCGTATCGGCATTTTGCCGACCGTGATGCGCTGCTAACGGCGGTGACGGCGGAAGCGTTCCGGCAGCTCAGTGCACTTCTGCGCGAGGCGATGGCGAAGCCGTCGAAGCAATCGAAACTGTCGCGGCTGGCGCAGGCGACGCTCGATTTCGGTCTGCGCCGCAACGGCATCTATCGCCTGATGTTCGCTTCCCGCACCGTGTCATGCGCGGCAAAGGGCAGCGAGCTGCACGACGCCACGCGCGAGACTTTCGCGCTGGTGATCGAGGCCCTCGAGGCGCCGGCGGTCGGCTTCTTGCGCGAGCGGCAAGCGCTCAAGATCTGGGCGGCGTTGCATGGCGTCGTGATGCTGGCCGAGCAGGGCCTGTTCACCGGCGAGGCCGCGCATGCCACGCGCGAGGAACTGGTCGAGGACTTTGTGAACGAAACGAAGGCCGCGCTCGTTGCTGCGATCAAGGATGCACGACGTCGGAAAAAGTCCGGCGCCTAGGCCTTCGCTTTCAGTAGCCTCATCAGCTTGTCGACCGCGCTGTCCGGAGTCGTCACGACCGGGCGTCCGGTGGCTTCGGCGACCAGCGGCGCGGTCGCCGCGATGCTGAATTGCGCAAGCGCAATGACGTCGCAATCGCGCAAGTCCTTTGAAGCCTCGACAATCAGCCTGTCGTGCGTGGCGCGGTCGCCGCGATCGAGCGCGGCCAGCGCGCCCTCGGCGAGTTTCGGCACGACCTGGGCGGAGGCCGGAAACTCCGGTGGCATCGAGGCCAGTGTCGGCGGGAAAGTCGAGAGCAGGCCGATGCGCTTGCCCATGGTCACGGCCTGCTCGATCATCGCCTCGTTCGGCTTCAGCACGGGCATCGGCGCATGCGCGCGCGCGACGGCCTCGATGCAGGGGCCGAAGGCCGAGCAGGTGAACAGGATTCCGTTCGCTCCCGTAGCTGCCGCATAGTCGCCGAGCGCGAGGAAGCGCTCGGTCATGGCATCGTTGAGCACGCCGTCGCGGGCCAGATCCGCCGACAGGCTGTCGTCGAGCAGGTTCATCAGCCGCGCCTCTGGCCACGCCTTCGCGAACGCAGCCTCGATCGGCGCGATGGAATGCTTGAGGGCGTGGATCAGGGCGATGCGTGGGGGCGTCGTCATTGGAGGTGATTACCTGACAGGTCTCGCGCCCCGGACGCAGCGCAATGCGAAGTATTGCGCTGCAGAGCCGGGGCCCATTGTGGCCGCTGGGTCCCGGCTCTGCGCAGCATCGTTACACGCTGCAGCGCGTCCGGGACACGGGAGACACTTACTTGAACGGCACCGCGTACATCAAGCCGCCCTTGCTCCAGAGGCCGTTGAGGCCGCGGTCGAGCTTGAGCGGGCTCGCCTTGCCGACATTGCGCTCGTAGATCTCGCCGTAATTGCCGGTGGCCTTGATCACGGTCACCAGCCACTTGTTGTCGAGACCGAGCCGCGAGCCGAGGTCGCCGGAGGCACCCAGCAGGCGCTGGACCGCCGGCGTCTGCGACTTCGCCATCTCATCGACATTGCCTTGCGTGACACCGAGCTCCTCGGCCTCGATCAGGCCGTAATGCAACCAGGTGATGATGTCGCTCCAGACTTCGTCACCATTGCGGGTGAACGGCCCGAGCGGTTCCTTGCTGATGGTCTGCGGCAGCACGACGTAGTCGGCCGGATTCGGCGCCGCGGTCGTGACCGCGCCGGCGAGCGCGGAGGCGTCCTGGGTCATGGCATCGCAGCGGCCGCCGAAGAAGGTCTGGTACATGGTGTCGACGCGGTCGAACACCAGCGGCTTCCAGTCGATGCCGTTGGCGCGGCCGTAATCGCCGAGCGTGACTTCATGCGTGGTGCCCTGCGCGACGCAGACAGTCGCACCCTTCAAATCCTTGATCTCCTTCACGCCGAGATCCTTCTTCACGACAAAGCCCTGGCCGTCGTAGAAGTTGACCGGCCCCTGGCGGAGGCCCAGCGTCACGCCGCGCAGATAGGTCTGCGTCGAGTTGCGGTAGAGTACGTCGATCTCGCCCGATTGCAGCGCGGTGAAACGATTCTGCGCGGTCAGCGAGACGTAGCGCACCTTGCTGGCGTCGCCGAGCACGCCGGCCGCGAGCGCGCGGCAATAATCGACGTCGAGACCCTTGTAATTGCCCTGCGAGTCCGGCGCGGAGAAACCGGCAAAGCCGGCGCTGACGCCGCAGATCAGCGTGCCGCGGCTCTTCACCGTGTCGAGCGTCGCCGCCGACGCGGCAACCGTCGATGCCGCGAGCATGCCGGCTACGATAACCACTTTCCTCATCATATGACTCTCCCCTCAGTGATTGACACTACGCAACACGTTGTCGACGGCGGTGCCGAGCTTGTCGACGATCAGATTGATCTCGTCAGCCGAAGCGATATAGGGCGGCGCCAGCAGCACATGGTCGCCACGGACGCCGTCCACGGTACCGCCGCCGGGATAGCAGCCGAGCCCATTGGCGAAGGCTTCCGCCTTGATCTTCTGGTTCAGCTTGAGCGCGGGATCGAACGAGGTGCGGCCGGCGCGGTCGGCGACGAGCTCGATCGCCCAGAACAGGCCGCGGCCCCTGATATCGCCGACATGGCGGTGATTGCCGAAGCGCTCGGTCAGCCGCTGCTCGAGCTGTTTGCCGCGCTCCTTGACGCGGTCGAGCAGGCGGTCCTCGCGGATCACATCCTGCACCGCGAGCGCGGCTGCGCAGGCGAGGGGATGCGCCAGATAGGTGTGGCCATGCTGGAACGCGCCGGAGCCTGCGCGGATGGTATCGATGATCTTGCCGCTCGCGAGCATCGCGCCGATCGGCTGGTAACCGCCGCCGAGGCCCTTTGCGATCGCCTGGATATCAGGAGCGACGCCCTCCTGCTCCCAGGCGTGCGTCGTGCCGGTGCGGCCCATGCCGCTCATGACTTCGTCGAGGATGAGGAGGGCGCCATGCCGGTCGCAGATCTCGCGCACCGCCTTGAAGTAGCCGTCCGGTGCCGTCACCGCACCGGCAGTGGCACCGACGACGGGCTCGGCGAGGAACGCGGCGACGGTGTCGGGGCCAAGCCGCTGAAATTCGCCTTCGAGCTCCGCGGCCAGTCGCGCCACGAACTGCGCATCGGATTCGCCCTCGTGCTTCTCGTGATAGGCAAAGGCCGGCGTCACATGGCTGAAGGCACCGGACAGCAGGGGCGCATAGGGCGCGCGCCGCCAGGCATTGCCACCGGCGGCGAGCGCGCCGAGCGTGTTGCCGTGATAGCTCTGCCGCCGCGCAATGAAGTGCTGCCGCTGCGGCTCGCCGCGCTCGATGAAATATTGCCGCGCCAGCTTGATGCTGGCTTCGATCGCCTCCGATCCGCCACTGACGAAATAGGCGTAGGCGAGACCGCCGGGTTCGTGCCCGACCAGCGTCTCGGCCAGCGCCTCGGCCGGCTCGGAGGAGAAGAAGGCGGTGTGCGCATAGGCCAGCGTCGAGGCTTGACTTGCCATCGCCGCGATCACGCGCGGATGCTGATGGCCGAGGCAGGAGACGGCTGCGCCGCCGGAGGCGTCGATCACGCGCCGCCCGTCCTCGGCGAAGAGATAGACGCCTTCGCCGCCGATCGCCTTGGGCGGCGTTTCGCGCAACGAACGGTGCAGCACGCGGCTGGTGCGAGCGGCCATGGGTCAACCTTTCTCTGAAACGTATGTGGAGGCCGCGGCGAGCCGCGCCTCGGTGGTTTCCAGGCGCTTCTTCGCGGCCGTGCCGCCGAGCGAGAATGTTACCGCCGCGAGCGATTGCGCAATCGCGATGGCGCCCGTGAGACTCGGGAAGAAGCCGGGGGACGAGGCCGCCTCGAACAGCAGCACGTGGTCGGCGCCTTCTGCCATCGGCGCTGAGAGGCTGTCCGCGATCGCGATCAGCGCTGCGCCGGCACGATGGGCGGCCTGCGCAACACGGACGCTCGCATGCGTGTAGGGCAGGAAGCCGATGACGATGACGGCTTCGCCGGGACGAAAGGCGCCGAGATCGAGATCGTCGGGGCCGGATGCACCGACGAGTTGCACCTGTTCGGGACGGAACAGCCGGAGCTCGTAGTTCAAGAGCTCCGCGACGCCCCGGCAGCTTCGGTAGCCGGCAATCCAGATCCGCTTGGCGTCGTGCAGCGCGCGGGCTGCATCCGCAATCGGCTGGGCCGGAATGCGCAGAAGGCCGGCGCCCTCGGCCGCGAGCTTGTCGGTGACGAGCGCGACATCGGCGTTCGGGCCGTGACGGCGGCTCTTGGCGCGGCCGGAGAAAGGTGAGATCTGCGATGGCCGCCGCGCTTCGGTGAGCGCCGCGCGCAACTGGTCCCAGCCGGAATAGCCAATGGCCTTGGCAAGCCGCGTGAATGCGGCCGGGTCGGCGCCGGCTTCGGCGGCGAGATCGCGCATCGAACGGGTGGTGGCGTCGTAATCATTGGCGGCAACGAAGCGGCCGACCTCCTGCAGGCGCAGGGGGAGCGATGGTAACGCAATGCGCAGTTCGCTCAAGGGCGAGGATTTCGCGGGCTCGGCCATGAAACATTTGTTGCACGCTTTTTAGATTGGTGCAACAGTTGACGTGCGCCGCCGGAAATCGTTGCTCGCCAGAAGGATTTTTGTGCTGTGACTTCAGACAGTCCAAGACCGCCGCCCCGCCGTCGCTTCTTCGGCGGATTTGGCCGCCGAGAGCTGCAAGGCCTGTTCTGGCAGGTGCTCGTCGTCGGGATCGTGCTTGGGGTTGTCGCCTTCCTCTGGTCCAACACCGTCACCAATCTCTCGGCCCGCCGCATCACCACCGGCTTCGCTTTCCTCGGCCGCGAAGCCGGCATGCCGATCGCCGACAGCCTGCTCGCCTATAATCCGAGAGACACGTACCTGTGGGCCTTCGTCGTCGGCATCGCCAACACCTTGCGCGTCGCCGTGATCGGCATCGTGCTCGCGACGATCCTGGGCACGCTGATCGGCATTTCGCGTCTCTCCGCCAACTGGCTGCTGTCGCGGCTCGCTGCCGTCTATGTTGAAACGCTCCGCGACATCCCGCTGCTGCTTCAGCTCCTGTTCTGGTACGTGTTGATGCAGGCGCTGCCGGCCGCGCGCGCGGCGTGGCGGCCGGTCGAGGGCGTGTTTCTGTCCAATCGCGGCCTGATCCTGCCGGCGATCCCGCTGGGCTCGCCGCAGCTCTGGGTGCTCGGTACAGCCGTGCTCGGGCTTGCCGTGTTCTATCTCATCAGGCGATGGCTGATCGCGCAGCAGATGCGCGACGGCAAGCCGCGGCCGGCCTGGCCCTTTGCGGTTGGCCTCATCGTCGCGCTGCCGGCGGCAATGTCCGTGGCGCTTGGTGTGTCCTGGAAGATCGAATGGCCGGAGCTGCGCGGCTTCAACTTCGTCGGCGGGCTGACGCTCGCGCCGGAATATTTCGCGCTGCTGATCGCGCTCGTGACCTACACCTCGGCCTTCATCGCCGAGATCGTGCGCAGCGGCATCCAGTCCGTGCCGCGCGGACAGTGGGATGCCGCCAATGCGCTCGGCTTGCGCCGCAGCTTCATGCTGCGGCAGATCATCCTGCCGCAGGCGCTGCGCGTCATCGTGCCGCCGATGACGAGCCAGTATCTCAACCTGACAAAGAACTCCTCGCTCGCGGTCGCGATCGGTTACCAGGACGTAGTGTCTGTCGCCAATACCACGCTGAACCAGACCGGGCAGGCGATCGAGGCGATCGCGCTGATCATGGCGGTGTTCCTGACCATCAGCCTCGGCATCAGCTTCTTCATGAACTGGTACAATTCGCGCATCGCGCTGGTGGAGCGCTGATCATGACGGCGATCACCGACATTCCAGACGCTCCGCGTGCTGCCCGCCGCCCGCAGATGGGCAATCCGGTGCTGCGCTGGCTGCGCACCAATTTGTTCTCGTCGATCCCCAATGCCATCCTTTCGGTCGTGTTGCTGGCGATCCTCGCCAAGGGCATCTTCAGCTTCGTGCAGTGGGGCATCGCGAATGCCGTGTGGCTCACGCCGGCAAACGACTCGAGCGCCTGCCGCGCCGCGCGCGGCCTCGGTGCCTGCTGGGCGATCATCCCCGAAAAATATCGCTTCATCCTGTTCGGCACCTATCCGTTTGACGAGCAGTGGCGGCCGGCGCTGTCGGTCGTGCTGTTCATCGCGCTGTTCTATCTCTCCACCCGCCGCGCCCTGTGGCGGCGCGAGCTGGCCTATATCTGGATCGGCGCGCTGGCGCTGATCAGCGTACTGATGTGGGGCGGCGTGTTCGGCCTCTCCTTCGTCTCGCAGGACCGTTGGGGCGGATTGCCGGTGACACTGATCCTGGCGACGTTTGGATTGGCCTTTGGTTTCCCGCTCGGAATCCTCGTGGCACTCGGCCGGCGCTCAAAGCTGCCGGCGATCCGCTCGCTCTCGGTGCTCTATGTCGAGCTGATCCGCGGCGTGCCATTGGTGAGTCTGTTGTTCATGGCGAGCGTGATGTTTCCGCTGTTCATGCCGAGCGGATTCAACATCGACAAGCTGTTGCGCGCGCAGATCGCCATCATCCTGTTCGCGGGCGCCTACCTCGCCGAAGTCATCCGTGGCGGCCTCCAGGCCGTGCCGCGCGGGCAATATGAGGCCGCCGATGCGCTGGGGCTGTCCTACTGGCGCAAGCATCGCCTGATCGTGCTGCCGCAGGCGATCCGCCATGTCATCCCGCCGCTGGTCAACACCTTCATCGCCTTCTTCAAGGACACGAGCCTGGTCCTGATCATCGGCATCTTCGACCTGCTGACGACGGCGAAGACCGCGATCATCGATCCGGCCTGGCAGCAATTCTCGGTCGAGGTCTACATCTTCGTCGCCGCGATCTACTTTGTCTTTTGCTTTGCGATGTCGCGGTACAGTCGCGGCCTGGAGGCGAATACCGCCTCGAGGTGAGCGGCTTTCCCCGCCGCGGGAGCGAGCCAGAAGCGCTGGAAGCCTATACTGGAGCGCGAAATGCTTATGCCGTGCCTATATCGCGTGCCTGGATTCAAACTGGCAATCCTACGCGGCGAGATCCATCTGCAATTTGCTGGTGGCACTCACAAGAGGCACGTCACATCATGATGAAATCAGTTCTCGCAGCGTCGGCCATGCTGGTCGCGCTTTGCTCCGCCGCCTCTGCCCACGAGGCAATGAATCACTCGCACATGGCTTCGGCGGCCACTGCCCAGATGTCGGAATCGCATCCGAACTCCTTCGCCTTCGCCGCTCCAACGGATGAGGCCGGATACGATGCGCATCGGTATCACGGCGGGCCGAAAGCGAACGACTAGGGTCTGACCGGCGCACGGCGGGGACGGCCAAGTCCCCGCCGGTGCGGCTCGCGTTATGCCTTCACCTTGGGATCGATCGGCGTGGAGCCGCGCAGACCCAGAATATCCTCCAACACCTTCGCGCCGGCGATCACCTGCGCATCCGCGCGCGGGGCGCCGACGACCTGCACACCGACCGGGAGGCCAGACGCCGTGAAGCCGCAGGGCAGCGACAGCGACGGGCAGCAGGCGAGCGTGATGGCGTAGACGATGCCGAGCCATTCGACATAGTTCTCGAACTTCTTGCCGGCGCATTCGGCGACATAGCGGTGCTCGATCGGGAAGGGCGGTACGATCGTGGTTGGCGTCAACAGCAGGTCGTAGTTTTTGAAGAACTCGATTGCGCGCGCAGTCATGCCGACGCGTTGCGCCTCGGCGCGCGCGAGCTGCTCGACGGTGAGCTTGAGGCCTTCCTCGATGTTCCAGATCACCTCGGGCTTCAGAAGGTCGCGCTTGGTTCGCAGCAGATTGGCCTTGGTGATCGCGAAATCGAAGGCGCGCAGGACGTGGAAGCATTCATGCGCCTCGCGCCAGTCCGGATGCGCTTCCTCCACGATCGCGCCAGCCTCCGCAAAGCGTTCAGCGGCCTTGCGCGTGATCGCCTTGACCTCGGGATCGACCGGCGTGATGCCGAGATCGGGCGAATAGGCGATGCGCTTCGGCTTCTTGCCCGACTGCGCCGCCGACAGGAACGAGGTCGCAGGTGCGGGCAGCGAGAGCGGGTCGTCCGCATAGTCGCCGCTCATGGCATCCAACAACAGCGCAAGATCCTCGACGTTGCGCGCCATCGGCCCCACCACGCCGAGATTGCGGTCGATCGCCGATTTGGGGGTGTGTGCGACGCGCCCGATGCTCGGCCGCATGCCGACCACGCCGCAGAAGGCCGCGGGGCTGCGCAGGCTGCCGCCCATGTCGGAGCCCTGCGCGAGCCAGGCCATGCCGGTGGCCAGCGCCACCGCCGCGCCGCCGGAGGAGCCGGCCGCAGACTTCGTCGTATCCCAGGGATTGAGCGTCGCGCCGAACACTTCGTTGAAGGTGTTGGCGCCGGCGCCGAATTCCGGTGTGTTCGACTTGGCGTAGACGACCGCGCCATTGCCTTCGAGGTTCTCGACCATGAGATCGGACTGCTTGGGCACATTGTCCCTGAAGATCGGCGAACCCTGTGTGTTCAGCACGCCCGCGACGTCGGTCAGGTCCTTGATCGGCACCGGCAGGCCGGCGAGCAGCCCGCGCGCGCCGGCCGGCTTCTGCATCAGCGCCTTGGCGTTGTCCCGCGCGCGATCGAAGCATAGCGTCGGCAGCGCGTTGACCTTGCCGTCGACCTCACCGATGCGCTTCTCCAGCACATCCAGAAGCTCGAGCGGCGAGACGTCGCCGGATCGCAGCTTGTCGACGAGGGCGCGTGCGGTTTCGCGGATCAGGTCTTGAGACAACTATTTTACTCCTGTGCTTATTGTGTCGTCATTGCGAGCGCAGCGAAGCAATCCGGACTGCCACAGCGGATGCATTCCTGGATTGCTTCGCTGCGCTCGCAATGACGGGAAAAACTAACCCCAGCCCGCGCTGATGCCGCCATCCACGGTATAGATGACCCCCGACGTATATCCGGCGCGATCAGACGCCAGGAACGCCATGAGATCGCCGATCTCGCGCGCATGCGCGGGCCGGCCGAGCGGCAGGCTCTTCTGGAATTCCTTGTAACGGCTCTCATCGCCGAACTGGTGCTTTGCCCGCGTCTTGAGCAGGGTGACGTGGCGATCAGTGCCGACCGGGCCGGGATTGATGCCGACCACGCGGATGTTGTCGGCGAGGCTCTTGCCGCCGAGCGCGCGGGTGAAGGCCATCAATGCGGCGTTGCCGGCGCTGCCGCAGATGTAATTGGCGTCGAATTTTTCGCCGGCCGCGCCGATGTCATTGACGATGACGCCGCCGCCCTTCGCCTTCATCTGCGCGTAGATCTGCCGCGTCAGGTTGATGTAGCCGAACACTTTCAATTCCCAGGCGTGCCGCCAGGTCGCCTCGTCGATCTTGTCAATCGAGCCGCCGGGAATGTCGCCGGCATTGTTGACGAGCACGTCGATGTCGGCGGCTTCCCTCGCGAGCCGCGCCACGTCTTCGGCCTTGCGCAGGTCCACGATGCTCGTCGCGGCATCGATCTGGTGCGCGGAGCGCAGGCGGTCCGCCAGCGCCTTGAGCTGGTCGCCGCTGCGGGCGGCGAGCAGGAGGTTTGCGCCTTCCTCGGCAAACGCCTCGGCGGCGGCTGCGCCAATGCCTTTGGACGCGCCCGTGATCAGGACGCGCTTGCCACGCAGATGCAGATCCATGAAGGGTACTCACTCGGTGGGAACATCAGGATCAAACCAGTAGGCGCTCGGCCGCGCCACGGTCAACATTGCAGTGCAGCGTTGCACTGCTGCCGAGTTTGGTCCATTGCAGTGCGGTCAAAAAGGCGGCGGCTGCCGGACCAACCAAGGACGTTCTCGATGAGCAAGAAACAATACCGGATTGCAGTCATTCCCGGCGATGGCATCGGCAAGGAAGTGATGCCCGAGGGCCTGCGCGTTCTGGAGGCAGCGGCGAAGAAGCACGGGGTGTCCCTGCATTTCGACCATTTCGACTTCTCGTCCTGGGACTATTACGAGAAGCACGGCCAGATGATGCCCGACGACTGGAAGGAAAAGATCGGCAAGCATGACGCGATCTATTTCGGCGCCGTCGGCTGGCCGGCCAAGATTCCGGATCACGTCTCGCTGTGGGGGTCGCTGATCAAGTTTCGCCGCGAGTTCGACCAGTATGTGAATTTGCGCCCGGTGCGGCTGATGCCCGGCGTGCCGTCGCCGCTGGCGAACCGCAAGCCCGGCGACATCGATTTCTGGGTGGTGCGCGAGAACACCGAAGGTGAATATTCCTCCGTCGGCGGCCGCATGTTCCCGGACACCGACCGCGAGTTCGTCACGCAGCAGACGGTGATGACCCGCATCGGCGTCGACCGCATCCTGAAATTCGCTTTCGAGCTCGCACAGTCGCGGCCGAAGAAGCACCTGACCTCGGCGACCAAGTCCAATGGCATCTCCATCACCATGCCCTATTGGGACGAGCGCGTGGAGGCGATGGCCAAGAAATTCCCGGGCGTGAAGTGGGACAAGTACCACATCGACATTCTGACCGCGAACTTCGTGCTGCATCCGGACTGGTTCGACGTCGTGGTCGGCTCAAATCTGTTCGGCGACATCCTCTCCGATCTCGGCCCGGCCTGCACCGGCACCATCGGCATCGCGCCATCAGGCAACATCAATCCCGAGGGCGATTTCCCCTCGGTGTTCGAGCCGGTGCACGGCTCGGCGCCCGACATTGCGGGGCAGGGCATCGCCAACCCGATCGGCGCGATCTGGTCCGGCGCGATGATGCTCGAGCATCTCGGCGAGAAGGAAGCCGGCAAGTCGATCGTCGAGGCGATCGAGCGCACGCTTGCCGAACGGACGCTGCGAACGAAGGACCTCGGCGGCAACGCCGACACCACCGCCTGCGGCAAGGCGGTTGCGGATATGGTGGATTGAGGCGAGGCGAGCTGCGTAGGGTGGGTTAGCCGAAGGCGTAACCCACCACTGTTCGTATCCGCAGAGACAGAAGAGGTGGGTTACGCCGAGCAACTGCGCTTCGCGCAGTTGCAGGGCTAACCCACCCTACACATACGATTTCCGCGTCGCATCGAAGATCGGCGGATAATTGTTCTCGTCGAGCAGATCGAGAAACGGGTCGAGTCCCCTGGACTTGATGAGGCCGAGCTCCTGATGCGAGATCAGGTTCACGGTCAGGATCTCCACGGGATCGCTCGCGATCTCCAGCGCCTCGGCGATCTGCTTATCGGGGCCGATGATCGGTGTGAGAAACAGGAACGTCTGGAAGTCCGTTCCTGCAACCGGCGGACACGGCAGCGCGACGCGATGACCAAAACCGAACCAGGTCGTGTCGATGAACGGCAGATTGGCCAGCCAGCGCAGATTGGCGCAAACCTCCTCTGTCGGCTCCCGGACATACCACATCAGCTCGGCACGCGGCTTCGCGTCCCCATGCACTCCCGGCATCCGCTGCTCGCTCATGCCGTTGGTGACAAGGACATAACCTTCGTCAGATCCCTCTTCGCACACCGGCACGAAATCGCGGCCAAAGGCGTGGATGTCGATGCGGCGCTCCGCGCTGCCGGTGAAGCTGTGCTCGGGCTCGCCAAGCTCGCTTTCATAGATCGCGAGCCGGTGCCGGTAGAAGTCGGTTTCGGGTAACGGCTCGCTCGAGCCGGACATGAGCTTTGCAAGACGGGAGAACATGTGAACCTCGGGGGCGGATGTGGACCGGGATATCCGCGTTGTCGTGAGACGACGCGGGCCGGTTCAAATCCGCTCCACGAGTGCGGTGATGCTTCGCTTTAGTCCAGACCTCGTTGCGCGATAGTGCACTTCGCCGGGCTATTCTCAGCGATGCGCTTCGTTCCCGACTACCCCGCGATCTTCTCGATCGCCGCCTGATCCAGTCCGAACTTCGTCCCGGCCTCCAGGATTTCCTGCCACGTCGTCGGGTCGACCGGAATGCCTTCGGCCAGACGCTTCTTCCTGGTCTCGCGCTCGGGATCGCCGGCGATCTTCACCTTGTCGACGCCGGGAGCGGGCGGCGAGCCGGTGTGCCAGGCAACAAAACTCTCGACCTCGCTCGCAAGGTTGTCGCCGGTGCCGAGCTTGTTCGGGTCGATGACGATCGAGAGCATGCCGTTGAGGACGTTGTACTTGCCGTCGGACGGGCCCTTGACCACCTGCCCGCCGGACAGCGCGCCGCCGAGGATTTCGCACACCAGCGCGAGCCCCGAGCCCTTGTGCTCGCCGAACGGCAGGATGGCGCCGTGCGGCGGGATCACGGTGTAGCGCGGATTGGTGGTCGGCTTGCCTTCGTTGTCGATAATGGTGCCGGGCTCGAGCTCGACGCCCTTGTTGTGGGCGACGCGGGTCTTGCCTTGCGCGATTCTGCTGGTGGCGAAGTCGAGCACGATCGGGTCCTTGCCCCTGCGCGGGATGCCGACGCAGAACGGGTTGGTGCCGTGGCGCGCATCGCTGCCGCCCCACGGCGCCACGATCGGGCGCGAGATCACGTTGACGAAGTGGATCGAGACCAGCCCGTGGTCGATGCACTGCTCGGCCCAATGGCCGATGCGGCCGATGTGGTGCGAGTTGGAGAGGCCGACGAGACACACGCCGTTGCGCTTGGCGCGCTCTGCCGCCAGCTCCATCGCCTCGTGCCCGATCACCTGGCCATAGCCGGTGAGGCCGTCGAGAGTGAGGAGCGGACCGGTGTCGAGCACGATCTTGACGTGCGCGTTCACGGCGAGGCCGCCCGTGGTGACGCTCTGGACGTAGCGCGGGATCATGCCGACGCCGTGCGAGTCATGTCCTCTAAGATTGGCCTCGACGAGGTTGGTGGACACGAGCTCGGCTTCGCGGTCCGTAGATCCGCCCGCCTTGACGATGGCGCGGATGGCGTTGGTGAGCGGCTCTGCCTCGATGGTGCGGTAGTCGGCCATTGTAGTTGCTCTTATCCTTTCACAATCCGGCGGCAATGAACCCATGCCGCTTCAATGAGGTTCTCGCTCGCTTCCGGCGTGCGGAAGGCCGAATGCGCCGACAGCGTCACGTTTGGAATCTTCGTCAGCGGATGGTCGCCGGGCAGGGGCTCGGTGTTGAAGACGTCGAGGCCGGCATGGCGGATGTGGCCGGACTTCAGTGCGTCGATCATCGCCTGCTCGTCGACGACCGCGGCACGCGCGGTGTTGATCAGGATGACACCGGGCTTCATCGCAAAAATCTTCTCGCGCGTGATCATGCCGCGGGTCTCGTCGTTGAGCAGCAGATGCAGCGACACGACGTCGCTTCTCGCCAGCAGCGTGTCGAGATCGGTGAACTCGACGCCCGGATGGCTCTTTGGCGACCGGTTCCAGGCAATCACCTTCATGCCTGAGCCGACCGCAATTCGTGCGACTTCCGCGGCGATGCCGCCGAAGCCGATCAGGCCGAGCGTCTTGCCGGTGAGCTGCATGCCATCCTCGCGCAGCCAATTGCCGACGCGCATCTCGCGGTCCATCATCGCGATGACGCGGGCAGAGGCCCACATCAGGGCGATCGCGGACTCCGCGACTGCCGTGTCGCCATAGCCCTTGATCAGATGCACGGAGATGCCGAGCTCGGCGAGTTCTTCCGGATTCATGTAGCTGCGCGCGCCGGTGCCGAGGAACACGACGTGCTTGAGGCCGGCGCATTTCTTCGCGACCTCGGTCGGAAGCGCGGTGTGGTCGACGATGGCGATCTCGGCGCCATCGAGGACTTCAGGATATTGCTCGGGCTTGATGTCGGGATCCCTGTGGATCCGCACCTCGGGGTCGCCGGGCTTCCCCAGCCGCTCCATGATCACGGCGAGGGCTTCGTTGGCGTCGACGAAAACTCCGCGCATGGCTCTCTCCGATCAGGATGCGACGCCGGCGATCGCCAGCACGGTGTGCATCAGCACGTTGGTGCCCGCGGCGCAGTCGGGCTGCGTGGCGTCTTCCAGCTCGTTGTGGCTGATGCCGTCCTTGCAGGGCACGAACACCATCGCCGCCGGCATGACGGTGTTGAGGTTGCAGGCATCGTGGCCGGCGCCGGAGGTGATGCGGCGGGAGGAATAGCCGAGCGTCGTCGCCGCGTTCTCGACTGCCGCGATCAGCTTGGGATCGAAATGCGTCGGCGGCTTGCGCCAGACCAGGTCGATCTTGACCTCGACCTTGCGGCGCGCGGCAATCTCGGCAATGGCGGCGCGCAGATCGCGATCGAGCGCGTCCATGATGGCGCCATCCGCGCTGCGGCAGTCCATGGTGAAGGCGATCTCGCCGGGAATGACGTTGCGCGAGGGGTTTGCGATCACGGCCTCGCCGATGGTGCCGACTGCTTTCGGCCCGTGCTTCTTCGCGATGGCCTCCATCGCCAGCACGATTTCGGAGAGCGTCGCGAGCGCATCGCGCCGCAGCGGCATCGGCGTCGATCCGGCATGGCTCTCGAAGCCGGAAATCTTACCGTCGTACCAGAGCACGCCCTGGCCGGAATCGACCACGCCGATGGTCTTGCCTTCGGCCTCGAGGATCGGACCCTGCTCGATGTGCAGCTCGACGAAGCAGCCGAGCTTCTGGAAGCCGACCGGCTTGTCGCCGCGATAGCCGATGCTGTCGAGCGCCTGGCTGACGGTCGTGCCGTCGATATCCTTTCGCGACAAGATGTCATCGGTGGTGAAATCGCCGACGTAAGCGGCGGAGGCCATCATCGCCGGTGCGAAGCGCGAGCCTTCCTCGTTGGTCCAGTTGACGACGCAGATCGGCGCTTCGGTTTCGATGCCTGCGTCGTTCAGCGTGCGGATCACTTCCAGCGCGCCGAGCGTCCCCAGAATGCCGTCATACTTGCCACCGGTCGGCTGGGTGTCGAGATGCGAGCCGATGCCGACGGGCAGCTTCGTCATGTCGCGGCCCTTGCGCAGGCCGAACTGTGAGCCGAGTGCATCGGTGTGCACCTCGAGGCCGGCGTCCTCGCAGGCCTTGCGGAACCAGTCGCGCACCTGCTTGTCTTCGCTGCTCAGCGTCAGCCGCCGCACACCGCCCTTGGCCGTCCCGCCAAACTGGGCGGTCTCGTGGATGGAGCCCCAGAGGCGGGCGGAATCGATTTGCAGATTGGTGGCGGCTCGGCTCATGCGGTCGGTCTCTCGGTTGTCCGGCGCTTTTTCAATGACGCGCCGGCGCGGACTCGTCAACCGCGAGGCTGCTCTGCGCAATCTGCCGTGCGAGCTCGGCGACGCGCTCCACCGCGACGACGTCAGGCGAGGCGAGCCAGCTCGCTGTGAATGTCAGCGGCGCTATGGCGAGATCGGTTTGGAGCAGCTGCAACCGCCCGTCGGCCAGCTCGTTCTCGACGATGGCGTCGGGGATCACGGCGATGCCGAGCCCTTCGACCGCCATATGGATGACCGTCGCCAGCGATGCGGACGCATGCAGCCGGATCGGCGGCAGCTCCGGCCGGTCGAAGACTTCGCGCACGACCTCGTAAGGCCTGGTCTTGCGCGGGAAGGTGATGATCGGAAACCGCGCGAGGTCGGCGCGCGTCACCGGGCCGTCGCCGAGCCCGAGCGAGGGGCTTGCGAGAAAGCCGATCGGATAATCCGCGAGCACGCGATTGTGGACGCCCGAGGCCGACAGCGGCCCCACCACGAAGGCAAGCTCGATCTCCTGCGCGAGCAGGCGCGCAGTGAGGTTCGGCGTGATGTCGACCTCGATCTCCAGCGACAGGTTTGGATAGACTTCGTTCATGCTCTTGACGAGCCGCGGCAGCCAAGTGTGCACGATGGTCTCGGCGACGCCGAGGCGCATCACGCCGCGCATCGCCGAGCGATCGCCGATCTCGGCGATCATCGCCGCCCTCAGACCGATCAACTTCTCCGCATAGACCATCATCTGCCGGCCGCTCGGCGTCGGCGAAGCAACGCGATGATCGCGGTTGAGGAGCTTTACGCCCATCTCGCGCTCGAGCTGGGCGATGCGCTGGGAGATCGCCGGCTGGGTCGTATTGAGCCGTGCTGCGGCGCCGCGAAAGCTGCCGAGCTTCACAACCCAAAGGAAGGTTTCGATCGACCTGAAGTCCAGCATGAGAAGGATTTTCCCGATCGATAAATCTAATTTATCAAGATCGATTAGAAAGGAAGATTAGACTTTATAGCATGCTTGGTGTTCGCTGTCTTTGTCGAGTTTATAGGCAGGTCGATCAAATGACTGTTTTGGTGGCAGCGCAGCAAACTGAAACGCCCGACACGCTCCCGAGCCGCCAGGCGCGGCTCGCCTATCGCGGCGGCCAGGTCGGATCTACTGCCGGCGTCGCCCCCGGCTTCGTCCAGGGCAATCTGGCGATCCTGCCGGCCGAATACGCCAGCGCCTTTCACCGCTTCTGCCAGCTCAATCCGAAACCGTGCCCGATCATCGGCATGTCCGATGTCGGCAGCCCGCACATCCCCGCGCTCGGCGCCGATCTCGACATCCGCACCGACGTGCCGCGCTATCGCATCTGGCGCGACGGCGAGGTGGTCGACGAGCCGACCGACGTGACCAAGCATTGGCGCGACGATCTCGTGACCTTCGTGCTCGGCTGCTCGTTCTCGTTCGAAGAGGCGTTGCTCGACGAGGGCATGCCGATCCGCCACATCGAGCAGAACGTGCGCGTGCCGATGTACCGCACCAACATCGCCTGCGGCGAGGCCGGTCCGTTCGCCGGTCCCATGGTGGTGTCGATGCGTCCGTTCAAGCCGGCCGATGCGATCCGCGCGGTGCAGATCACCTCGCGTTATCCCGCCGTGCACGGTGCACCCGTGCACCTCGGCCATCCGCACCTGATCGGCATCAAGGATCTCGCCAAGCCGGATTACGGCGATCCCGTGCCCGTCGCCGACGACGAGATCCCGGTGTTCTGGGCCTGCGGCGTGACGCCGCAATCGGTGATCAACGCCGCCAGGTTGCCGTTCGCGATCACGCATTCGCCCGGCCTGATGCTGGTGACGGATCTGAAGAACCGGAACATGGCCGTGATTTAGTAGGCAGCGTTTGCTGCTTCTTCGGGCTTTACCGCGTCCATCAATCGCTCCATTCGATCAGTCGAAATTTAGTAACAGGGGACTTTGCCATGACGATCTCTCGCCGCGACGTGCTGCTTGGTGCCACAGCCACTGCCGCGCTGGTGCCGCTCGCTGCACGCGCCCAGACCTCCGAGGTCGTGATCGGCGTGATCTATCCGTTCTCCGGCGGCAGCGCGCAGCAGGGCGTCGACGCGCAGAAGGCCTATGAGACCGCGCTCGAGGTCATCAACAAGGACACCGATTTCGATCTGCCGCTGGCCAAGGGCGAGGGTCTGCCGGGCCTCGGCGGCGCAAAAGTCCGCCTCGTGTTCGCCGACCACCAGGCCGATCCGCAAAAGGGCCGCGCCGAGGCCGAGCGCCTGATCACGCAGGAGAAGGTCTCCGCGATCATCGGCACCTATCAAAGCGCGGTCGCCGTCACCGTCAGCCAGATCTGCGAGCGCTACCAGATCCCGTTCGTCTCCGCCGACAACTCCTCGCCGAGCCTGCATCGCCGCGGCCTCAAATATTACTTCCGCGCCGCCCCGCATGACGAGATGTACTCGGCTGCGATGTTCGACTTCTTCGATGCTTTGAAGAAGAAGGGCACCAAGATCGAGACGCTGTCGCTGTTCCACGAGGACACCATCTTCGGCACCGATTCCGGCAACGCCCAGGCCAAGATCGCCGGCGAGCGCGGCTACAAGATCGTCACCGACATCAAGTATCGCGCCAATTCGCCGTCGCTGTCGGCCGAGGTGCAGCAGCTCAAGAGCGCCAATGCCGACGTGCTGATGCCCTCGAGCTACACCACGGACGGCATCCTGCTCGTCAAGACCATGGGCGAGCTCGGCTACAAGCCGAACGCGATCGTGGCGCAGGACGCCGGCTTCTCGGAGAAGGCGCTCTATGATGCCGTCGGCGACAAGCTCGAAGGCGTGATCTCGCGCGGCACCTTCTCGCTCGATCTCGCGCAGAAGCGTCCCATGGTCGGCAAGATCAACGAGATGTTCAAGGCGCGCTCGGGCAAGGACTTCAACGACCTGACCTCGCGCCAGTTCATGGGCCTGATCATCCTGGCCGACGCCATCAACCGCGCCAAGTCGGCCGACGGCGAGAAGATCCGCGATGCACTGGCTGCGACCGACATCCCGGGTGAGCAGACCATCATGCCCTGGAAGCGCGTCAAGTTCGACGAGGCCGGCCAGAACAACGACGCCGACCCCGTGCTGCTGCAATATATCGGCGGCAAGTTCGTCACCATCTTCCCGCCGCAGGCCGCGATCGCCGAAGCGACCTGGCCGATGAAGTAAGATTGGGAAGCGGGAGCTCGGACGTAGCTCCCGCCCTCATCCTGGGGAACGGGCGTAGCCCGCGTCTCGAAGGACGAGGGCTGGGCCATCCTTCGAGACGCGCGCTGGTGCGCGCTCCTCAGGATGAGGATCTATTTCGGGGGACGACTTTTGACAGCTCAAGCCATTATCCAGAGTCTCGCGAGCGGCCTTCTGATGGGCCTGCTCTACGGACTGATCGCGGTCGGCCTCGCGCTGATTTTCGGCCTGATGGACGTCACGAACTTCGCCCATGGCGAATTCCTGATGCTCGCGATGTACCTGTCCTTCTTTCTGTTCGCGTTCTTCGCGATCGATCCCCTGCTGTCGGCCCCATTGGTCGCCGCGGCGATGTTCGTGTTCGGAGCGGTGGTCTATCTACTCCTTGTACGCTTCGCCATGCGGGCCAAGGCCAATGCCGGCATGGTGCAGATCTTCACGACTTTCGGCCTTGCGATCGTGATGCGCGGCCTCGCGCAGTACTTCTTCACGCCGGACTATCGCAGCATTCCACA
Organism: Bradyrhizobium sp. LA2.1; assembly: GCF_040547725.1. Classification (NCBI taxonomy): domain Bacteria; kingdom Pseudomonadati; phylum Pseudomonadota; class Alphaproteobacteria; order Hyphomicrobiales; family Nitrobacteraceae; genus Bradyrhizobium; species Bradyrhizobium sp. LA2.1. The sequence continues at coordinate 183,513 of NZ_JBEPQI010000003.1, forward strand.
GTCCTGGCTCGGCGGTAAAACCATCTCGGTCGCCGGCATCTTCCTGCCCGAGCCGCAGCTCATCGGTGCGCTGGTCTCGATCGCGGCCTTCGCCGGGCTCTACCTCTTCATCCACCGCACCGACTTCGGCCGCGCGCTGGAAGCCACCCGCGAGGATCCCGGCGCCGTCGCGCTCGTCGGCATCGACAAGAACCGCGTGTTCGCGTTCGGCTGGGGCCTCGGCGCCGCGCTGGTCGGTCTCGCCGGTGCGATCATGGCGGTGTTCTTCTACATCTATCCCGATGTCGGCGCGTCGTTCGCGCTGATCGCCTACGTGACCGTGGCGCTCGGCGGCTTCGGCAGCGTGTTCGGCGCCTTCGCCGGCGGCATTATTGTCGGCCTGGTCGAAGCGGTGACCGCGCTGGTGTTGCCGCCATCGCTGAAGTCCGTCGGCATCTATGCCGTCTATCTCCTCGTCGTCTTCATCCGGCCGCGCGGCCTGTTCGGGTCGATGTGATGGACAAGGCTTTTGCAGCGCGGCGCCGCCGCGACCTCATCATCGCCGCCGTGCTGGCCGGGCTCGCAGCGCTGGCTCCGCTGTTGATCAAGGATGTTTACGTCCAGAACATCCTGATCCTGACCCTGATGTATGCGGCGCTGTCGCAGAGCTGGAACATCCTGTCCGGCTATTGCGGGCAGATTTCGCTGGGGCACGCGCTCTATTTCGGCATCGGCGCCTACACCACCGAGCTGCTGTTCACCAAGTTCGGCGTGCTGCCCTGGTTCGGCATGCTCGCCGGCGGCGTGATTGCGGCAATCATCGCAATGGGGCTCGGCTATCCCTTCTTCCGCCTGCGCGGCCATTACTTCGTGATCGCGACCATCGTCATCGCCGAAATCGGACTGCTCTTGTTCCAGAACTGGGAATGGGCGGGGGCTGCGATGGGAATCACCGTTCCCGTGCGCGGCGACAGCTGGCTGAAATTCCAGTTCATGCGCAGCAAGCTGCCGTACTTCTATTTCGCGCTGGTGCTGTGCAGCCTCGCCTGGTTCGTCACCTGGTGGCTGGAGGACTCCAAATGGGGCTTTTGGTGGCGCGCGGTGAAGGACAATCCGGAAGCGGCCGAGAGCCTCGGCGTCGTCGTGTTCAACTCCAAGATGGGCGCGGCCGCGGTCTCCGCCTTCCTCGTCGCCATCGGCGGTGCCTTCTATGCGCAGTTTCTCGCCTATATCGACCCTGAAAGCGTGATGGGCTTCCAGTTCTCGCTGCTGATGGCGTTGCCGGCCGTGCTCGGCGGTATCGGCACCCTCTGGGGTCCGGTGCTAGGGGCGGCCATCCTGATCCCGATGACGGAGCTGACGCGCTCTTATATCGGCGGCTCAGGCCGTGGCGTTGACCTCATCGTCTACGGCGCCCTGATCGTCGCGATCTCGCTGGCCCTGCCGCGCGGCTTGGTGAGCCTGTTCTCCCGTTCGAAAGCAAGAGGAGCCACGCGATGACAGCGCTCCTTGAAACCCGCGGCGTCTGGCAGCGGTTCGGCGGCCTCGTCGCCAACAGCGATGTCTCGATCTCGGTCGGCCGCGGCGAGATCGTCGGTCTGATCGGGCCGAACGGTGCCGGCAAGTCGACGCTATTCAATCTCATCGCCGGCGTCTTGCCGCCGACGCAAGGGTCGATCTGGTTCGACGGCGAGGATGTCACGAACATGCCGGCGGCCGAGCGCTGCCAGCGTGGCGTCGGGCGCACCTTCCAGGTGGTCAAGAGCTTCGAGACCATGACTGTTATCGACAACGTCATCGTCGGTGCTCTCGTCCGCAACACCGTGATGCGCGAGGCGCGCCGCAAGGCGCATGAGGTGCTCGAATTCACCGGTCTTGCCGCGCGCGCCGACGTGCTCGCGAGCGACCTCGTGCCGGCCGAGAAACGCCGCCTCGAAGTCGCCCGTGCGCTGGCGACCGAACCAAAGCTGCTGCTGCTGGACGAAGTCCTCACCGGCCTGACGCCGACCGAGGCGCAGACCGGCGTCGCGCTGGTGCGCAAGGTCCGCGATGCCGGCATCACCGTTTTGATGGTCGAGCATGTCATGGAGATCGTGATGCCGCTGGTCGACCGCGCCATCGTGCTCGACCTCGGCAAGGTGCTGGTCGAGGGTAAGCCTTCCGACGTCGTCCGCGATCCCAAGGTGATCAGTGCATATCTGGGAGATCGTCATGCTGTCGGTGCATGAAGTCACGACCGCCTATCAGGGCCTGGTCGCGATCTCTGCGGTCTCGATCGAGGTCCAGAAGGGTGAGATCGTCTGCGTCGCCGGCGCCAATGGCGCGGGCAAGTCGACGCTGCTCAAATCCATCGCCGGCGCCGAGCGCCCGCGCTCGGGCACGGTGACGTTCGACGGCAAGCGCCTCGACGGCATGGCGCAGCATCACATCACCGCCACCGGCATCGCCTATGTGCCGGAGAACCGCCGCCTGTTCCCGCGCCTGTCGGTGCGCGACAATCTGCGCCTCGGCAGCTATCTGTACCGCGGTGACGCCGACCGCGAGGGGCCGCTCAATCTCGTGTTCACGCTGTTCCCGCGTCTCCAGGAACGTTTGGAGCAACGCGCCGAGACGCTGTCCGGCGGCGAGCAGCAGATGCTTGCCATCGGCCGCGCGTTGATGACGCGCCCGCGGCTGCTGATGCTGGACGAGCCCTCGCAGGGCATCATGCCGAAGCTGGTCGACGAAATCTTCCAGGCGGTGCTGCGCATCCGCGACGCCGGCATGACCGTGCTGATCGTCGAGCAGCGCATGGCCGAGTGCCTGGAGATCGCCGACCGCGCCTACATCCTGCAAACCGGCCGCGTGCTGATGCAGGGCCCGGCAGAGGAGATCAGGGGGAACCCGGACGTACGGAAGGCGTATCTGGGGCTTTAGTTACTACACGATCGGTGTCATCGCCCGCGAAGGCGGGCGATCCAGTATTCCAGAGACATTAGTTGGCTACGGAGAAGCCGCGGCGTACTGGATTCCCCGCCTTCGCGGGGAATGACAGCGGTGAGTGAGGCCGCGCCATCGCGCTCGTCACGAGACGGTGGCGCTAATGCTCGTGCCCGGGCAGCGTCACCCCGAACACCTTCACCAGATCCTTCACCTGCTCCGGCGACAAATACCGCGGGTTCATCCCGCGCAGCAGCAGGTACAGCTTCGCCGTCTCCTCCAGCTCCTCCGTCGCGAATACCGCGGCCTCCAGCGTGTCGCCAGCGACCACCGGGCCGTGATTGGCGAGCAGCACGGATGAATATTTGCCCGCCAGTCCCTTGATCGCATCCGCAACCGCGGGATCGCCGGGGCGGTAATAGGGCACAAGCGCAGTGGCGCCGCATTTCATCAGATAATAAGCCGTCATCGGCGGCAGCGCGGCGCGTGGGTCGATCTCGGGTAGCATCGAAAGCGCGACCGAATGGGTGGAGTGCAGATGCACGATCGCCCGCGCGCTTTCGCGCGTGTCGTAGAGCGCGGTGTGCAGCGGAACTTCCTTGGTCGGCGCATCGCCCGAGAGGAGGCGGCCCCGTGCGTCCAGCCGCGACAGTCGCGCCGGGTCGAGGAAGCCGAGCGAGGCGTTGGTGGGGGTGACGAGCCAACCCCCGTCGTGCATCTTGACGCTGATATTGCCGGAAGAGCCCGGCGTCAGCCCGCGCTCGAACAAGGACCGTCCGAAGCGGCAGATATCCTCGCGCAGCCGGGTCTCGTTGCTCATAGCCGTCATGCCCGCTTGTCTCACGCTTTGGCAGCGCGGCCAAGCCGTGTTATTCGGATCAGTGAGCCGCCGCAAAGGGCGGCCGTCCAGGAAACGTTCGCAAGGGTCAGTTGCATGTCCGCCTCCACGTCACAAAATCAGCGTATCGCGGTCATCGGGCTCGGCTCGATGGGGTTCGGCATGGCGACCTCGCTGAAGCGCGCTGGTCATGCGGTGACCGGCTGCGACGTCTCGGCTGACGCCGTGGCGCGTTTCGTGAAGGACGGCGGCACAGGCGTCAGCACGCCAGCGGAAGCGGCCAAGGGCGCCGACATCGTCGTCAGCGTCGTCGTCAATGCCGCGCAGACCGAGACCATCCTGTTCGGCAAGGATGGCGTCGCCGAGACCCTGCCGAAGGACAGCGTCTTCCTGTCCTCCGCAACCATGGACCCGGATGTGGCCCGTCGCCTCGCAAAGCAGTTGGAGGCGACCGGCCGTCACTATCTGGATGCGCCGATCTCCGGCGGCGCGCAGCGCGCGGCCCAAGGCGAACTGACGATCCTTGCCTCCGGCAGTCCCGCTGCCTTTGCAAAGGCACGGCCGGCGCTCGATGCCATGGCGGCAAAACTGTACGAGCTCGGCGATGCCGCAGGGCAGGGCGCCGCCTTCAAGATGATCAACCAGTTGCTCGCCGGTGTGCATATCGCCGCCGCCAGCGAAGCGATGGCGTTCGCCGCCAAGCAGGGCCTCGACATCCGCAAGGTCTATGAGGTGATCACGGCCTCCGCCGGCAATTCCTGGATGTTCGAGAACCGCATGCCGCACGTGCTCGACGGCGATTACACGCCGCGCAGCGCGGTCGAGATCTTCGTCAAGGACCTCGGCATCATCCAGGACATGGCGCGCAGCGCCCGCTTCCCGGTGCCGGTCTCGGCCGCCGCTCTCCAGATGTTCCTGATGACGTCAGCTGCCGGCATGGGCCGCGATGACGACGCCTCGGTGGCGCGCATGTACGCGCAGGTCACCGGCGTCAAACTTCCCGGCGACAAGTAAAGCCAAGAGGATTCCAATGCCCCGTTTCGCCGCCAACCTCTCGATGATGTTCACCGAGGTGCCGTTCCTCGACCGTTTCGACGCCGCCGCGCAAGCGGGCTTCACTGCAGTCGAATTCCTCTTTCCCTACGAGCATCCGGCTGAAGTGGTCGGCGAGCGGCTCAAGCGCAACGGTTTGACGCAGGCGCTGTTCAACCTGCCGCCGGGCGATTGGAATGCCGGCGAGAAGGGTTTTGCGGCGCTGCCGGCGCGATTCTCCGATCTTAAGGCGAGCCTGGAGACCGCGTTGCCTTACGCCAAGGCGACCGGCGTCAAGCGGCTGCACTTGATGGCCGGCATTGCCAACCGCGGCGAGCGCGTCGCGATCGAGGCGTTCTACAAATCGGTGGCGTGGGCTGCGGAGTTCTTCGCTCCGCACGGCATCGATATCGTGCTCGAGCCGATCAATGCGCGCAATGTGCCCGGCTACTTCCTCAACGATTTCGGCTTCGCGCGCGACCTGATCCAGGAACTGAGACTGGCGAACCTGAAGCTCCAGTTCGACATCTATCACTGCCAGATCATCCATGGCGACGTCACCATCCGCCTGCGTGAGATGATGCCGATCATCGGGCACATCCAGATCGCCAGCGTCCCCTCGCGCAACGAGCCCGACGGCGAGGAGCTGAACTATCCTTTCCTGTTCACTGAACTCGACCGGCTCGGCTATACCGGCTTCGTCGGTTGCGAATACAATCCGCGCGGCAAGACCACCGATGGCCTCGCCTGGTTCAAGCCTTATGCGGGAGTGAAGCCGTGACGCTCGCACTGGGTTGCATCGCCGACGACTATACCGGCGCCTCCGATCTCGCCAACACGCTGACGCGCGCGGGCCTGCGTACCGTGCAGACTATCGGCGTGCCCGCGGACGATCTCACGCTGCCCGAGGTCGACGCCGTCGTGGTGTCGCTGAAGAGCCGCTCGATCGAGGCGGGCCTTGCCGTGTCGCGCTCGCGCGCGGCGGAGAAATGGCTGCGTGGCCGCGGGGCGCGCCATGTGCTGTTCAAGATCTGCTCGACCTTCGATTCCACCGATGCGGGCAATATCGGCCCGGTGATGGACGCGCTGCGCGCCGATAGCGGCGAGGCCGTCGTGCTGGTGACGCCGGCCTTCCCGGAGACCGGTCGCACGGTCTACCAGGGCAATCTGTTCGTCGGCGCCGTGCCGCTGAACGAGAGCCCGCTCAAGGACCATCCGCTCAACCCGATGCGCGATTCCAACCTGGTGCGCGTGCTGGCACGCCAGAGCAAGACGCAGGTGGGTCTCGTCGACCTCGCGACCGTCACCCGCGGCGCGGAGGCCGTGCGGGCTCGGCTGGCCGAACTGTCAGGCAAGGGCATCGGTGCCGCGATCATCGATGCCGTGTTCGACCGCGACCTCGAGACCATCGGCCTCGTCGCTGCCCAGCATCGGCTGTCGGTCGGCGCCTCCGGCATCGGCCTCGGACTGGCGCGGGCTCTCGTCTCGACGGGCAAGGTCAAGTCGGCCGCTGGCAGCGGCGGGGCGGACGCCGCCGTCAGCGGACCGGCGGCCTGCCTCGCCGGAAGCTGCTCGCAGGCGACGCTTCAGCAGATCGCCAACGCCGAACGCGTCATGGCGGTGCTCCATCTCGATCAGGACCGTATTCTTACGGGAGCGGACGAAGTGCAGCGCGCGATCGCCTGGGCCAGGCCGCGTTTAGCCGACGGTCCGGTCCTGATCGCGTCGAGCGCGACACCGGATCAGGTCGCCGCCTTGCAGGCGCGCCACGGCCGCGATGCGGCCGGTCACGCCATCGAGCAGGCGATGGCCGACATTGCGGAAAACCTAGTCAAATCAGGCGTCAGGCGGCTGGTCGTGGCTGGCGGCGAGACCTCCGGCGCCGTCGTCGATCGCCTCGGGATTCCCGGCTTCCTGGTCGGTGCGGAGATCGCTGCGGGCGTCCCGGTGCTGCGCGCCGTCGGCGCTGAAGCAGGCGATATGTTGCTCGCGCTGAAGTCCGGAAATTTCGGCGGGCCGGAATTCTTCGCGGACGCGCTTGGGCTCATGCGCTGAGCGCAGGGCGTTCTTAGCTGCCTGTTCATTTCTTTCAGGCTCCGTACTCGAACGGAGTCGTAGTTAACATCTGCTCAGTCGCTCTGTTGTCTGATGTCGGCGTCGCTCCTTTTGGTTGATTGTTAAGACCTCCCGGACGCGCGCCCGCGCCAGCACAACGAGACCCGATTATGTTCGCCACCATTTCCATTCGCGCCAAGATCATCAGTGTCGTGGCGTTCCTGCTGGTCGCGATGACCGGCATGGGCCTGCTCGCCGTCACGAAGATGCGGTCGATGAACGCCAACACCACCGACATCACCACGAGCTGGCTGCCCAGCGTCCGGGTGCTCGGCGAACTCCGCGCCAGCGTCATCACCTACCGCAACGTCGTTCGCCAGCACATGCTGTCCGAGACCCTCGAGGAGAAGCTCGCCAACGAAAAGACGGCCGGCACCGTCATCGAGGCGCTCGCCAAGTCCCGCAAGGCCTACGAGCCGATGATCACTTCGCCCGAGGAACGCCGGCTGTACAACGAATGGGCCAAGCTCTGGGACGATTACAAGAAGGGCACCGAAGACGTCATGGCGCTGTCGCGCAAGGAGGCCGGCAAGGTCCCGCATGACGCGCAGGAGCTGAACACCAAGACGGTCAACAAGATCGGCCTTGCGTCGGATGAGGTCCTGATGAAGGACATCGATCTCAACACCAAGGGCGGCGACCAGGCTGCCCAGGATGCCGCCGACAGCTATTTCTATGCCTTCATGCTGGTCTCGATCATCCTCGGCGCCGCCGTGATCATCGGCATCGGCGTCAGCTTCTACCTGGTCCAGGACGTCTCCGCCGGCATCAACTCGATCATCCAGCCGATGCAGGCGCTCGGCAAGGGCGACCTCTCCGCCGAAGTCCCGCATCGCGGCGAGAAGACCGAGATCGGCGCCATGGCCGACGTACTCCAGATCTTCAAGGAAGCCTTGATCGCCAAGAAAGCCGCCGACGAGGCCGCCGCCGCCGATGCCGAAGCTAAGATCGAGCGCGGCCGCCGCGTCGACGGCATCACCCGCGATTTCGAAACGATGATCGGCGAGATCGTCCAGACCGTGTCGTCGGCCTCGACGCAGCTCGAAGCCTCCGCCTCGACGCTGACCTCGACCGCCGACCGCTCACAGCGGATGGCGACCACGGTCGCCGCGGCCTCGGAGGAAGCCTCGACCAACGTGCAGTCGGTAGCCTCGGCCACCGAGGAGATGGCCTCGTCGGTCGGCGAGATCAGCCGTCAGGTGCAGGAATCAGCGCGGATGGCGGGCGACGCCGTCGGCCAGGCCCGTGCCACCACCGAGCGCGTCAGCGAGCTGTCCAAGGCGGCCTCCCGCATCGGCGACGTCGTCGAGCTGATCAACACCATCGCCGGCCAGACCAACCTCTTGGCGCTGAACGCCACCATCGAGGCGGCGCGTGCCGGTGAAGCCGGCCGCGGCTTTGCGGTGGTCGCCTCCGAGGTGAAGGCGCTCGCCGAGCAGACCGCCAAGGCGACCGGCGAGATCGGCCAGCAGATCTCCGGCATCCAGGCGGCGACCAACGACTCGGTCGGCGCCATCAAGGAGATCTCCTCGACCATCGAGCGTCTCTCCGAAATCTCCTCGGCGATTGCGGCTGCGGTGGAAGAGCAGGGCGCAGCGACCCAGGAGATCGCCCGCAACGTGCAGCAGGCGGCGCAGGGGACCCAGCAGGTCTCCTCCAACATCACCGACGTGCAGCGCGGCGCGACCGAGACCGGCACCGCCTCCTCGCAGGTGCTGTCGGCAGCGCAGATGCTGTCCAACGACTCGAGCCGCCTCAAGACCGAGGTCAGCAAGTTCCTGACCAACGTCCGCGCGGCCTGAGCCGGGAAACCATCGCAGTTCTGAAGGCGGCGCCTGCGGGCGCCGCTTTTTTTGCTGGGGGTGAGCCGCTTCCGTAATATTCCGGCCGCAGGCTGCATATCTGGAATGCGATTTCGCAGTGCGATAGCAGGGAAGTGACCGGACGGGGCGGCGCTGTCGTTGGCCATTTCCACGGTGTTCGGGTAAATCAGCCCTAGGAACCCGTGGGGCGTGTTCCCTGTCCCTGATTTGGAATTGCCTGACCAATGATTGCTCTGGTCCGTATTGCCCTGAGCCGACCCTACACGTTTGTCGTGCTCGCGCTTCTGCTCCTGATCATCGGGCCGCTCGCGGCCCTGCGGACGCCGACCGACATCTTTCCGGACATCCGCATCCCCGTGATCGGCGTGGTCTGGCAGTACACCGGCCTGCCGCCGGACCAGATGTCCGGCCGCATCACCACGCCGTTCCAGCGGGCGCTGACGACGACCGTCAACGACATCGAGCATATTACCGCCAACTCCTATAACGGCTTTGGCATCATCAAGATCTTCTTCCAGCCGAACGTCGACATCCGCACCGCCAACGCGCAGGTCACCGCGATCTCGCAGACGCTGCTGAAGCAGATGCCGCCGGGCGCAACGCCGCCCCTGATCCTGAACTACTCCGCCTCGACCGTTCCGATCATCCAGGTGGCGCTGTCGGGCGATGGCCTGACCGAGCAGAACCTCGCCGATATCGGCATCAATAATCTGCGCACCCCGCTGGTCACCGTGCCCGGCGCGGCGATCCCGTATCCGTTCGGCGGCAAGCAGCGCCAAATCCAGATCGACCTCGATCCGACCGCGCTCCAGGCCCGTGGCCTGTCGGGCCAGGACGTCGCCAACGCGCTCGCAGCCCAAAACCTGATCACGCCGGTCGGCACCCAGAAGATCGGCCAGTTCGAATACAACATCCAGCTCAACAACTCGCCGCTGAAGATCGACGAGCTCGGCAATCTGCCGATCAGGACGGTCAACGGCGCGATGGTCTATGTGCGCGATGTCGCGACCGTGCGTGACGGCAATCCGCCGCAGACCAACATCGTCCATGTCGACGGCAACCGCTCGGTGCTGATGATGGTGCTGAAGGCGGGCGCGACCTCGACGCTCGATATCATCGCCGGCATCAAGCAGAAGGTGATCGACGTCAAGGACCAGCTGCCGGACGCGCTGAAGATCGGCTTCATCGGCGACCAGTCGGTGTTCGTCCGCGGTGCGATTCAAGGCGTCGCGATCGAAGGCGTGATCGCGGCGCTGCTGACCAGCGTCATGATCCTGCTGTTCCTCGGCAGCTGGCGCTCCACGGTCATCATCGCGGTCTCGATCCCGCTCTCGGTGCTCGGCGCCATCATCATGCTGTCGGCGATCGGCGAGACGCTCAACATCATGACGCTCGGCGGCCTTGCGCTCGCGGTCGGCATCCTCGTCGACGACGCCACCGTCACCATCGAGAACATCAATTACCATCTGGAGCAGGGTAAGCCGGTCGAGCAGTCGATCCTCGACGGCGCCAACCAGATCGTGACGCCGGCTTTCGTCTCGTTGCTGTGCATCTGCATCGTATTCGTGCCGATGTTCTTCCTCTCCGGCGTCGCCCGCTTCCTGTTCGTGCCCATGGCCGAAGCCGTGATGTTCGCGATGATCTGGTCGTTCATCCTGTCGCGCACGCTGGTGCCGACCATGGCGAACTATCTGCTGCAGGCACACGTCCATCACGAGGGCGGCCCGCCGAAGTCGCGCAATCCGCTGGTGTGGTTCCAGCGCGGTTTCGAGGCCCGGTTCGAGCGCATTCGCGGCGGCTACCATGACTTCCTCGGGCTCGCGCTGGCGCACCGCGCGGTGTTCGTGATCGGCTTCCTCTGCGTGGTCGGCGCGTCCTTCGCGCTGGTGCCGTTCCTGGGACGCAACTTCTTCCCGGCGGTCGATGCCGGCAATATCCTGATGCATGTCCGCACCCAGGTCGGCACCCGCGTGGAGGAGACGGCGAACCAGCTCGCCGACGTCCAGAAGGCGATCCGCAAGCTGATCCCCGGTGAAATCGAGACGCTGACCGACAACATCGGCATGCCGATCTCCGGCATCAACATGACCTACAACAACACGGGCGTGATCGGCCCGCAGGACGGCGACATCCAGATCAAGCTGAAAGAGGGCCACAAGCCGACGGAAGAGCACGTGCGCGTGCTGCGCGAGCAGCTGCCGCGCCTGTTCCCCGGCGTCAGCTTCGCGTTCCTCCCCGCAGACATCGTCAGCCAGATCCTGAACTTCGGCGCGCCGGCGCCGATCGACCTGCAGATCCGCGGCGCCAACGTCAACGCCAACTTTGCCTACGCCAACAATCTGTTGGCGCGGGTTCGCAAGATTCCGGGCGTTGCCGATGCGCGCATCCAGCAGTCGCCGAACAACCCAACCTTCAACATCGACGTCGACCGCACCCGCGCGCAATATGTCGGCCTGACCGAGCGCGACGTCACCAACAGCCTCGTGGTCAATCTCGCCGGCTCCTCGCAGGTCGCGCCGACCTACTATCTCAATCCGGAGAACGGCGTTTCCTACTCCATCGTGATGCAGACGCCGCAATACCAGATCGACTCGCTCAGCGCGCTGCAGACGCTGCCGATCACGGCAACGGGCGCCTCGCAGTCGCCGATCCTCGGCGGCATCGCCGACATCAAGCGCGCGACCTCGAGTGCGGTGGTGTCGCAATACGACATCCAGAACCTCATCCAGATCTTTGCCACGACCTCGGGCCGCGATCTCGGCGCGGTCGCCGCCGACATCCGCCAGGTGATCGCCGACACGGCCAAGGACGTGCCGAAGGGCTCCTCCGTGGTGCTGCTCGGCCAGGTGCAGACCATGAACAGCGCCTTCACCGGTCTTCTGTTCGGCCTGCTCGGTGCCGTCGTGCTGATCTACTTCCTGATTGTCGTGAACTTCCAGTCCTGGTCCGATCCGTTCGTGATCATCACGGCGCTGCCGGCCGCGCTCGCCGGCATCGTCTGGATGCTGTTCATGACCGAGACGACGCTGTCGGTGCCGGCCCTGACCGGCGCGATCATGTGCATGGGCGTTGCCACCGCCAACAGCGTGCTCGTGATCTCCTTCGCCCGCGAGCGCTACGAGGAACTCGGTGACCCCATCGCCGCTGCGCTCGAGGCCGGCTTCGTCCGGTTCCGCCCGGTGCTGATGACCGCGCTCGCCATGATCATTGGCATGGCGCCCATGGCCCTCGGACTGGGCGAGGGCGGCGAGCAGAATGCGCCGCTTGGCTGCGCCGTGATCGGCGGCCTGATCTTTGCAACTTTCGCCACGCTGATGTTTGTTCCCGTGGTGTTCAGTATGGTACACAAGAAACAGGGCGCCAAAGCCGCCGCCCCATTGGAGACTCCGCATGTCGCCCACTGAACCCCGCTCCCCGGTGTCGCACCGGAAACTGGGCATCTTCGGCGTGGTGGCGCTGATTGCGGCAGGCCTCGTCGTAGGCACCGGCATTCGTGCCCGCGAGGAGCAGGGCTCCAAGCTGAAGGAATGGACCGACGATCAGGCCGTTCCCAGCGTTGCGGTGACCCTGCCGAACGCAAAATCCCTCAACGGCACCATCGACCTGCCGGGTCGGCTCGAAGCCTATTACCGCGCGCCTATCTTCGCACGCGTCTCCGGCTATCTGAAGAGCTGGAGCGTCGACATGGGCGCGCGCGTCAAGGCGGGGCAGGTGATCGCCGAGATCGAGGCGCCCGACCTCGACCAGCAACTGCTTCAGGCCCGCGCCGACCTCGCCAGCCAGCAGGCCAGTGCCAGGCTCTCGGAAGCAACGCTCAACCGGCGCAAGACGCTGGTCGCCTCCAACTTCGTCTCCGCGCAGGAGATCGACGAGCGCACCGCCGATCTCTCCAACAAGAACGCGGCCGTCCATTCAGGCCAGGCAAATGTCGAACGGCTTGAAGCGCTGGCCGGCTACAAGAAGATCACGGTGCCGTTCGATGGCGTGGTCACGGCGCGCGATACCGACGTCGGCGCGTTGATCAATGCCGGCGGCGGCTCCGGCCCGGCGATGTTCGTGGTCTCCGACATCACCAAGCTGCGCGTTTACGTCAACGTTCCCCAGAACTACGTGCCTGCGATCAAGATCGGCGCCAAGGCCACCATGGTCATGCCGGAATACCCGAACCGGACATTCCAGGCGACGGTCGAGGCGTCTTCGCAGGCCGTCGACGTCGCCTCAGGAACCACCCGCATGCAGCTTCGGCTCGACAATTCCAACGGCGAGTTGATGCCCGGCGGCTATGCCAGCGTGAAGCTCAACCTTCAGCGCGACACCGCGCCGCTGAGCATTCCCGCCAGCGCCCTGATCTTCAACGGCAGCGGTCTGCGTGTTGCGACCGTCGGTCCCGACGACAAGGTGCAGTTCAAGACCGTGACCATCGCGCGCGATCTCGGCAAGGAGATTGAACTCGCCTCGGGCATCGCACCCGACGACCGCGTCATCACTGCCCCGCCGGATGGCCTTTCCGACGGCGACCAGGTTCGCGTCGCCGGCGGTGCCAAGGGCAAGCCGGCGACGGCGTCGGAGAAGCAGGCGCCGAAGGGCTAGGTTGATCTCGTAGGGTGGGCAAAGCGAAGCGTGCCCACCGTCTTCACGTGATTGGAAGAAGAATGGTGGGCACGGCGCAAGAGCGCCTTTGCCCACCCTATGAAAGCTACGCCACCCGCCACTCCGGCACGTCATCCGCGGCCATCGCGATCTCGCCGAGCGAGCCTACTGGCGTGCGATCCATGTTGAGCAGATGCGCAAGCGTCGCCGCGTCGCTCGCCGGAATGCGCGCGAGTGTGCGCCGCTCGTCCGCCGTCCGCAGCATCACCACGCCGTGTTCGACCTCGCCGCCGCGGCCATAGAGCACCGTAAAGCTCTCGACCTTGCCCTTGCCTGAGACCTCCGTGACGAACTCGGGCACCGCGCGCTTGTTGCGGTCGGCCTCGCCTTGCACGCTCGTCTCCTGCGCCAGCGCCTCACGTGGCGTCTTCGACACCACCAATGCGTGGTGCTTGGTGACGAAGCCGCCCTGGCCGTAGAGCAGCCCGAGCTTGGCACCATCGCGCACACGCCGCACCATCGCGCAGGCCGCATGCGTCATGTAGGTGTTGAGCGGCGCGCCGAAGAAGGTCAGGCCACCGGTCACGGTCGGCTGCACGTCGACCCCGAGGCCAAGCGTCCGCCGCGCCATCTTGGGCACGCAGGGGAAGCAGCTATAGAGCTCGATCGCGTCGAACTTTTTACCGTCGCCGCCGGCGAGATCCATCGCCGCCTTCAGCACCGCATTCTGCGGATGGCTTTCATGGAACTGATCGCGCAGGAGGTAATCGCGCGGCTCTTCGGCCGAGGCGCCGCCAAGCGGGTAGACCAGCTTGTCCTCCGCGATGCCGGCCGCGCGCGCCTTGGCGAGGCTGGTGAGCAGCAGCGCGCCGCCCATGTTGACGCTGGGGTTGGCGACCATGAGCTTGTTGTAGGGCCAGGCGATCAGCCGGTTGTCGGCCGTCGGCGTCGTGATCTCGTCCGGCGCATGGCGCCGCTTCAGCCAGGCGTTGGGATTTTCGGCGGCGGCCTGGGAGTAGCGCGACCACAGCGTGCCGGACTCTGCCATGGCTTCGCGCGGCGTCTGGCCCCAATGGGCGGAGGAGGCGGACTCATAGAATGGATAAACCGTGACGGGACGGAACACGCCGAGTTTCACCGCCAGCGGCTTCTGGAAAGCCGCCCCACGCTTGGGCTCCTCGACGTCATGGGCGAACGGCGTCCAGGGTAGCTTGACCCCGGCGCGCTCCGCCTTGGTCGCGGTCGACTGCGCCTCCGCGCCGCAGACTGCCGCCACAGTGCATTCGCCACGCGCGATGCGTTTTGCCGCCTCGTGGATGTAGCGGATCGGGCTCTCGCCGCCGACCGGGCCGTAATAGCAATGCGCCGGCGCAATGCCGAGCCGCTGCGCCAAAAGCTTCTCCGGATCGCGATAGCGCCAGCTCAGGAAGTTGACGACGTCGAGCGACTGCACCTCGCCAAGCAGCTTTGCGCCGGCGTCCTGCTCGGCCCGCCGCAGCGCTTGCTCCAGAAGATCGAGAGGCTCGAGGCCCTCGGTGATCTCCTTGGGTCGGTCGATGATCTCGCCGATGCCGACGATGACGGGGATGCGGTCTTCTGGGATATTGTCAGTCATAATCTCGATTCACGATGTTAGTTGTCTCGTCATTGCGAGGAGCTCGCGACAAAATTGCGAAGCAATTTTGCGCTGTAGCGACGAAGCAATCCAGATATGTATCCGCGGAAGCAGTCTGGATTGCTTCGCTTCGCTCGCAATGACGATGTGGATGCTACTCCGCTACCAGCGCATTCATGTGCTCGACGGCCTCGGCAAATTCCTCCTTGAACTCCTGCACCACCGCGCCCGCCGACTTCACGCTGTCGATCAGGCCGACGCCCTGGCCGACGAAATAGCTGACGAGGTCGCGCGCCTTGGCATTGCCGCTCGCCGCCGCCCGATCGATCGCGTTGAAGGCGTCGCGGCTGATGACGCTTTGCAGCGGCATCGGCAGCGCGCCGGGGCTTTCCGGCGCGCGGTCCCAGGCATCGGTCCAGACCGACCGGAGCTGGCGTGCGGGCTTGCCGGTGCGCCCCTTCGAACGGATCGCGTCGCGCGAGGACGCCGCGATCATCTTCTCGCGGAAGATCTCCGTGGTCTCGGCCTCCACGGTGGCGAGCCACACCGAGCCGGTCCAGGCGCCGGCCGCGCCCATCGCCATGCAGGCGGCCATCTGCCGTCCCGTCATGATGCCGCCGGCCGCGAGCACCGGCACGTCGCGGATGTTCTTGATCGCCTTGATCACCTCCGGCACCAGCACCAGGGTGGAGACCTCGCCGCAATGGCCGCCGGCCTCGGTGCCCTGCACCACGAGAATGTCGACGCCGGCGGCGACCTGGCGCAACGCATGCTCCTTGGCGCCGACGAGGGCGGCAACCGGCACGCCGTGCTTCCTGCCCATCTCGATCATCGCCTTCGGCGGCACGCCCAGCGCGTTGGCGATCAAACGGATCGGATGGTTGAAGGAGACCTCGAGCAGCTGAAGTGCGGTCTTCGCGTCGAACGGTTGCGGCTGGTTGTCGGCCACATCACTTGTCGTCAACTCGATGTCGTATTTCTTCAGGAGGTCGCGCGTGTAGGCGCGGTGCTCCTGCGGCACGCGCGCCTCCAGGCTCTTCCAGGTGACGTCCTTCTCGCCTGCGGTCGAGATGTTTTCGGGGATCAGCACGTCGATGCCATAGGGCTTGCCGTCGACATGCTCGTCGATCCATTTCAGCTCGCGTTCGAGCGTGTCGGGCGTGTGCACGGTCGCGCCCAACACGCCAAAGCCGCCGGCGCGGCTGACGGCGGCAACGACGTCGCGGCAATGGCTGAAGGCGAGCAGCGGGAACTCGATGCCCAGCATGTCGCAGATCGGCGATTTCATGGCACTCTCCCGGCAGCCGTCGCGTTGCTGTTGTTGCTTTGCTTGAGCGAAGGCACTTCGAGGCTAGCCCATCGTCGCTAGCGATGCCAATCCGGATTTGGCCGCGCATCTTGCGTGCAGACGCCACGCGGCGGATGAGCCATTCCGCAGCACAAAATAAACAGGCCAGAGCCCACCGATTTGCCTCTTGCGCTTTTGTGAGCCTGTGAGAATGCTGGCGCAAACAAAGAGAAAACAGCGAGGGAGCGCCAACTGATGTCGCAAGCGCAAGCGAGTCCGGCCCGAACCGTGAAGGCCCAAGCCTTGAAAGCTTACGACGTGGTCGTCGTCGGCGCGGGCTTTGCCGGCATGTACATGCTGCACCGCCTGCGCGGTCTTGGCTTCTCGGCGCGCGTCTATGAGCAGGGCGGTGGCGTCGGCGGCACCTGGTACTGGAATCGCTATCCCGGCGCGCGCTGCGATGTCGAGAGCATGCAGTATTCCTACTCGTTCTCGGAAGAGCTTCAGCAGGAGTGGGACTGGAGCGAACGCTATGCGCCGCAGCCGGAGATTCTGAACTACGCCAACCACGTTGCCGATCGTTTTGATCTTCGTCGTGACATCCAGTTCGACACCCGCGTCGAGCGCGCGGCGTTCGACGCGGGCACGAAGTGCTGGTCGGTGAAGACGTCGGACGGCGAGACGGTTGAGGCGCAGTTCATCGTGCTCGCGACCGGCTGCCTCTCGAACGCGCGCAAGCCTGACATCAAGGGCCTCGAGAGCTTCAAGGGACCGGTCTACCACACCGGCAACTGGCCGCATGAAGACGTCGACTTCACGGGCTTGCGCGTCGGCCTGATCGGGACGGGATCGTCTGGCATCCAATCGACGCCCGTCATCGCAGAACAAGCAAAACATCTCACCGTATTTCAGCGCACGGCGAATTTTTCGATTCCCGCGCGCAACGCCGCGCTGACCGGCGAAGAACGCAACAATTTCCGCAAGACCTATCCGGAGATCCGCCGCTTCGCCCGCGAAGTCGCACGCAACGGCATTTTCGCCGAGCAACCCGATCGCGGCGCACTCGACGACAGCGACGAGACCAGGAATGGCAAATATTCGACGCGCTGGGAGCGCGGCGGGCTCACCTTCATGTATGTCTACAACAATCTCGGCCTGGAGCGATCCGCGAACGATACCGCGGCGAACTTCGTGCGCGGCAAGATCGCCGAGATCGTGAAGGACCCCGAAACCGCGAAGCTGTTGCAGCCGAACAGCCATCCGATCGGCACCAAGCGCATCTGCATCGATACGGATTATTTCGCGACCTTCAACCGGCCGAACGTCTCGCTGGTCGACATCAAGACCAATCCGATCGAGGAGATCACCGCGAATGCCGTGCGCGTCGCAGGCAAGGACCACGAGGTCGACGCGCTTGTGATGGCGACGGGGTTCGATGCCATGACTGGCTCGGTCGCGAAGATCGACATCAGTGGCCCGGGCGGACGGACGCTGAACGAGAAATGGGCGGAAGGCCCAAAGACCTATCTCGGGCTGATGAGCGCGGGCTTTCCGAACCTCTTCATCATCACCGGCCCCGGCAGTCCGTCGGTGCTCTCGAACATGATCGTCTCGATTGAGCAGCATGTCGACTGGATCGCCGATTGCCTCGTCCACATGCGCAGGCAGGGTGTTGCCACCATGGAGGCTTGCGGGGAGGCCGAGGACAAGTGGGTCGCCCATGTCAACGAGGTCGCGCACGGCACGCTCTATCCGCAGGCCAATTCCTGGTACATGGGTGCCAACATTTCCGGCAAGCCGCGCATCTTCATGCCCTATATCGGTGGCGTCGGTGTCTACCGCCGGATCTGCGACGAGGTCGCGGCGAAGGGATATGAGGGGTTTTTGCTGGGGCGGGCCGAGCAGGGGCTGACGGCGGCCGCGTCCTGAGCCTCGCTCCGATCGTCATTCCGGGGCGCCGTAGAGCGGCGGGCCCGGAACGACGGCGGGGAAGTGGCCTGCCATGACGAAACGCAGAGTTGCCCCGCCCGGCAATGCATTTCTGCGCCCTTGCCATCGGCCGTTCGCGGGCTAATTAATGCAGGCGCATCTTTTCGCCGGAGCCCCCGCATGACCGACGCCCCCGCCTACGTGCCGCCCAAAGTCTGGACCTGGAACAAGGAGAACGGCGGGCAGTTCGCCAGCATCAACCGGCCCATCGCCGGTCCCACCCACGACAAGGAGCTGCCGGTCGGCAAGCATCCCTTCCAGCTCTATTCGCTGGCGACGCCGAACGGCGTGAAGGTCACGGTGATGCTGGAGGAACTGCTGGCGCTCGGCCACAAGGGCGCCGAATACGATGCCTGGCTGATCAGGATAGGCAATGGCGACCAGTTCGGCAGCGGCTTTGTCGACATCAACCCGAACTCGAAAATTCCCGCGCTGGTGGACCGCTCCGGTCCCGAGCCGATCCGGGTGTTCGAATCCGGCTCGATCCTGGTCTACCTTGCCGAGAAGTTCGGCGCCTTCCTGCCGAAGGATATCAAGAGCCGCACCGAAGCGATGTCCTGGCTGTTCTGGCAGATGGGCAGCGCGCCCTATCTCGGCGGCGGGTTTGGTCACTTCTATGCCTACGCGCCGACCAAGATCGAATACGCCATCGACCGCTTTGCGATGGAGGTCAAGCGCCAGCTCGACGTGCTCGACCGGCGCCTTGCCGACAACGAGTACCTCGCGGGCAATGAGTACACCATCGCCGACATCGCGGTGTGGCCCTGGTACGGCGCGCTCGCCAAGGGGCTGGTCTATGGCGCCGGCGAATTCCTGTTGGTGCAGGACTACAAGCACGTGCAGCGCTGGACCGACCAGATCGCCAAGCGCCCGGCCGTCAAGCGCGGCCGCATGGTCAACCGCGTCTCCGGCGATCCCGCCAGCCAGCTCCACGAGCGCCACGACGCCGGCGATTTCGACACCAAGACGCAGGACAAGATCGGCGAGCCGGCCGCGACGTAAACGGTGCTCGCTTCACCTCGCCCCGCTTGCGGGGAGAGGTCGAATTCGATCGAAGATCGAATTCGGGTGAGGGGGACTCTCCGCGAGTCCAACTCACACTGTTTTCTCGGAGGCAGCCCCTCACCCCAGCCCTCTCCCCGTAAGAACGGGGCGAGGGAGCGCGATGGCGCGGCCTACTTCCCCTTCCCCCCTTCCGCGGCCGGAAACACCACGCGATCATCCGTGCGGCAGTAGCGATCGGCGAACATGCGGCCGATCGGGTGATAGCGGTCCATGTGCACCCGCATCGCCTTGTCGTCCCACAGTTCGTCGCGGATATGGAAGTGGATGCCTTCGCCCATGATCAGCCGGCGATCGTCGTTGACGTCGATCATCTTCCAGAGCTTGCACTCCATCGCCCAGGGCGTGTCGGCGAGCCGCGGCACGGCGATCTTCGCCGATGGTGCGAGCTTCAGCCCGAGATAGTCAGGCTCGCCCACTTCAGGGGGAAAGTCGCCGCTGCTCTCGTGCATGGCCTTCGCCAGCGGCTCGTCGGCGAGGTTGACCACGAACTCGCCAGTGCGCTGGATGTTGAGGAACGTGTCCTTGTCCTGGCCGTTGGGCTTGCGGTTCGCCGCGAACATGCACAGCGGTGGATCTTCGCAGAAGGCGTTGAAGAAGCTGAACGGCGCGGCGTTGACGACGCCGGTCGGCCCGACCGAGGTCACCCACGCGATCGGCCGTGGCAGGATGAAGGACGTCAGCACCTTGTAGCGCTCGCGTGGCGTCAGGTCGCTGGCGGCGTATTCCATGGTGGCTCCGTAGGAGTGAAACTCTCGTAGGGTGGGCAAAGCGAAGCGTGCCCACCACTTTCTTGCGAAGCCGCGATGGTGGGCACGGCGCGCGAAGAGCGCGCCTTTGCCCACCCTACGGCTCTTCCCGAGCGGGGAGAGGCCAGAGACTTTTACGCCATGCTCAGCTCGTGGCGTCCCACCACCATCCAGTGCACCTCGTCCGGACCATCGGCGAAGCGCAGATGGCGCACGTCCTGATACATCTCGGCAAGCGGGGTCCAGTGCGAGATGCCGCTGGCGCCGTGCATCTGGATCGACTGGTCGATGATCTTGCAGGCGCGCTCAGGCACCATGGCCTTGACCATGGAGACCCAGACGCGGGCCTCCTTGTTGCCGAGCACGTCCATCGCCTTGGCGGCCTTGAGCACCATCAGCCGCATCGCCTCGATCTCGCAGCGCGCCTGCGCGATGATCTGCATGTTGCCGCCGAGATGGGCGATCTTCTTGCCGAACGCCTCGCGGGTGAGGCCACGCTGCACCATCAAATCAAGCGCCTTCTCGGCCTTGCCGATGGTGCGCATGCAGTGATGGATGCGGCCCGGGCCGAGGCGGAGCTGCGAGATCTCGAAGCCGCGGCCTTCGCCGAGCAGCATGTTCTCCTTGGGCACACGGACGTTGTTGAAGCGCATGTGCATGTGGCCGCGCGGGGCGTGGTCCTGGCCGAACACGTACATGGGCCCGAGCACCTCGACGCCGGGCGTGTCGCGCGGCACCAGGATCTGCGACTGCTGCTTGCTCGGCGCCGCATCCGGATTGGTCTTCACCATCACGATGAGGATCTTGCAGCGCGGATCGCCGACGCCGGAGATGTAGTATTTCTCGCCGTTGATGATCCATTCGTCGCCGACGAGCTTTGCGGTCGTGGAAATGTTCTTGGCGTCGGAGGAGGCGACGTTCGGCTCGGTCATGACATAGGCTGAGCGGATCTCGCCGTTCATCAGCGGCTTCAGCCACTTCTCCTTCTGCTCCTTGGTGCCGACGCGCTCCAACACTTCCATGTTGCCCGTGTCCGGCGCCGAGCAGTTCATCGTCTCGGAGGCCAGCGGACTCTTGCCCAGTTCGGAGGCGATATAGGCGTAGTCGAGATTCTTCAGGCCCTGGCCGGTCTCGTCGTCGGGCAGGAAGAAGTTCCAGAGGCCTTCCTTCTTGGCCTTGTTCTTGGCGACCTCGAGCACCTCGAGCTGCTTCGGGGTGAAGCTCCAGCGATCCTGCTTGCCTTCGCCGGCCTTGGCGAATTCGATCGACATCGGCTCGACGGTGTCGCGGATGAATTTCCTGACGTGATCGTAGAGCGGCCGGACCTGGTCCGACATGCGCAGATCGTTGAGCTCGTCGCCGGGATTGAGAGTGTAGTTGGTGGTGCGGGGTATGTAGGCGTGCTTTGTCATTGTTCCTCCCGGGGTCACTGAGATCGCGTTGGGCCGCAGAATAGTCGCAGCGCGGCCAAAGCGCGAGCGCACATTTTTTCAGGCGACCCATGCCATGCGATGGAATATCGCGAGCGTGTTTGAAATGTTGTTTGAACGGGGTCGAAGCTTCGGCGTGCTCGCGCACCAATCTCCGCTGTCATCGCCCGATTTAATCGGGCGATCCAGTATTCCAGAGGCGGCGGTGATTGAACCGAAAGGCCGCGGCGTACTGGATGCCCCGGTCAAGCCGGGGCATGACAGCGGTGGTTGCGGCTAAATCAGTTCGGCAGCCGATGCATCGCGCAGATCTTGTTGCCGTCGAGGTCGCGCAAATAAGCGATGTAGAGCTTGTTCCCTGCGCCCTCGCGGATGCCGGGTGGATTCTCGATCGGCGTTCCGCCGGCGGCGACACCGGTGGCGTGCCACTTGTCGACCTGCTCAGGCGAGTTGGCGGCAAAGCCGATGGTGCTGCCATTCGCACACGTGGCGGCCTCGCCGTTGATCGGCTTCGTCACCGAGAACACGCCGGTCTTGGTGATGTAGAAGATGCGATGGCCGTCGACCCTGGCCGGGCGCACCTCGAGCGTGCCGAGCAGCTGGTCGTAGAACGCCTTGGCCTTGTCCAGGTCGTTGGTGCCGATCATGATGTGTGAGAACATTTGCCCATTCCCCTCAGAGTTTGTAGCCCGGATGGAGCGCAGCGAAATCCGGGTCTTGCTTGCTTTTGAAAATCCCGGATTACGCTTCGCTCCATCCGGGCTACGAGATTCAAAACGCCGTATAGCCGCCGTCGATCACGAACGTATCCGCGGTGTGATACGACGACGCCTTGCTCATCAGATACACCGCGATGCCGCCGAAATCGCTGGCCTCGCCGAAGCGCCGCATCGGAATGCGCGGCATCACATTGGCGACGAACTTCTCGTTGGCCATGATGCCCGCGGTCATGTCGCTCTTGATCCAGCCGGGCAGGATCGCATTCGCGGTGACGCCGTGACGCGCCAGCTCGACGCCGAGCGCGCGCACCAGCGCGTTGATCGCGGCCTTGGTCGCGGCATAATGCTCATTGCGCGCAGTGCCGAAGATCGAGGCGAGGCTCGAGGTCGCGACCAGCCGGCCGAAGGGATCGCCGGCATTGGCGCGCTCGGTCATGTGTTTTGCGGCGGCCTGGAACGCGTGGAACACGCCGTCCAGATTGGTCGCAAACATCGTGCGCCACTCTTCCTCGGTGCGCTCGATGAAGGAGCGCCGGCCGCCGCCGCCGATGCCGGCATTGGCAAAGCAGCCGTCGACCCGGCCGAAAATGTCGAGTGTCGCCTTCATCGCGGCATTGACCGAGGCTGGATCGGTGACGTCGCAGACGCGGGTGTCGACCTTGCCGGAGAGGCCCGTCATGCTCGCGGCAGCAGCCTTGTTCTTGTCAGGATTGCGGCCCCAGATCGAGACGTTGCAGCCCTGGCTGGCGAGCGCCTGCGCGATGCCGAGCCCGATACCGCCATTGCCGCCGGTGATCACGGCGACGCGGCCGCTGAGGTCGAAAAGGTTCATGGCGCGTTTCCTGTTCTTGGCACGGGCGCGCGCCAGCCTGTGCGCGCAAGATTGTGCGATACGACGACAAGGTATGTTCGGACCACCATGGACAAGGCCGCGACAAAAATCAAATATGCGCCCCGGCAAAACTAATTCCGGTCTGCGAAACATCGCTAATACCAACTGACGAGGAAACCATGCAGTTCAAACACGTCACGCTCGATTTCGATGGCTCGGTCGCGATCCTCCGGCTCGACCATCAGGAGGTGATGAACGCGGTCTCCATGGACATGCTGGGCGGCCTCTCAGATGCGCTCGACGCGATCGAGGAGAAGAAGGGCGAGGTGCGTTGCGTGGTGCTGACCGGCGCGGGGCGGGCGTTCTGCACCGGCGCGAATCTGCAAGGCCGCAACAATCAGTCGAAGAAGACCAAGGCCGGCCTGACGCTCGAGACCGGCTTTCATCCCTTCCTGCGCCGCATCCGCAATCTGCATTGCCCGATCGTGACCGCGGTCAACGGCCCGGCGGCCGGCGCCGGCATGAGCTTCGCACTGCTCGGCGACATGATTTTGTGTGCGCGATCCTCTTACTTTCTTCAAGCGTTCCGTCGCATCGGCTTGGTGCCGGATTGCGGCTCGACCTGGCTGCTGCCGCGCCTGATCGGCCGGGCGCGTTCGGTCGAATTGTCGCTGATGGGCGAGCGCCTGCCGGCCGAGAAGGCGCTGGAATGGGGCCTCGTCAACCGCGTCTATGACGACGGCGTGCTGATGGAGGAGGCGATGAAGCTCGCGCGTGATCTGGCGAGCGGCCCGACCGTCGCGCTGTCGCTGATCCGCAAGCTCTACTGGGACAGCCCCGAAAATTCGTTCGAGGATCAGCTCAACCTCGAATTCCAGTGCCAGCTGCGCGCCGGCGACACGGACGATTTCCGTGAAGGCGTTGGCGCGTTCCTGGAGAAGCGCCCGGCGCAGTTCAAAGGCAAATGATCGAGGCCGAGCTCTCCCGCAGCGTCGCGCGCTGGTGCGAAGGGGCGACCGGCGTCACGGGCGCGGCAAAACTGTCCGGCGGCGCCAGTCAGGAAACCTGGCGCTTCGACATCGAGCATCCCGATGGGTCGATCGGCGCGATCCTGCGCCGCTCGCCGAAGGGCTATGGCGCCGCGCCGACGCGGGCGGCCGGTCTCGGCGCCGAAGCGCAGTTGATGCAGCTTGCCTATGAGGCCGGCGTGCCGTCGCCGCGCGTCATGCATGTGCTGACGCCGGACGAAAATCTCGGCACCGGCTTCATCATGCAGCGGGTCGAGGGCGAGACCATCGCCCGCAAGATTCTTCGCGATGATGAGTATGCGGCGGCGCGGCCGCGTCTCGCGCGGCAGATCGGCGGTGTGCTCGCCGGCCTGCACAAACTGCCGCAGGACAAGCTGCCCGAGCTGCGCAGCCGGTCCGCGACCCAGGAGATTGGCGAGTTCGAGCGCGACTATCGCAGCCTGAACTGGCCAAAGCCCGTGTTCGAGCTGGCGCTGCGCTGGCTGCGCGACCATGATCCCGGCCCCTCCGCCGAGACGACGCTGGTGCACGGCGATTTCCGCAACGGCAACCTCATCGTCGGCGCTGACGGCGTCCGCGCCGTGCTCGACTGGGAGCTCGCCCATCTCGGCGATCCCATGGAGGATCTCGGCTGGGTCTGCGTCAATTCCTGGCGCTTTGGTGAGATCGACAAGCCGGTCGGCGGTTTTGGCACACGCGAGGAATTGTTCGCCGGCTATGAGGCCGCGGGCCGCAAATGCGATCCTGCGCGCGTCAAATTCTGGGAAGTGATGGGCACGCTGCGCTGGGGCATCATGTGCGGCGGCATGATGCAGCGGTTCCGCGAGGGGCCTGACCATTCGATGGAACGCGCCATGATCGGCCGCCGCGCCAGCGAGACCGAGATCGATCTGTTGCGGCTGCTGGCGCCGCGCGGGAGCTGATACATGCAGGACGAACCGACCCCGACCGAGCTGACCAAGGCGGTCGCCGATTTCCTCCGCAACGACATCACGCCGCTGATCTCCGGCCATCAGGCCTTCAAGCTGCGCGTCGCCGTCAACATCCTCGACCTCGTCACGCGGCAGCTGACGCAGGAGGAAGGGAGTGACGCGAAGGAGGTGGAGCGGCTGCGTGCGCTGCTGGGCATGGACGGCTCGGTCACCGATCTCAACCGCGCGCTCGCCGATCGCATCGCCAAGGGTGAGGTTGATCTGGCAACGCCTGGCCTCGCCGAGCATCTCTGGCAGACAACGATGGACAAGCTCGCGGTCGATCAGCCGAATTACGCGTCGTACAAGCGGGAGCTGGGGCGATAGGCGGGTAGACGGTGCCATATTCTCCGCTGTCATCGCCCGCCTAGTGCGCAATTGCGCACAGGGGCGGGCGATCCAGTATTCCAGAGACGGCAGTGAGATACATTGAAGCCGCGGCGTACTGGATGCCCCGGTCAAGCCGGGGCATGACACCTGTGGTGTTGGGACATCCGTCGTCGTGACGAGGAGAGCGGCGCTCTACTTCCCCACCCATTTCGGCGGCCGCTTCTCTGAGAACGCCTTCGGGCCTTCGATGTAATCCTGCGAGGCCACCATCGCCTTCACCGCCGGATATTCGCGCTGCTCCTCGATCGCCTGTTCCAGCGACACGGCGAGGCCCTTCTGGATGGTCTGCTTCGATGCGCGGATCGACATCGGCGAGTTCTTGGTGATCATCTCCGCCCAGCGCAGCGCGCCCGACAGGGCCTCGCCCTGCGGCACCACCTCGTTGACGAAGCCGAGCTCGTGGCCCTCCTTGGCGCTGACATGGCGCGCGGTGAGGATCATGCCCATGGCGCGCTTCAGGCCGATCTGACGCGGCAGGCGATGCAGGCCGCCGGCAAGTGCGGCGAGGCCGACGCGCGGCTCGGGCAGGGCGAAGGTCGCGTTCTCCGAGGCGATGATCAGGTCGCAGGCGAGCGCGATCTCGAAGCCGCCGCCCATGGCGACGCCATTGACCGCGGCGATGATCGGCTTGTCGCAGTCGAAGCGCGAGGTCAGGCCGGCGAAGCCGCCCTTGTCCCAGCCGCGCTTGCCGCCCGCCGCCTGCCACTTCAGATCGTTGCCGGCGCAGAACGCCTTGTCGCCGGCGCCGGTGACGACCGCGACCCACTGCTCGGGGTCGGCGGAGAAATCGTCGAAGACCTTGTTGAGCTCGAAATGCGCATCGATGTGCAGCGCGTTGTAGACCTCGGGCCGCGACAGCGTGACGATCGTGATCGGCCCCTTGCGTTCCACCTTTGAGAATTTCAGATCCATCGCGCGCTCCCGCATTTTCTCGTGAAGGAATATTGCGGACATACTAGCGCGCGTCAGCGCCGCGACACCATCGAATTGCGCGGGCGCGCCTTGCGCCTGTCACACGCCTTGCCTTGCTTGACTTGCGCGCGCACTTCTCACCTTAATCGCGCGAAGCGAAAAGCGCGGTAGCGCCTTAACGCAAAACAACAAAACTACTCCGGGAGAGAGCCGTGGATTTCTCATTGCCTGCCGATCTCGTCGCCTATCTCGGAGAGCTCGATCGATTCATCGAACGCGAGATCAAGCCGCTCGAACAAGCCGACGACAACATCCGCTTCTTCGACCATCGCCGCGAATGGGCGCGCACCGATTTCGACAATGGCGGCCTGCCACGACATGAGTGGGAAGCGCTGCTGCGCAGGGCCAAGGATCTCGCGGATGCCGCCGGCCATCTGCGCTTTCCGGTGCCGAAGCAATATGGCGGCAAGGACGGCTCCAACCTCTGGATGGCCGTGATCCGCGAGCACTTTGCCGCCAAGGGTCTCGGCCTGCACAACGATCTCCAGAACGAGCACTCCATCGTCGGCAATTTCCCCGTTGTCACCATGCTCGATCGCTATGGCCGCGACGACCAGAAGGCGATGATCGACGGTTCGATCAAGGGCAAGTACCGCATCACCTTTGGATTGACGGAGCCGCATCACGGCTCGGACGCCACCCACATGGAGACGCGCGCGGTGCCCGCGACCCGCGACAACGTCAAGGGCTGGATCATCAACGGCGAGAAGATGTGGACGACCGGCATGCACGTCGCCACGCATTGCGCGCTGTTCGCGCGCACCTCGGGCAATGACGGCGATGCCCGCGGCATCACCTGCTTCCTGGTGCCGGCCAAGAGCGATGGAGTGAAGGTCGAGGAGTACATGTGGACCTTCAACATGCCGACCGACCATCCCCGCGTCAGCTTTACGGACGTGTTCGTGCCTGAGGACGCGCTGTTCGGCGAAGTCGGCCGCGGCCTGTCGCTGGCGCAGTGCTTTGTCCACCAGAACCGCATCCGCCAGGCGGCAAGCTCGCTCGGCGCCGCCGTCTACTGCATCAACGAGAGCGTCAAGTATGCGCGCGAGCGAAAGCCGTTCGGCAAGGCGCTCGCCGAGAACCAGGCGATCCAGTTCCCGCTGGTCGAGCTCGCGACGCAAGCCGAAATGCTGCGCCTGTTGATCCGCAAGACCGCTTGGGAGATGGACCAGCTCAATGAGGAGCAGATCGAGCGCACGCTCTCCGACCGCGTCTCCATGTGCAACTACTGGGCAAACCGCCTCTGCTGCGAATCCGCCGACCGTGCCATGCAGGTCCACGGCGGCATGGGCTATTCACGCCACAAGCCGTTCGAGCACATCTACCGCCACCACCGCCGCTATCGCATCACGGAGGGCAGCGAGGAGATCCAGATGCGGAAGGTGGCGGGGTTTTTGTTCGGGTATATGGGGCCGGGGAAGCATTAGAGAGACGCTGCGATCTCTCCCCGAGTCGTCCCCGCGAAGGCGGGGACCCATAACCCCAGGGAGTAGTTTGAGGCGAGACGGCAACTCCGTGTCTTCGCCAAACTCCACCCTGTGGTTATGGGTCCCGGGCTCGCGCTGCGCGCGCCCCGGGACGACGACGCGGATAGAGCGGGGCTAATTCACCCTTCTATCCTTCCCCGCCCAATAAGGCTCCCTCAACTGCCGTCGCAAGATCTTGCCTGACGGATTCCGCGGCAGCGCCGGCAGGAACACCACGCTCTTCGGAGTCTTGAACCCGGCAATGCGTTCGCGGGTGAAGTTGATGATGTCGGTGGCGGTCGCCTGCTTGCCGGGCTTCATCACCACGACGGCCTTCACCGCCTCGCCCCATTTGTCGTCGGGCACGCCGATCACGGCGGCCTCGGCGACATCAGGGTGATCGCACAGCGCGCTCTCGACCTCGGCCGGGTAGATGTTCTCGCCGCCGGAGATGATCATATCCTTGATGCGGTCGTGGATGTAGAGATAGCCGTCCTCGTCCATGTAGCCGGCGTCACCGGTGCGCAGCCAGCCATCGCTGCGCAGCGTCGCCGCAGTCGCCTCCGGCAAATTCCAGTAGCCGGCCATGTTGGAGCCCGAGCGCGTCGCGATCTCGCCGACCTCGCGCGGCGGCAGCGGCTTGCCGTCCGCATCCAGGATCGCGATCTCGACACCCGGCAGCGCTTTGCCGGCCGAGCGCATCCGCTCGAGGCCCTCGACGTGGTCCTCCGGCGGCAGCGCGACGATGGTGCCTGTGGTCTCGGTCATGCCGTACATCTGCACGAAGCCGCATTTGAAGACCTCGATGCATTCCTTCAGCAGCGCCGCCGGAATCGGCGAGGCGCCATACAGCATGTATTTCAGCCGCGAGAAATCGACCGTCTTCGCGCGCGGCTGCCGCACCACGAACTGCATCGCCGCCGGCACCATGAACAGCTTTGTGATGCCCGATTGCTCGAAGAAATCCAAAACCTTCGTCGGATCGAACTCGCGCGCGATCACGCCGCGGGCGCCGTGGTAAAGTCCCATCACGCCCCAGCCGGAACCGCCGATGTGGAAGATCGGCATCGCCACCAGTGACACGTCGTCGGTCGACCACCGGTTCCATTCCGGTTTATCCTCGGCATTGCCTGTTTGCACGAGGTTGAGGAAGTTCGCATGCGACAGCATCGCGCCTTTGGGCTTGCCTGTGGTGCCCGACGTATAAAGCTGGATTGCGATGTCCCGGGTGTCGATCGGCACGCTGGGATCATCGCCCCTCTGCGTATCGCGCCAGGCCGTAAAATCCTGCCATTCCGGCGCGCCGCCTTCGGTGGTGATGACAGTGCGCACGCTGGGCAGCTGGTCCTTGATCTGGCGGACCTGCGCGATGAACTCCGGCCCCACGAACAGCGCCGGCGCCCTGCAATCCGCAACGATGAACGCGACCTCGGGCCCGGCGAGACGCCAGTTCACCGGCGCCATCACCACACCCGCCTTCATCGCGCCCATCAGCAGTTCGAAATAGAGGTCGCTGTTCTTGCCGAGATAGGCGATGCGGTCGCCCTTCTTCACGCCCATCGCGATCAACGCGTTGGCGACCTTGTTGGTCTTGACGTTAAACTCGGCAAAGCTGGTGACGCGGCCCTCGAACTCGTAGGCGGTCGCGTTGCCGCGGCTCGTCGCGCGCTCGCGCACCATGTCGGCGAGATTCGCCAATGGCTGTGTGGTGGACATGTCTCTCCCGTGGCGTCTTGTTTTTATGCCTGGGAGTGTGGCGTCATCCGCGGGTGAAGACAAGATGGGAGGGGCCCCGCGTCGTCCCGGACAAGCGCAGCGAAGCGGAGCGCAGATCCGGGAGCCATAACCACAGGAAGAGGTTTTGCGGAGACTCGGAGTTACCGGTCTCGCGCCAAACCTCTTCCTGGGGTTATGGGTCCCGGGCTCGCGCTATGCGCGCCCCGGGACGACAGCGGTGGGTGCATCACCCCCGCTTCGCCCGGTCCTTCTCGTTCTGCGCCATGATGCTCTCGCGCGCGGTTTTCCAGTCGTCGTCGCTCCAGTCGCGGAGCTGGTAGAAATTGCCGCCCATCGCCAGCGCTTGCGCGCCGTCCATGGCGATGGTCTCGCCGCTGATCCAGTCGCAGCCGCCGGAGATCAGGAACACCGCGAGGTTCTGCAATTCCTCCATGGTGCCGACGCGGCCCATCGGGTTCATCGCCTTGGTGCGGGCGCCGGCTTCGTCGCCGGGCTTGATGCGCTTGCTCATGCCCTCGGTCGGGATCTCGCCCGGCGCGATGGTGTTGAGGCGGATGCCGTACCGGCCCCATTCGGTCGCGAGCGACATCGTCATGGCGTGGATCGCCGACTTGCTCATCGCGGACGGCACCACGTAAGGCGAGCCGTTGCGCACCCAGGTCGTGGTGATGGAAACGACATTGCCGGGCTGCTTCAAGGCGATCCAGCGCTTGCCGACCGCATGGGTCACGTAGAACGTGCCGTGCATCACGATGTTGGCGACGGCATCGAAGCCGCGCGGCGAGAGCTCTTCGCTGCGCGAGATGAAATTGCCGGCCGCGTTGTTGATGAGATCGGTGAGGGGAGAGTCACGAAAGATGGTCTCGATCATCTCTTCGACCGCGAGCGCGTTGCGGATGTCGACGCCGTGGCTGGTGACGCGGCCACCATACTCGGCCATCAGCTCGGTCGCGGTCTCGTCGCACACGATCTTGCGCCGGCCGCAGATGTGCACCTCTGCTCCAAGCTGGAGGAAGCGCGCCGCCATCGACTTGCCGAGCCCGGTGCCGCCACCGGTGACAAGGATGTTCCGGCCGGCCAGAAGATTTTCCTTGAACATGGCTGTTTCCTCCGCAGGCATTGTCAGTTAATTGGTCGATTGACTAAATCCGGCCGCCGGCTTCCTGTAAAGCGGCACTGAACAAGAACAGGGGAGAATTCATCCATGGAAGAGCGCGTCTCGATCTCGATCTCGGAAGGCGTCGCCGACGTGCGCCTGGTGCGCGCGGACAAGATGAATGCGCTCGATCAGGCGATGTTCGAAGCCCTTGTTGCCGCAACCGACCGGCTTTCGAAGGAAAAGGGCGTGCGTGTCGTCGTGCTCTCGGGCGAAGGCCGCGCCTTCTGCGCCGGTCTCGACATGGGGCGTTTTGCCGCCATGAAGGAGAAGGGCGGCAACGGAATTCCGGGTGGCGAAAATCGCGATCTCACCAAGCGGACGCATGGCCAGGCGAACTTTCCGCAACAGGCGGTGTGGGGCTGGCGCCAGTTGCGGGTTCCGGTGATCGCGGCCGTGCACGGCGTCGCTTTCGGCGGTGGGTTCCAGCTCTCGCTCGGTGCCGACATGCGCTTTCTCTCACCCGATGCGCGGATGTCGGTGATGGAGATCAAATGGGGCCTCGTGCCCGACATGGCGGGCACGCCGATCCTGGCCTCGCTCGTGCGCGATGACATCCTGCGCGATCTCACCTACACCGGCCGCATCTTCTCGGCGCAAGAGGCGATGGCCTATGGCCTCGCGACGCGCATCTGCGATGATCCGCGCGCCACGGCTCTCGAAGTCGCGCGCGAGATCGCCGGCAAGAGCCCCGATGCGATCCGCGCTGCGAAGCGGCTGCTGAACAATCTCTCGGTCGATCCGGGTCCCGCATTGCTCGCGGAGTCGGTCGAGCAGCAGAAGCTGATCGGCAGCGCGAACCAGACCGAAGCGGTGCGCTCCAATCTGGAGAAGCGCGCGCCGAGGTATGTGGATTAGTAACTCCCCGTCATTCCGGGGCGATGCGTAGCATCGAGCCCGGAATCCATAACCACGATCGGGAGTATGGATTCTCAGATGCGCAATTGCGCATCGTAGCCTGCGCCTTCGGCGCATCCCGGAATGACGACCGCGGTTGTGACTAAGATCTCAAACCCGACGAAAGATCGGAAAAAGCAACAAATGAGCGAAACGTCCCAATTCCTCGGCATCGTCTCCGGCGAGCACCGCCGTACCCACGCCGAAGTCGCCAACCGCGCGGGTCGCATCGCGAGCGGCCTCGCCGAAATCGGCGTCGAGCAGGGCGATTGCGCCTGCATGCTGATGCGCAACGACATCGCCTTCCTCGAAGCCGCCTACGCCGCGATGCGGCTCGGGGCCTATGGCGTGCCGATCAACTGGCACTTCAAGCCGGAGGAGATCAACTACATCCTTGGCGATACCGGCACGTCCGTGCTGATCGGGCATGCAGACATGCTGCACGCCCTGCGCGATGCCATCCCGAAAGGCGTCACCGTGCTCAGCGTGCCGACCCCGCTGGAGATCCTGTCCAACTACAAGATCGACCCCGATCACCTGAAGACGCCGGACTTCGCGATCGATTTCGAATCCTGGCTTGCGCAACACCAGCCCTATGACGGCCCAATCGTGCCGCAGCCCATGAACATGATCTACACGTCAGGGACGACGGGCCATCCCAAGGGCGTGCGGCGCAACGCACCGACGCCGGACCAGCAGGCGGCCGGCGAGCGCATGCGTGCGATGATCTATGGGCTCAAGCCCGGCGCCCGCGCGATCCTGCCGGGCCCGCTCTATCATTCCGCGCCGAACTCGTTCGGCATCCGCGCCGGCAAGCTCGGTGGCGCGCTGGTGCTGATGCCGCGGTTCGACGCCGAGGAGTTCCTGGAGCTGATCGAACGGTATACGATCGACACCATCTTCATGGTGCCGACCATGTTCATCCGCCTGATGAAGCTGCCGGAGGCGATTCGCAAGAAATACGACGTCTCCTCGCTCCGTCACATCATCCACGCCGCGGCGCCCTGTCCGGCGGACGTCAAGCGCGCGATGATCGAATGGTGGGGGCCGGTGATCTACGAATTTTACGGCTCGACCGAATCCAGCGCCGTCACCTTCGCGACATCAGAGGACGCACTGAACAAGCCCGGCACGGTCGGCAGGATTTCGCCGGGCGCCGAACTGCGCTTCATCGGCGACGACGGCCGCGTGCTGGGCGTGGGCGAGATCGGCGAGATCTATTCCCGCATGGCCGGGATGGCCGACTTCACCTACCACAACAAGCCGGAGAAACGTGCCGAGATCGACCGCGGCGGTTTCATCACCTCGGGCGACGTTGGTTATATCGACAAGGACGGCTACGTCTTCATCTGCGACCGCAAGCGCGACATGGTGATCTCAGGCGGCGTCAACATCTATCCGGCCGAGATCGAGTCCGTGCTGCATGCCGTGCCCGGCGTGCATGATTGCGCCGTGTTCGGCATCCCGGATGCCGAGTTCGGCGAGGCGCTGATGGCGGTGGTCGAGCCGCAACCGGGTGTCACGCTTGATGCGTCCGATGTCCGTGCAAGGCTGAAGACGTCGCTCGCCGACTACAAGGTGCCCAAGCATATCGAGATCCGCACGAGCCTGCCGCGCGAAGACTCAGGAAAGATCTTCAAGCGCCGCCTGCGTGATCCCTATTGGGAGCAGGCGGGGCGGAAGATCTGACACTGCGTAGGGTGGGCAAAGCGAAGCGTGCCCACCATTACGGTCGCAAGGCATCGATGGTGGGCGCGGCGCTTCGCGCCTTTGCCCACCCTACGAGATACGGGACGGGGAAACATTTGTCATGACCGACGCCGCAAACGAAGTCCTCTACGAAGTCGCCGACCACATCGCGGTGATCACGCTGAATGCGCCGGAGCGCATGAACACGATCTCCGGCCCGATGCTGAACGATCTGGCGCGGCTGCTGACCGAGGCCAATGAGGACCGCAACGTCCGGGTCGTGATCCTCACCGGCAAGGGGCGGGCATTCTGCGCCGGCCTCGATTTGCGTCGGGAGCGCGACGGCAATGGCCTCAGTGCCGCGTCTTCGCCGACCACGATCAATCTGCGCAACACGCCGCCGACCGTGCTTCAGGCGATGGACAAGCCGACCATCTGCGCCGTCAACGGCGGCGCCGCCGGTTACGGCATGGACACCGCGCTCGGCTGCGATATCCGCATCATGGCGGAGTCCTCGAAGCTTGCGGCGGCCTTCGTCAAGCGCGGCGTCGTGCCGGAATCCGGCGGCACCTGGCTGCTGCCTCGGATGCTCGGCTGGGCCAAGGCTTCCGAGCTGATCTTCACCGGCCGGACGCTCAGCGCCCGCGAGTGTCTGGAATGGGGCCTCGCCAACGAGGTCGTGCCGGATGCCGACTTGATGGGCCGCGCCCGCGCCATCGCCCGCGAAATCGCAGCCAACGCGCCGCTCGCGGTGCAGGCCTCCAAGCGCATGATGCGGATGGGCCTCAACGAGAACTTCTCCGATCACGTTCACCGCGTCTACCTCCAGCTTCTGCCGCTGTTCAAGACACAGGACATGGCCGAGGGCATGAAGGCGTTCATGGAGAAGCGTGAGCCGAAGTTCGAGGGGCGGTAGGCGCCGCCTGATCGCGCACGCTGGAGTAGCAATCAGTAATCGGCTCGGCTAGGTTGACGTTCCCACGCCAACCGCTTGCGATCGCCGATGCCCTCATACCGCGCCAGCTTCTTCGAAGTTCCTCATGCGGCCCTTTACGCGCTGATGACGGTGACCGTCCTGGCGTCGGGATTCTGCTTCATCCAGGCAGGCAGTCCGGCGGCGCCGGCAGAGTTGCTGTATCGCTATGGCGGCATGTATTCGGGCGCAATCGCGCGGCATGAGTACTGGCGCCTGCTCGCCTATGGCTTCCTGCATGTCAACTTCGTCCACCTCACCATGAACATGTTGTGCCTCGTGCTGTGGGGCGGACATCTCGAGCGGCGAGTGGGACCGGCCTATTTCCTCATCATCTATCTCTGCGCGATGGTGTTCGGCGCCGTCATCGGCAATGGCATTCATTCCACGCCCTATTTGACCGTCGGCGCGTCCGGCGCCACGTCGGGCATTTTGGGTGCGCTGCTCTGCCTGTGGATCCTCGGCAAGCTCGACGTCAGGTTCGACTTCTTCGCCATCAACATCGGATTGAACATCGCGTTTGCGCTCGGCAATTCGCGGATCGACTGGGGCGTCCATCTCGGCGGCTTTGCGGCCGGATTGATCGCCTGCGCATTGCTGGACCTCATCGAGAAGGCGAATCCTTACGCGCTTCGTTGCAAATTTCCCGAAGCCGTGAAGGTCAATCTCACTCTGTTGGCCTGTGTTGCTGCTGCGTGGGCTTGGAGCGGTCAGGCCATCGCCGCCGGGATTTCCGGATGGGGCCTGGCCATCGTTGTCGTGGTCGCATGCTGTGCGGTCGTGAAGGTGGTTGATCTCGTCCTCTCCATGAAGAAGGGTCTTGCGATCGTCGTGGTCGCCCTGGCTGGAGCGAATGCTGTCACCATCCTGCTGTGCGGTTTGGCTCTGGCATCTTCTTGCAGTCCGCGCTGGCCAACCGGGTCCGTTCCACTCGATAATCTTCTCGTCATATTCTGTCCCAATCCTGTTCTGATCTCGGGGCTGGCCGCGATCGGTGCCGCCGCGGTGACGCTGTGGCTCTGCGCAAGGGAAATTTCGCGCGGGATCGAGGATGTCGGATTTGTCGGCACATCGCTGCGTGCCGAACGCAGCCGGCGTCATGGACTATGACCGCGGAGGTCGTGCTATAAGAGGGCTCATTGACCCCGGATCATCCCAAGGTTCCTAAATCTAATGGCCCCCGTTTCCATTCTGCTCAACGTGATCTGGATTCTCATCGGCGGTGCCTGGATGGCATTCGGCTGGCTGGTGGCTTCCGTCATCATGGCCATTACCATCATCGGCCTTCCCTGGGCGCGGGCGGCGTTCAACATCGCGGTCTACGCCCTGCTGCCGTTCGGCTCGCGCGCGGTCAACCGCGACGAGGTCACCGGTATGGGCGATATCGGCACCGGCCCGCTCGGGGTGATCGGGAACATTATCTGGTTCGTGCTGGCCGGCTGGTGGCTGGCACTCGGCCACGTGCTGACAGCCGTGATCTTCGCCATCACCATCATCGGCATCCCCTTCGCCTGGGCCCATCTGAAGCTCGCCGGCATCGCGCTCTGGCCGATCGGCAAGGTGATCGTGCCGGCCTAGCCTCAAGCGATCGTCCCTTTCAGTGTGCGCCGCCCCCAACTTCATCTTGCGCTGCGGCAAAAAACTTGCACACTCGGCTGAGCCGGGCAGCGAAGCGAGCTCGAACAAGGAAGCGAGCCATGTCCCTCCAGACCGTGCCACCCGACGCCATTGACAACCGGCCTAACCGCGCTGAGGACGCCCAGGCGCTGGAGGCAGATGCGCGGCTGCGTGACGACATCCGCCTGCTCGGACGCATCCTGGGCGACACCGTGCGCGACCAGGAAGGTGCTGAGTTGTTCGACCTGGTCGAGCGCATCCGCCAGACCTCGATCCGGTTCCACCGCGACGAGGACCGGCTCGCCCGCCGCGAGCTCGAGCAGATCCTCGACAGCATGTCGACCTCGGAGACGGTGCGGATCGTCCGCGCCTTCAGTTATTTCTCCCACCTCGCCAACATCGCCGAGGACCAAAACAACATTCGCCAGATGCGCGCCCGCAGTGCCGCCCAGAGCACCGGTTCCGGCGTGCTGGCAGAGACGCTGGCCCACGCCAGGGACGCCGGGATCAGCTCCGATGTGCTGCGCAATTTCTTCAAGACCGCGCTGGTCAGCCCGGTGCTGACGGCGCACCCGACCGAGGTCCGCCGCAAGAGCACCATGGACCGCGAGATGGAGGTCGCTAGCCTGCTCGACCGCCGCGAGCGTGTGGCGCTGACTGAAGACGAGGCCGCCGCCAGCGACGAGCAGCTTCGCCGCGAGGTGCTGACGCTGTGGCAGACCAATCTCTTGCGCCGGACCAAGCTCACCGTGCTCGACGAGGTCGCCAATGGCCTGTCGTTCTACGATTACACCTTCCTGCGCGAGGTGCCGCGGCTGGTCAACGTGCTCGAAGACCGGCTGGAGGAGGCTGGCGAGGCGGCTGCAAGCGAGCTCGCCTCGTTCCTGCGCATGGGCAGCTGGATCGGCGGCGACCGCGACGGCAATCCCTTCGTCACCGCCGACGTGATGCGCGGGACGCTGCGGCTGCAGTCGAGCCGGGTGATGCAATTCTATCTCAACGAGCTGCATGTGCTCGGCTCGGAGCTGTCGATCGCGGCGCACCTCGCCGACGTCTCCGAGGAGCTGCGGACGCTGGCGGAACGCTCGCCCGACACCTCGCCGCACCGGAGCGGCGAGCCTTATCGTCTCGCGGTCTCCGGCATCTATGCGCGCCTGACGGCGACGGCCGAAAAGCTCGAGGTCGAGATCACGCGTCGGCCGGTCGGCAAGGGCAGGCCTTACGAGACCGTTAGGGAGCTGCAGGCCGATCTCGACGTGCTGCACCGCTCGCTGATCTCCAACAATGCCCGCGTCATCGCTCGCGGCCGGCTGCGGCTCTTGCGGCGTGCGGTGGATTGCTTCGGCTTCCACCTGGCGCGGCTCGACATCCGCCAGAATTCTGCCGTGCACGAACGTACCATCGCCGAGCTGATGGACGCCGCGAACCCCGGCATGTCCTACCTCGCGCTGGGCGAGGACGCGCGCATCTCGCTGCTCACCAACGAGCTGCGCAGCACGCGCTCGCTGGTCTCGCCATTCGTCAAATACAGCGACGAGACCATGGGCGAGCTCAACGTCTTCCATTCCGCCGCGGAGGCGCATGCGAAGTTCGGCTCGGACGCCATTCCCCAATGCATTATCTCGATGTGCAAGGGCATGTCCGACATGCTCGAAGTGGCCGTGCTGCTCAAGGAGGTCGGCCTCGTTCATCCTTCCGGGCGCAGCGCCATCAACATCGTGCCGCTGTTCGAGACCATCGAGGATTTGCAGGCCTCCAGCGCCATCATGGATCGCATGCTGTCGCTGCACGATTACCGCCGCCTCGTCGACAGCCGCGGCAGCGTGCAGGAGGTCATGCTCGGCTATTCCGACTCGAACAAGGATGGCGGCTTCGTCACCTCGGGCTGGGAACTCTACAAGGCCGAGATCGGCCTCGTCGACGTGTTCGAGCGCCACGGCGTGCGGCTGCGCCTGTTCCACGGCCGCGGCGGCTCGGTCGGCCGCGGCGGCGGTCCGAGCTATGACGCCATCATCGCGCAGCCCGGCGGCGCGGTGAACGGGCAGATCCGCATCACCGAGCAGGGCGAGATCATCTCGTCGAAATATTCCAACGCCGAAGTCGGCCGCAACAATCTGGAGATACTCGCCGCCGCAACGCTGGAGGCGAGCCTGCTGCATCCGCGCCAGAGCGCGCCGCGCCGCGAATATCTCACCGCGATGGACGAGCTTTCAAATTTGGCTTTCAAGGCCTATCGCGGCCTCGTCTACGAGACCGACGGTTTCGTCGATTATTTCTGGGCCTCCACCGTCATCAACGAGATCGCGACGCTGAATATCGGCAGCCGTCCGGCCTCGCGCAAGAAGACCCGCGCGATCGAAGATCTGCGCGCCATTCCCTGGGTGTTCTCCTGGGCGCAGTGCCGCCTGATGCTGCCGGGCTGGTATGGCTTTGGTAGCGCGGTCGAGCAGTGGATCGCGGAGCATCCCGACAAGGGCATGCCGTTCCTGAAAGAGCTCTACAGGGAATGGCCGTTCTTCCGCATGCTGCTGTCGAACATGGACATGGTGCTCGCCAAAAGCTCGATCGCGATCGCCTCGCGCTATGCCGAACTGGTGCCGGACGAAGCGCTCCGCGAAAAAATCTTCGGCCGCATCCGTCGCGAATGGCATTCCTGCATCGAGACGCTGCTCGACATCATGGGCCAGGACCGGCTGCTCCAGGGCAACCCGCTGCTGGAGCGCTCGGTGCGCCACCGCTTCCCCTATCTGGATCCGCTCAACCACGTGCAGGTCGAATTGCTGAAAGAGCATCGCGCGCAGAACCCGGACGAGCAGGTGCTGCGCGGGATTCAGCTGACGATCAACGGCATTTCGGCCGGATTGCGGAATACGGGGTAGTAGGGCGAGTAGCGAACAGAAGGCGTGCCGCTGTCGACTATTCGCTACTCACCATTCGCTATTCGTTGATGTTCACGGCTTTAGTGCGCCCTGCACACCGGTGTACACAGCATAGAGCGATGTCGAGCCACAGATATAGAGTCTGTTTCGCTGCTGCCCGCCGAAGCTCAGGTTGGCGACGGTTTCCGGGATGTGAATTTTGCCAAGCAGTTGGCCGTTGGCCGTATAGCAGCGCACGCCGTCTTCGTTCGGATCGCCCCAGCCCACCGAACACCAGACCCGTCCTTCGGTGTCACAGCGGACGCCGTCGGTGATGCTCGGCTTTGGCATCTCGGCGAAGACCTTGCTGTTCGACACCTTCCCCGCCGCCACGTCGAGGTCGAACACGCGGATATGCGATGGGTTGTCCGGTCCGTCCGTGAATCCGGTCTCGCAGATGTAGAGCTTCTTCTCGTCGGGCGAGATGGTGATCCCGTTGGGCTCCACAAAATCGTCGATGACGACCTTGACGTCGCCGGTTTTCGGGTCGACGCGGTAGACGTTCTTCTTCTCCTGCTCGGGGTCGGCCTTGATGCCCTCATAGAAGCCACCGATGCCGTAGGCCGGATCGGTGAACCAGATCGCGCCATCGGCGGTAACGACCGCATCGTTCGGCGAGTTCAGTCGTTTGCCATTGAATTTGTCGGCAATGATGGTGATCGAGCCGTCGAGTTCGGTGCGCGTCACACGCCGCCCGCTATGCTCGCACGTGATCAGGCGTCCTTCGCGATCGATCGTGTTGCCGTTCGAGTTCATCGAGGGTTGACGGTAGACGCTGGTATGACCGTCATCCTCCGAGAAGCGCATGATGCAATTGTTGGGGATGTCGCTGAACAGCAGATATCGTCCGGCTGCAAAATACACGGGACCTTCGGCCCATCGGAAGCCGGTTGCAACACGCTCGACCGCCATGGTGCCGGCGAAGGCCGGGAAGTCGGCAGGCCCGAACGTTGGCGGCCCCTTCTTCGCGGATTCCAGACGGGAGTCCGGGTAGCGGCTGCCGGGAAGCGGTCCCAAGGGCAACGGGGCCGTCGATATCGTCGGAGTGCCGGTCTGGCCGAACGGCGTAACGGAGGCGGCCAGGGCTGCGTTCATGGTGACGCCCGTCGCGGCTACCGCCGCTGCCGCGCCCTTCAAGAGGGTGCGGCGTCCAAGGCACGGCTCATCAGTACCAGTAGAATTGGTCAGTGATTTTGTCATAGTCGCCTCCCGTTTTTTGTTGGAAGGAAGCCATTCGCCCGCAATCGGGCGTAATGCGGGCGATCTCCGGTCGGACAACCGGAGATCGCAATGCAACAATTGCTGGGAAAACGGCTAGACGGGATCCCAGGGGAAGATGTCGGCGGAACGGTCGAGCTTGTAGAACGAGCCCTTCAGTGCCGGCATGCCGTGTTCCGCGATCGTTTGCGGCGTCCAGCCTTCGCTGCGATGAACCGAGCGCAGCGGGCGATTCTGGCTGAACAGGAACAGCTCATTCATGCGTGCGCCGAAGATCTGCCCGGAGACGTCCTTGGCGGCATCGGAGAGCAGATAGGCGCAGATCGGTGCGATCTTCTCCGGTCCCATCTGCTTGATCTTCTCGACGCGCGCCTTCTCGGCTTCGGTCTCGGTCGGGATGGTGCCGATCATGCGGGTCCAGGCAAACGGCGAGACGCAGTTGGAGCGGACGTTGAAGCGGCCCATGTCGAGCGCGATCGACTTCGACAGCCCGATGATGCCGAGCTTGGCCGCGGCGTAGTTGGCCTGGCCAAAGTTGCCGATCAGGCCGGAGGTCGAGGTGAAGTGCACGAAGGAGCCGCTCTCCTGCTCGCGAAAGATCCGCGCCGCGGCGTGGCTAACGTAGAACGAGCCCATCAGGTGAACCTTGATGACGGCCTCGAACGCTTCCACGCTCATCTTGTGGAAGATCATGTCGCGCAAAATGCCGGCATTGTTGACGACGCCGTCGAGCTTGCCGAAATGATCGGTCGCGGTCTTCACGATCTTGCTGGCGGGGACAGCTTCCGCCACCGACTCGAAATTGGGCACCGCGATGCCGCCGCGCTTCTTGATCTCGTCGACCACCTCCTCGGCGGGCGAAGCGCTGGAACCGGCGCCGTCAGCGGCAACACCGGGGTCGTTGACGACGACCTTGGCGCCCTCCGCCGCGCAGAGCAGCGCGATCTCGCGCCCGATGCCGCGGCCTGCACCGGTGACGATGATGACCTTGTCTTGCAGTGATTTTGTCATGTGAGTTCTCCGCTAGCCGTTCCAATTTCCGCCGTCATTCCGGGATGCGCCGCAAGGCGCAGGCCCGGAATCCATACTCCCGATCGTGGTTATGGATTCCGGGCTCGTCGCTGACGCGACGCCCCGGAATGACAGTCGTTACCTCTCGTTCGTAAACACGATCGTGCCTGATGCCGCGAACATGCCGCCGACGCCGTGACACACCGAAATCTTCGCGTTCGGCACCTGCGCCGGCGCGATGCCGCGCATCTGGCGCACGCTCTCCTGGAGTGCGTACATGCCGTACATGCCCGAATGCATGTAGGACAGGCCGCCGCCATTGGTGTTGAGCGGCAGCTTGCCGCCGGGCCGCGTGTTGCCATCCGCGATGAATTGGCCGGTTTCCTCGTGCGGCATGAAGCCGAGGTCGCCAAGGCCGAACAGCGGCAGATGCGCAAATGCATCGTAGATCATGAGATGGTCGACATCCCGGTGCGCGATGCCGGCTTCCTTGAAGGCGAGGGGGCCGGCGGTCTTGAATGCGCGCGAGGAGTTGAAAGTCTCCATCTGGCTGACCATCGGCGTCTCCACGCTCTCGCCAGTGCCCATGATGTAGACGGGCTTCCTCGGAAAATCCTTGGCGCGGTCGGCCGAGGTCAGGATCAGCGCGCCGCCGCCGTCGGTGACGAGGCAGCACTGCAGCAGCCGGAACGGATAGGCGATCATGCGCGAGTTGAGGACATCAGCGACCGTGATCGGGTCCTTCATCATCGCGCGGGGATTTTTGGCCGCCCATTCCCGCTGCACCACCGCCACCGAGGCGAGCTGCTCATGCGTGATGCCGTAGGTCTTCATGAAGCGCAGCACGGGGATCGGGAACATGCTGGGTGGCCCGTAGATGCCGTAGGGCGCCTCGAACTGTCCTTGCAGGCTGTCGGCGGGGACCGAGCGCGGCGCCTTGCCGATCATCGACTTGCCGCTCTCGGCATGGGTGATCAGCACGGTCTTGCAGAGACCGGCCTCGATCGCCGCGGCGGCATGGCGAACGTGCAGCATGAACGAGCAGCCGCCGACCGAGGTGCCGTCCACCCAGGTAGGCTTAATGCCGAGATAATGGCAGACCTGCTGCGGCGTTTCGACCGCGGTGGCAAAGCCGTCGATGTCGGAGAGTTTCAGCCCGGCATCCGCGATGGCGTTGAGCGCCGCATCCGCGTGGAGCTGGAGCTGCGACATATTGGGGATGACACCGAGTTCGGTGGTCTCGGCCGCGCCGACGACGGCAACCTGGTTGCTGCGCATGGCCTATCCCTTCGCCGGACGGAACACGGGGAGGGTGATCTTGTCGTCGAGCGCCTCGAAGGCAACTTCGAGCTTCATGTCGAGCTCGAGCGCCTCCGGCGTCTGCGGACAATCGATGATGTTGCTCATCATCCGCGGTCCTTCGGCAAGCTCGACCACCGCGATCGCATAAGGCGGCGTGAAGCCGGGCGCGGCGGGACGATGATTGATCACGTAGCTGTAGAGGAAACCCTTGCCACTCGCCTTGAAGATGCTGACCTTGCGCGAGGCGCAGGACGGGCAGAACGGGCGCGGCGGGAAATAGACATGCGCGCAGGCGTCGCAGCGCTGCAAACGCAATTCGCCCGCTTTCGTGCCGTCCCAGAAATGCTGGGTCTCCGGCGTCGGTTTCGGGCGCGCGCGCTGCGGTTCGGCCATGTCGGAAAACCCTCCCAAAGGCAATTCTTGCTAAGGCCTGGGCTTCACGCCTGGCTGTTTCGATCTTGATGCGACAATCGACCATCGCGCGTCAACGGTCCAGCAATGCGCATGCATGCCATCATGCGCACAATGCTTGTGTCGAACCGAGGCGGCGCTATAGATTGCGCGCGCAATATTCCGTGAGACAGACATGCCCGATTTTCCGACACTGGCGAAACTCGCCGAC
Organism: Bradyrhizobium sp. LA2.1; assembly: GCF_040547725.1. Lineage (NCBI taxonomy): Bacteria > Pseudomonadati > Pseudomonadota > Alphaproteobacteria > Hyphomicrobiales > Nitrobacteraceae > Bradyrhizobium > Bradyrhizobium sp. LA2.1. The sequence goes on from NZ_JBEPQI010000003.1 coordinate 226,460, forward strand.
GACCTCGAAAGCAGCCGCACGACCTCCCGCAAGCTGGTCGAGGCATGCCTCGCCAGGATCGCCGACCCGACTGGCGAGGGCCAGCGCACTTTCATCCACGTCGACAAGGATGCCGCGCTCGCAGCCGCGGATGCGATGGACGGCTTGCGCAAGGTCAAGGCGGCGCCGTCGCGCTATGCCGGTATCCCGGTCTCGATCAAGGATCTCTTCGACATCAAGGGCCAGGTCACGCGCGCCGGCTCCCGCGCGCTCGACGATTCTGCGCCGGCCGATCAGGACGCCGCGACGGTGGCGCGGCTGCGCAAGGCCGGCTTCGTCGTGATCGGGCGGACCAACATGACCGAGTTCGCCTATTCCGGCATCGGCATCAATCCGCACTACGGCACGCCGAAGGGCGCCTGGAACCGGGCCGAGGGACACGTGCCCGGCGGCTCGTCCTCGGGCGCCGCGGTGTCCGTGCTTGACGGCATGGCGCATGGCGCGCTCGGCACCGACACCGGCGGCTCCTGCCGGATTCCGGCCGCCTTCAACGGCATCGTCGGCTACAAGCCGACGCAGCGCCGCGTGCCGCTGGACGGCTCCGTGCCGCTGTCCTTCTCGCTCGACAGCATCGGGCCGCTGGCGCGGTCGGTCAGCTGCTGTGCCATTCTCGATGCCGTGCTCGCGAACGAGCCGATCGTCCCGCTGAAGCCGCGGCCGGTAAAGGGCATGCGGCTCGCAGTGCCGACCACGATTGCGCTCGATGATCTCGACGCGGACGTGGCCTCGACGTTCGAGCGCGCGCTCAAGAGCCTCGCCGATCACGGTGCGATCATCGAGCGCATCGAGATGGCCGAATTTCACGACATCGGCCCGATGAACGCCAAGGGCGGCTTTGCGGCGTCCGAAAGCTATGCCTGGCATCGCTACCTCATCACGGCCAAGGGCGACGTCTACGACCCCCGGGTCTCCGTGCGCATCATGCGCGGCGAGGCGCAGAGCGCGGCCGATTACATCGATCTCCTCAACGAACGCCGCTCGCTGATCGCCCGCGTCAATGCGCGCATCGCGCCCTATGACGCGCTGGTGCTGCCCACCACCGCCAACACCCCGCCGAAGATTTCCGATCTCGCCGATGACAAGGCGTTCACCAGGGAAAACCTGCGGGCGCTGCGCAATTGCACCCTCATCAACATGATCGACGGTTGCGCCATCTCGCTGCCCGCGCATCGCGAGGGCGAAATTCCCGTCGGCCTGATGCTGGCGGGCGCGGGCGGATCGGACCGTCGTATTTTCGAGCTTGCTGCCGGCATGGAGGCCGTAATTCGTGTTTGACCTGACTTTCACCGTTGACGCCCAGGACACCACCACGCCGCTGACATTGGCGATCGACCAGATGGTCATTGCCGGCTGGACCGGGCGCGATCCCGTCGCGCGCGACAAGCACATCGCCGAGCTGCAAGAGATGGGCATCGCCCCGCCGGCCTCGACGCCGATCTACTACCGCGCCTCGGCGCGGCGGCTGACCCAAGAAGACCGCATCGAATGCTGCGGCGGCGATTCCTCCGGCGAGGTCGAATTCGTGCTGATCGGCTGGCAGGGTCGCATCTTCGTCGGCTGCGGCTCCGACCATACCGACCGCAAGGTCGAGGCCTACAACGTCACGGTCTCCAAGCAGATGTGCGACAAGCCGGTCGCATCCACGCTCTGGGAGCTCGAGGACGTCATCGGCCATTGGGACAGGATGATCCTGCGCTCCTATGCCACCATCAAGGGCGAGCGCGTGCTCTACCAGGAGGGCACGCTCGACGCGATGCTGCCGGTCGCCGACCTCATCGCGCGCGGCTTTGAGGGTAGCAAGTTCCCCGACGGCTGCGCCATGTTCGGCGGCACCTTTGCGGCCAAGGGCGGCATCCGCCCCGCCGATCGCTTCGAGTTCGAGCTCGAGGACCCCGTGCTGAAACGGACGATCAAGCACGGGTATGACGTGGCGACGCTGCCGGTGAGGGGCTGATACCTCTCCGCCGTCATTGCGAGGAGCCCTTGCGACGAAGCAATCCAGGATCCCTCTGCGGAAAGACTCTGCATTGCTTCGCTGCGCTCGCAATGACGAGGAGATAGTCGGGAATCGGGTGGCAAAGGGCGGGCCGGTCTTGCGAAGGTGGCAGTCATGACAGCAACGGCACGCAAATCACCCCCTAAGCCCTCAGTCGACCTCGCCGCCCACGTCGACGCCCTCGACTGGCCGCAAATCACTGCCGAGCTCGACGCCCAGGGCAGCGCCGTCCTGAAGGATCTGCTGACGCCGGACCAATGCCGCGCCATCGCCGCGCTCTATCCTGATGATGCGGGCTTCCGCAGCCGCATCGTCATGGGTCGCCACGGGTTTGGCCGTGGCGAGTACAAATATTTCTCCTACCCGCTGCCCGATCTGATCGCGGAGCTCCGCCCGGCGCTCTATGCCCACCTTCAGGGCGTTGCCAATCGTTGGAACGAGGCGATGGGGATCGATATCCGTTATCCCGCCGCGCACGCGGCGTTCCTCGAGCGCTGCCACGAGGCAGGCCAGGCGCGACCGACGCCGCTGCTGCTGCAATATGAGGCGGGCGACTTCAATTGCCTGCACCAGGATCTCTATGGCGAGCACGTGTTTCCGCTCCAGGTCGCTATCCTCTTGTCCGAGCCGGGACGCGATTTTACCGGCGGTGAGTTCGTGCTGACCGAGCAGCGCCCGCGCATGCAGTCGCGCGCCGAGGTCGTGCCGCTGATGCAGGGCGATGCGGTCGCTTTCGCCGTGCATCACCGCCCAGTGCAGGGGACACGCGGCACCTACCGCGTTAATCTCCGCCACGGCGTCAGCCGGATCAGGTCCGGCCAGCGCCACACGCTGGGTGTGATCTTCCATGATGCCAAGTGAGCGCTGCGATTGACGGGTGATCTGTTCGACACGGCCGCCGAGGCACAGCCGTCGCGCGAGGAGATTGGCGACGGCGCCGTGTTGCTGCGCGGATTCGTCAGGCCGATCGAGAGCGAGCTGATCGCCGCCGTGCGCGCGATCGTGACGCAGTCGCCGTTCCGCCGCATGACCACGCCCGGCGGCCACCTGATGTCGGTGGCGATGACCAATTGCGGCGAGCGCGGCTGGATCACCGATCACACCGGCTATCGCTATGATCCCATCGATCCGCGAACCGGCGCGCCATGGCCCGCGATGCCGGCGGTGTTGCGCGACCTAGCCCGGCGCGCCGCGGAGCAGGGCGGCTTTGCCGGCTTTGCGCCCGATGCCTGCCTCGTCAATCGCTACGAGTCCGGCACGCGGCTGTCGCTGCATCAGGACAAGGACGAGCTGGACTATTCGGCGCCGATCGTCTCGGTCTCGCTTGGGCTGCCCGCGACCTTCCTGTTCGGCGGCCTGGCGCGCAGCGACAAGCCGCGCCGCTTCCGGCTCGTCCATGGCGACGTCGTCGTCTGGGGCGGGCCCAGCAGGCTCGCCTATCACGGCGTCGCGCCGCTCGCCGATGGCGAGCACGCGCTGCTGGGAAGGAAGCGGATCAATTTGACGTTTCGCCGGACGCGGTGAATCAAGCAGAGTGCTTGCTCGCAGGAAATCGCCTAGACTTGGGGGCTACCCGAGTACGAAAGTCGAGGGGCCCATGCAGCAAATACCGGGATGGCTGAGCACCGCGCTGATCGGTGCTGTGATTGCAGCCTTGGGGTATGTCTCGAAGCTTGCGATCGAAAGTGCTCTTCAATGGAGGGCGGCCCGTACTGCGCGGCGCGCTCAGCTTGTTCACCTGCTATCCCTGCTGCTGGCGACGAGGAAGGCCTTCATTATACAGAACGCGCTGGCACGGCGGCTCTGCGACGAAATCACCCGTGCTCATCCGGAGCTAGATGGGTCGTATGACAACGTTCTTGCCCAGGGATATCTCTCTTTGGACGACCGACAGAAGTTAGAGCATGGCGTCATCCGCAATTATACGAGCAACTGTTTGTACCCACTGAACTTGCAAATCATCGATTGGCTTTCGAAGGACGATTATTTCAAAGGCGGAGGCAGACAACAACAGGCCAAAGAGCTCTCAGTAAGATTGCAGACCCTTTTTGCTCATTTGGTATTGTGGCGCGCCAAGTACGAATTTTGGATACCTTCCAGGCCGGAGCGCGCCATCGTATACATGGCTGACGAGGATGCTCACGGCATAAGTTTTCCCACCGGTATCGAGGACCTGATTGCTCGCGTGGCCGATGACATGATCGGCTCGCCGGGCGAGGCGGCGACCGGGAAGAGCCCGTGAGAAGCTCTACGGCTTCGGTGGGTGAATGAACGCCCAGGGGCTGACTTCCGAATCCCGCGTCACCTCCACGGAAATCAGATATGGCCCGCCATGGGCCAGCGCCTTTTCCATCGCCGCCTTGAACTGGTCCGGCGCGGTGACGCGCGCAGCAGCCACACCAAAGGACTCCGCGAGCTTGACGAAATCCGGATTGACCAGATCGGACGCCACCACGCGGCCATTAAAGCGCTCGCGCTGGTCGCGGCGGACATTGCCATAGGCGTTGTTGTTGAACACCAGCGTCACCACGCCGATGTTGAACTGCACGGCGGTGGCAAGCTCCTGCACGCCGAACATGAAGCCGCCGTCGCCGGTGATCGCCACCACCGGCTTGTCGGGATTGGCGACCTTGGCGCCGAGCGCGGTCGGGAAGCCCGAGCCGAGCGTGCCCTGATAGCCTGACGTGATGAAGGTGCGCGGCTCGTAGATCGGAAAGCCGTACCAGGAGGCGAAGCCGAACTGCGACAATTCATCGGTGACGATGGCGTTGGTCGGCAACACCTCGCGCAGGATGTTGAGATACGCCATCTGCGGCTGGATGCTCTGGATCTCTGCCAGCGCGGCCGCAGTGGCCTCCCGGATCGCGGCGCGGCGGCCGGCGGACTTGCTGTAGCCGGCCTTGCTGACCGCTTCGATCAGATCGGCGGTCGCAGTCTTGGCATCGGCGACGATGGCGGTGTCGGAGATGAAGCGCCGCATCTCGACGGGATCGATGTCGATGCGGATGCTCTTCAAGCCGTCGGGCCGATACGGCCAGCGCGACATGGTCGGCAGCTCCAGCCGCGAGCCGATGCCGATCATGAGATCGGTCTTCGGCCATAGCTTGTAGGCGGCAGCCATCGTGAGCCCCAGCTCATGCGCGTTGGAGACGATGCCGCGCCCGCTGCGGAAGGCGACAACGGGTGCATCGATCATCTCGGCGAGCTCGAGGATTTCGTCGCGCGCCTCGATCGCGCCGCTGCCGACAAAGATCATCGGCGCCTTGCTGCTCCTGATCACCGCGGCCGCCTGCGTGATCAGATCAGGATCGGGCAATGGCGCGGGCAGCGGCTCCAGCACCTTTGCGGCACAGGTGTCCGCGCGCTGGGTGAAGACGTCCCAGGGCATCTCGACCGAGGCGGGGCCGCGACGGCCGGACGTCATTTCCTGGAAGGCGCGCGATACGGTCGTCGGCGCGTTGCCGGGCGTTTCGATGCGGTCGGCCCATTTGACATAGGTGCGCAAGGTGGCGAGCTGGTCCGGCATTTCGTGCAGATGGCCGCGGCCCTTGCCAAGAAACTGCGTCGGCACCTGGCCGGTCACGCACAGCACCGGCTCGTTGCAGCCGTAGGCGGTCAGCAGCGCCGCGCTGGCGTTGAGCACACCGGGGCCGGGCACCACGCTGAACACGCCGGGTTTGCCGCTGGAGCGCGCATAGCCGAACGCCATGTAGCCGCAGGCCTGCTCGTGCCGCGCGCCGATCACCTTGAGCTGGGCCTGGTGGAAGGCGTCGAACAGGCCGTAGACCTGCGCGCCGGGCAGGCCGAACACGGTGTCGACGCCGTGGGCGACAAGGCCGCTTACGATCGCTTCGCCGCCGGTGAGGGTGGTCATTGCACTATTCCATTTCGATTGTTGTCAGGCTTCGTCGACGACGCCATTCCGTAGCATGCCGATGCCTTCGGCTTGGACCTCGATGACATCGCCGGGCGTCAGATAGCGCGGCGGATCGAACCGCGCACCGGCACCGGTCGGCGTGCCCGTCACAACGATGTCACCGGGGACCAGCGTCGCGAAGGTCGAGATATAGCTGATGAGATAGCGGAACGGGAACATCAGCCGGCTGGTCCGGTCCTCCTGCCTGAGCTCGCCGTTGACATGCGTGGTCAGACGAATGTCGGCGATCTGCGCTTCCCGGGTGTAGGGCACCAGCCACGGGCCGAGGCTGCCGCTGGAATCAAAGTTCTTGCCCTGCGTGACGTTGAACTTGGCGTGGCGCAGCCAGTCGCGCACCGAGCCTTCGTTGCAGAGCGTGAGCGCCGCGATGTGATCGAGCGCGGCACTTTCCGCGATGTGTCGGCCCGCCTTGCCGATGACAAGCACGATCTCGCCTTCGTAGTCGAGCTGCGCTGACGCGCGCGGGCGCACCAAAGGCGTGTCGTGGCCGACGAAGGAGCGGGGCGAGCGCATGAACATGCTCGGATATTTCGGTGCGTCCTGGCCGTCCTTGTACTCGGCATTGCGGTCGGGATAGTTGACGCCGATGCAGATGATCTTTTCCGGCGCGGGCACCGGCGGCAACCATGTGATATCGCCGAGCGCGTGATCCGGCGCGCGGCTGGCGGCCTCTTCGGCAAGGCTCACGAGCTTTCCGGCCGCGATCACCTCGCGCAGCGTCGGATAGTCTTTTGCGTGGCGTGCGGAGAGATCGACGATGCCGCCCTCAAGGACGGCGCCGTACTTGGTTTCACCCTTCACGGAATAGGTGGCGAGGCGAGGGAGCTTCATAGGCAATCTATCTCTCTTGTCGTCCCTGTGAAAGCAGGGACCCATACCGCGTGATCTATCGATAGCGTGCGATGACAATCCCGAACGACCAACCTTCGCCAAACTCCTCCCTGTGGTTATGGGTCCCTGCTTTCGCAGGGACGACGGGGAGAGTTATTTTGCCTGTCATCGGCATTAATCCGCCACCAGTACATCGGCCACGAACTTCGGCTCGCGCACGGCTTGCCCGCTGAACGGCGAGCCCTGCTCGAACCAGGACCGCGGCGCCGGCGCGCCCCATAGCGTCTGGCGGCGTGGATCGCGCAGCGACCAGCGCAGCGGCTCGTGGTCGTGATCGCCGGTGAAGTAGTCGCTGGTGTATAGTTCGAGACGGTGCCCGTCGGGGTCGCGCACGTAGAGGAAGAACGCATTCGAGATGCCGTGGCGTCCCGGGCCGCGCTCGATGTTCTTGACGAAGCCTTGCGAGGCCATCACGTCGCAGAGATGGATGATGTTCATCGCCGTCGGCGTCCAGTAGGCGAAGTGGTGCAGGCGCGGGCCCTTGCCGTTGGTGATCGCGAAGTCGTGGACATTGCCCTTGCGATGCATCCAGGCCGCGGCGATGCGCCCGTTCGGTCCGTCCTCCTCGGCGTATTCGGTGAGACGGAAGCCGAGCCGGGCATAGAACTCGACGGTGTCCTGCACCTCGGCGGCGAAGACGTTGAAATGATCGAGCCGCTGCGGATGGCATCCCCTGTAGAGATCGTAGCGGCGTAGCAGATGCGGGCGGCGGTCCATCGACGCGTACAGCTCGATCTGGAAGCCGAAGGGGTCGGTGAATTGCAGCGTGCGGCCCTGGAAGGGCTGGTCGACGAAGGCGTAAGAGAGACCGTTCTCCGAAAGGAAGGAGGCGGCCTTGTCGAGGTCTTTGTCGTTGCCGACTTTGAAGCCGAGCCGGGCGCAGGCGGGCACCGCCGCCTTGCGCAGCACCAGCGAGTGATGCTGGTGCTCCTCGGCTGCGCGCAGATAGACGACCTTGTCGTCGGCATCCTCGACATGCAGGCCGACGGTGGTCTCGTAGAATTCGCGGCTGAGCTTCAGGTCGGTCACGTCGAGCACGACGTGGCTGGAGCGGATGATGTTGAACGGCGGTTCGAAGATGTGTTGCGGTACGGGCATCGGCGTTTCCCCTCTGGCTCGTCATCCCGGGATGTCCCGAAGGGACAGGCCCGGGATCCATACTCCCGACTGGTGGTTATGGATTCCGGGCTCGCGCTATGCGCGCCCCGGAATGACAATTACATTCCCAATTTCTGAATCTTGTGCGTGCCCCGCGCCAGCGAGACGTGCTTGGTTTCCATGTAGAAGTCGAACGAGTAGTCGCCGCCGTCGCGGCCGATGCCTGAGGCCTTCATGCCGCCGAACGGCGTCGGCAGATGGCGGACGTTCTCCGAGTTCAGCCAGATCATGCCGGCCTCCAGCGCATCGGCAACGCGCAGTGCGCGGCCGACATCGTTGGTCCAGACGTAACCGGTCAGGCCGTAGCGGATGTCGTTGGCGATCTCGATGGCGTCGGCCTCGTCCTTGAAGGGCAGCACGGTGAGGAAGGGGCCGAACACTTCCTCCTGCGCCACGCGCATCCTGCCGGTTGCGCCGGTCACCAAGGTCGGCTCGACATAGTGTCCGCCGCCCGGGCCGTCATAGGCCTTGCCGCCGACCGCGATGGTCGCGCCGTCCTGCCGCGCGACGTCGAAATAGGAGCAGACTTTGGCCAGGTGCCGCTCGTGGATCAGCGGCCCGATCTCGGTGGCGGGATCGAGGGGATGGCCGACCTTGAGTGCCTTCACGCGCGCGGTCAGTTTCTCGATGAATGTCTCGGCAATGTCTTGCTGGATCAGCAGACGGCTCGACGACGTGCAGCGCTCGCCGTTGAGCGAGTAGATCATGAACACGACGGCATCGAGCGCGCGGTCGAGATCGGCGTCGTCGAACACGATCACCGGGTTCTTGCCGCCGAGCTCGAAATGCACGCGCTTCAAGGTCGGCGCGCCCTGAACCATAATCGCCGACCCCGTCGCGCTCTCGCCGACGAAGCCGATCGCCTTGATCGCGGGATGCTCGGTCAGGGCCTTGCCGGCCTCCTCGCCAAACCCATGGACGGTGTTGAGCACGCCGTCGGGCACGCCGGCTTCCTTGACGAGCCTTGCGAGAATGGCGGCCGTCACCGGCGACCATTCGGCCGGCTTGTGCACGACGGTGCAGCCCGCGGCCAGCGCCGGCGCGATCTTCCAGGTCGAGAGCATGAACGGCGTGTTCCACGGCGTGATCACGCCGACCGGGCCGATCGGCACGCGGGTCGAGACGTTCCAGTGCTCGTCGCTCGGCGTGTTCTGGCCATCGCGCGCCTCGGCGCATTTGTCGGCGAAGAAGCGAAAATTCTCGGCGGCGCGGATCGCGGCCTTGGCCATGAAGCGATAGGCTTGGCCGGTGTCGATGCATTCAAGCACGGCGATGTCGTCGGCATTGTCCTCGATCGCATCGGCGACCCGGTGCAGCAGCTTCTTCCGCATCGCCGGCCCCATGTCGCGCCAGGACTTGAAGGCCAGCGCAGCGGCTGTGGCTGCGGCGTCGATGTCCTCGGCGGTGCCGCGCGCGACGCTCGCAAGCGTGGCGCCATCTACCGGCGACTTCGTCTCGAATGTCTCACCGGAGATCGAGGGGACGATCTTGCCGTCGATCATGTGGCCGATGCCGTCGGCCCGCAGCTTCTTCAGCAGTGGTGCTGCACGGTCGCGATTGGCCTGGAACACATCGGCTTTCGGCGTGGGCTTATCCATGGGCAGCCTCCACTTTCAGGGCGTCGTGGATGTTGTTGCGCTTCCAGCTGGTGTCCTTGTCGTTGATCTGCATGTCGAACGACAGGGCGAACTTGCTGGCGGCGAAGACGGGATCGAGATGTTTTGAAAGCGCCTGGAAGACGTGCTCGCCGGCTTTCTGGCGCGTGGGAAGGTCGCGGCCCTCGCCGACGCGCAGCACCATGTCGAGAAAGCCGTAGTCCTGTCGCGCGTCCGCGATCGCATAGTGCTCGCATCTAATGGCGCGGACGCGAATGCCGCCGAGCGGGAAGATGCCGGTCTCGACCGCCGCCTTCCGCACCACCTCGCAGACCGCGCCGATGTCGAGGCGGCCGTCGAGATTGGCCGAATATTCGATGGTGAAATGCGGCATCGCGGTTTCACTCCCTGTCTTTTTTGTTTGCCTAAGCGAAGTAGCAGCTCACCGAGCCGTAGGCGCCATAATCGGCCTGAATTGTGTCGCCCTTGCGGGTCTCGATCGGACGGATGAAGGAGCCGGCAAGCACGATCTGGCCGGGCTCCAGCGCATGGCCGAGCGGCGCGATCTTGTTGGCAAGCCAGGCCACGGCAGTCGCGGGATGATTGAGCACGCCGGCAGCAAGGCCCGTCTCTTCGAGCTGGCCGTTCCTGAAGCAGAGCGCGCCGATCCAGCGCAGGTCGGCGTCCAGCGGGCGGATCGGCCGTCCGCCGAGCACGATGCCGGCATTCGCCGCGTTGTCGGCGATGGTGTCAAAAATCTTTCGCGTCGCCTTGGTCTTGGGATCGACGCGCTCAATGCGCGTGTCCAGGATTTCCAGCGCCGGCACGACAAAATCGGTGGCGTTGAGCACGTCGAACATCGTGCAGTCCGGCCCCGCGAGCCGCTTGCTCATGACGAAGGCAAGCTCGGCCTCGACGCGCGTGGCGATGAAGCGCTCGGTCGGGACAAGGCCGCCATCGAAAAAGAACATGTCGTCGAGCAGCACGCCGGAATCCGGCTCGTCGATATTGAGCGCGCTCTGCATCGCCTTCGAGGTCAAGCCGATCTTGTGGCCTTTGACGGTGCGGCCTTCCGCGAGCTTGAGGTCGACCCAGGCCTTCTGAATCGCGTAGGCGTCAGCGATGGTGATGCCCGGAAAATCCTGCGAGAGCTGCCGGATCTGGGTGCGGGTCTTCTCCGCCTGGTGCAGACGGTTCGCGCAAGCTTGGATATCGTCGTTGGAAAGCGCCATCTGTGATCTTACAAATCGTGGTGCCCGGAGATACTTAACATGTTAAGTGAATGCGTCAAACACAATTTGGGTTTGCTGCACTGCAAACATTTTGCGGCTTGAAAGGGCGTCATGACGAAGAGACCGGCTGATCCCGCGAACGGAAGTGAGCCCGCCGCACGGCAGGTGCCGATGCGCGACTTCTCGCGCTCGCTGCCGATGTCGCTGCTCAGGGCACGTGAAGCGGTGATGCGGCAATTTCGTCCCAAGCTGCGCGAGCACGGCCTGACCGAGCAGCAATGGCGCATCCTCCGCGCATTGGCAGCCATCGAGGCCGCGGAGGTGACCGAGCTTGCGCGCACGGCCTTTCTCCTCGGCCCGAGCCTGTCGCGCATCCTGCGCGATCTCGAGGCGCGCAATCTGATCGAGCGCAAGACCGCCAAGGCGGACCAGCGCCGCAGCATGGTCTCGATCTCGAAGGAGGGCGTGAAGCTGATGGCCGCGGTCGCCCCATCCTCGGAGGCGATCTACGCCGAGATCACGCAACGCTTCGGCGCGCGCAAGCTCGCCGAGTTGCAGGAGATGCTCGGTCAGTTGGAATCGTGTCTCGCTTCGACGGACGCGAGTGACGTCACGGATGAAACGTAACGGCAAATTTGCATGATCACTTTCCAACTACGCATGACTGTCATCATTGCATAATGCGTGGGCAGCGCGGTCGCCGCGAAATGCGTGAAAATGCCGTGAGAAATCGCTGAGAATAGACAGCCGTCGCGGGTGTTGATCACTATTGGGTGCGCGCTCTGCGCAGTTAGTCGATGTTGGCGCAATATCAATTTACTCGTATCGGCAGAATTCGTAAGTAGCATCCGGTCCTGTATTCAGCGATAGAGCCAAAACAGAACCAAGACCAAGAAGGGCCGACAAGGATGCCCGGCCCCAGGGAGGAATGAATGAGACTGACGAGACGCGACTTCGCGGCCGGAATTGCTGCCGGCATTGCCGCGCCATACCTCATCAAGAGCGCGCATGCGCAAGGCGCCACCATCAAGATCGGCATGTGCGCGCCCGTCACCGGTCCCGCCGCTGAGTCCGGCGGCTACGCCGTCAAGGGCGCCAGGCTCGCGCTCGAAGCCGTCAACAAGGCCGGTGGTATCCTGGGCAAACAGGGCGAGTTGATCGTCGAGGACGACCAGACCACCAATCCCGGCATCGTGCTCGCCTTCTCGAAACTCGCCGCGCAGTCCGACATCGTCGGGTTCCTTGGCTCGATTCGTTCGACCCAGGTGCATGCGATGGCGCCTGACGTCACCAAGCTTGGCAAGCCCGTGATGATCGGCGGTACCGATCCGAACCTCACCCATATGGGCAATCAGTGGCTGTTCCGCTGCCGTCCGAACGACAGCTATTCCGGCCGCGTGATCGCCGAATACGGCGTCACCACGCTGGCCAAGAAGAAATGGGCCGTGCTGCACTCGACCGATGCGTTCGGCACCGCAGGCGGCAAGGCGCTGACCGCCGCGCTCGAAAAGCTCGGCGCGCCGCCGGTGCTCGATCAAGGCTATGCCAACCAGAGCCAGGACTTCACCCCGGTCGTGCTCGCGATCAAGCAGTCCGGCGCCGACATCCTCGGTTCCTACTTCACGTTCGAGAACGATCTCGGCATCTTCGCCCGCCAGCTCCGTCAGCTCGGCGTCAACATCCCGTGGGTCGGCTCGCCTTCGATCGTCAACATCACCGCGCTGAAGCTCGCAGGTCCCGCGCTCTACAACACGTATGGCGTGGCGGACTATGCCGAGGATTCCAGTGAAGGTTCGAAGGCATTCGGCAAGATCTACCGCGATGCGGTCAAGGTCGCGCCCGACAACCAGAGCTCCTGGACCTTCGACGCCATCAGCGTCTTGTCGGCGGCCATCAACAAGGCCGGCACGACCGATCCGGCCAAGGTCCGCGAAGCCATCCTCGCGATCAAGAAGTTCCCGGGTGCCGAGGGCGAATACAATTTCGACCAGAACGGCGATGGTCTCCACGGCTACAACATCGTGAAGAACGAGAAGGGCAACATCGTCTTCGACAAGCACATCGAGTTCAACGACTGACGTTCATTCGACCTCCCCGATTTCGATCGGGGAGGTCGAACCGTCTTTCGGCGAACGCATCCGACCTCCAACAGAACGCTTGTCATGGATCTCGCCCTACAACTCCTTTTTACCGGCATCGGTATCGGCGCCGTCTACGCGCTCGTCGCGCTCGGCTTCGTGCTGATCTTCCGTGCCACCAATGTGGTGAATTTCGCCCAGGGCGAATTCTCCATGGTTGCGGCCTATCTGATGGTCGTCGCGGTCGAAGCCGGTCTGCCCTATTGGGCGGCCTTCATCGTCGCGCTGCTCGGCATGGCGCTGCTCGGTGTCATCTTCAATCTCGGCGTCTATTATCCGCTGCGTCACCGCACCTATCTGCCTGTGATCATCGCCACCATCGGCGCCTCGATCCTGCTCGCCAATTCCGTGCTCGCGATCTACGGCCCGCAGCCGCAGGTGCTGGAAGGCTGGTTCGAGACGCCCGGCATTCAGGTCGGCCCGGTCTATCTCGACAGCCAGTATCTGCTGATCATCGGCGTCACCATCTGTCTCGTGATCTTCAATTTCTGGTTCTTCGAGAAGACGCTGCTCGGCAAGAAGCTGCAGGCGACCTCGCAGGACAAGGAAATGGCCTCGCTGCTCGGCATTTCCGTCTCCACCATGATCATGATCACCTTCATCTATTCGGCGGTGCTTGGCGGCCTTGCCGGCATCCTCGTCGCGCCCGTGCTGTTCGTCTCGATCCAGATGGGCTCGACGATCGCGCTGAAGGCGTTCGCGGCCACCATCATCGGCGGCTTCGGCGACGTTGCCGGCGCCATCATCGGCGGTCTCGCGCTCGGCGTGATCGAGACCTTTGGTGCGGCCTATATCTCGGTGCCCTACAAGGACGGCTTCGCCTTCCTGGTGCTGGTCGCCTTCCTGATCTTCCGGCCGCAAGGCATCTTCGGCGAACGCGTGGCGGAAAAGGCATGAGCGCACCCAGCGACAACATGCCGATTCCGGCGCCCGCCATCCGTTCGAAACCGCTCGTGATCCGGCACCTGCCGTACTTCATCGGCGCGGCGATCCTGGTCGCGCTCGCGGCCAACATGCGCTTCGACGGATACGTCCATAACATCCTGCTGCAGGCCACCACGTTCTCGATCGCGGTGTTCGGCCTCTCGGTCGTGCTCGGCCTGTGCGGCCAGATCAATCTGGCGCAGGCGGCGTTCTTCGGGCTCGGCGCCTATGCGGTCGGCATGGGCACGACGGATCTGCAGCTCAGCTTCTGGCTGTGTCTCGTCGGCGGCTGCGTGATCTCGCTGCTCGCGGGCGCGTTCCTCGGCATGTCCACGCTGCGGCTCGGCGGTCATTATCTTGCGATGGTGACGATCTCGTTCCAGCAGATCGTCACGCTGGTGATGATCAACGCGATCTGGCTCACGCGCGGTCCCGACGGCGTCCCCAACATCAAGCGTCCCGAGCTGTTCCAGTCGTCGCAGAGCTATCTCGCCTTCTGCGTGGCGATGCTGGCGATCGTCGGCTACCTGGTCTGGCATCTCTCCGACACCAAGCTCGGCCGCGCCATGCGCGCGGTGCGCGACAACGAGCTTGCGGCCGGCGTCAACGGCATCGACGTCTTCCGCACCAAGATCTACGCCTTCGCGCTCTGTGCGCTGCTCGGCGGGCTCGCGGGCGGATTGTTTGCCGGCGGCTTCGCCTATGTCAGCCCCGATCAGTTCTCCTTTGCGGAATCGATCGTGTTCCTGACCATGTCGCTGCTCGGCGGCGTGGCCTCGCCGATCGGCTCTGCCATCGGCACGGGTCTCTTGATCCTGATCCCGGAATGGCTGCGCTTCCTCAAGAGCGTGCCGGGCCTGTATCTCGCGATCTACGGCCTGTTCGTGATCCTGATCATCCGCTTCATGCCCGACGGCATCTGGGGCTTTGTCGCGGACGCCTTCACGCGCTGGCGCGCCAAGATCAAGGCGCCGCCGGCAGCGGCTGCCCTGCAATTGAAGCCGGCGACGATCGGCGGCGACACGGTGCTGGAAGTCACCGGCCTGTCGAAGCATTTCGGTGGCCTCAAGGCCGTCGACGGCGTCGACATCGCCGTGAAGCGCGGCGGCGTGCATGCGCTGATCGGTCCGAACGGCTCGGGCAAGACCACGACGCTCAACGTGCTCTCGGGTCTCTATGAAGCGACAGCCGGCAGGATCGTGCTCGACGGCACCGACATCACCCACATGCCGCCGCATCAGCGCACGGCGTCTGGTCTCGGCCGCACGTTCCAGAACATTCGCCTGTTCCGTTCGATGACGGCGCTGGAGAATGTCGAGATCGGCGCCGAGCGGCCCGGCAACACCATGGTCGGGAAGGGCGACGACGCCCTGACCGAGCGGGCGATGGAGGCTTTGACCTTCGTCGGGCTCGGCAGCCGCGCCAACGAGCTGATCTCGAGCTTCTCCTACGGCCATCAGCGGCTGATCGAGATTGCCCGTGCGCTGGCCTCGAACCCGACGCTGCTGCTGCTCGACGAGCCCGCGGCCGGCCTCAACTCGACCGAGAAGCTGGAGCTGCACGAGCTGCTCAAGCGCATCGCGGCGCAGGGCCTGACCATCCTGATCATCGATCACGACATGACGCTGGTCTCGGAAGCGGCCCAGCACATCACCGTGCTCAACTTCGGACGCCGTATCGCCGACGGCGAATCCCTGGCCGTGCTGCGTCATCCCGACGTCGTCTCCGCCTATCTCGGGAGCGAATGATGCCGTTGCTCGAAATCCGCAATCTGGTGGTGCGCTACGGCGAGATCGAAGCGCTGCGCGGGGTGACCTGCGCGGTGGAGCAGGGGCAGGTGGTGACGCTGCTCGGGGCCAACGGCGCCGGCAAGTCCACGACCTTGCGCGCCATCTCCGGCCTCGCCAAGCCGACCTCCGGCGACATCCTGTTCGACGGCAAGTCGATCGCAGGTCTTGGTCCGGAAGCGATCGTCCGCATGGGCATCTCGCACGTACCGGAAGGTCGTAGGGTCTTCCCGGGTCTCACCGTGAAAGAGAACATCATGCTCGGCGCGTCCAATCGCCGGGCGCCGACCTCGGAGATCTCGCGGGAGGCGGACGCGATGTTCGACCTGTTCCCCGACATCCGGAAGTTCACCAACGCGCTCGGCTGGACGCTGTCCGGCGGCCAGTTGCAGATGGTGGCGGTGGCGCGCGGCTTGATGGCCAAGCCGCGGCTGTTGTTGCTCGACGAGCCCTCGCTTGGTCTTGCGCCTGTCATCGTGCAGGCCGTGTTCAAGATCATCTCGGAGATCCGGCGTAACACGACGGTGCTGCTCGTCGAGCAGAATGCGCGCATGGGCCTGTCGGTGGCCGATTACGGCTATGTGCTCGAAACCGGCCGCATCGTGCTCGGCGGCAAGCCCGACGCGCTCTGGGGCAACGAAGCGATCCGCGCCGCCTATCTCGGCGGCCATGCCAAGGTGAATGCTTAACCGGGGAGTTTCTTGATGGTCACGATCCAGGTCCAGAACCTCATCGACTTCGTCGGCGAGGTGTTTGGTCACGCAGACTCCTCGCCGGAGGAGGCGAAGCGGATCGCGACCTATCTCACCACGGCCAATCTCACTGGCCATGACAGCCACGGCGTGATCCGCGTGCCCGTCTACATCCGCTGGCTGAAGACCGGCTTCGTGGTCCCGAACCAGACCGCAGAGGTGGTTGTCGACACGCCCTCGCTCGCGGTGGTCGACGGCAAGTTCGGCTACGGCCAGACCGTGACGCCGCAAGCGGTCAGGATCGGCATCGAGAAGTGCAAGAAGGCGGGCCTTGCCGCTGTTGCGTTGCGCAATGCCGGCCATATCGGCCGCGTCGGCGACTGGGCCGAGATGGCCGCCGCCGAAGGGTTGGTCTCCGTGCATTTCGTCAATGCCGCCGGCTCGCTGCTGGTGGCGCCGTTCGGCGGCGTCGAGAAGCGGCTCTCCACCGCGCCTTACTGCGTCGGCATCCCCCGCGAGGGCCAGGACCCGATCGTGCTGGATTTCGCGACCTCCGTCGTCGCCGAAGGCAAGGTGCTGGTCGCAAGCCGCGGCGGCAAGAAGCTGCCGAAGGGCGCGCTGGTCGATGCCGACGGGACCCTGAGCGAGGACCCGACCGTGCTCTACGGGCCCTTCACGCCGGAAGGGCCGCGCGATCACACCAAGGGCACCGGCGCGATCCGCGCCTTCGGCGACCACAAAGGCTCGGGTCTGGCCTTCATGTGCGAGCTGCTCGGCGGCGCGCTGACCGGAACCGGGGCCACCTCGGGCGGGCAGCGCTTCGCCAACGGCATGCTGGCGTTCTATATCGATCCGAAGGTCGTCGATACCTCCCATGTGTTCGACGCAGAGGTATCGCGCTATACCGACTTCATCCGCGCCACCAAGCCGATGGCGGGAGTCGATCAGGTGCTGATTCCCGGCGATCCCGAGCGGAAAACCCGGGCTGAGCGCACCAAGAACGGCATCCCCTTGCCGGATGACACCTGGGCGGCAATAGTGAACACCGCCCGCGAGGTCGGCGTCAGCGAAGTCAGCATCCAGCGGGCGACCGCATAGGTCTTGCGTCATTGCGAGCGTAGCGCGGAGCCCCGGTTCGCGGTAACAGCAGAGCCGTGCTGTCGCGGCGCTCGTCATGGTGACGAAGGTCCAAACAACGGTCCAAGCAACAAAAGAAGGAAGGCAACGTGGCGAACAAGGTCAAGGAAATCTGGAAGTCGGGCAAGGCCGTGGTCAACGCGTGGCTCGCGATTCCCTCCGGCTTCTCGGCCGAGATGATCGCGCAATGCGGCTTCGACAGCGTCACCGTCGACATGCAGCACGGCGTGCAGGACTATCTCTCGATGGTGCAGTGCTTCCAGGCGATGGACAAGCATCCCGTGACCCCGATGGTCCGCGTGCCCTGGAACGAGCCCGGCATCATCGGCAAGGTGCTCGATGGCGGCGCCTACGGCGTGATCTGCCCGATGGTGAACACGGCGCAGGAAGCCAAGAACCTCGTCTCGTATTCCAAGTATCCGCCGCATGGCGTCCGCTCCAACGGCCCGATCCGCGCCGGCATGTACGGCACCGCGGGCTCCTACCAGAAGACCGCGAATGCCGACACCATCCTGCTGCCGATGATGGAGACCAGGACCGCGGTCGAGAACATGGAAGCGATCCTCGACGTCGAGGGCATCGACGGCGTCTATATCGGCCCGTCCGATCTCGGCTTCTCCTACGGCCTCGAGCCGAAGCTCGACCGCAGCGAGCCCGAGATCCTCGCGATCTACGACAAGATCATCAAGGAATGCGCCAAGCGCGGTCTCAACCCGGGCATCCATTGCAGCGGCGCGGAGGGCGCGGCGCGTGCGATCAACATGGGCTTCAAGCTGGTGACGTTGTCCAACGAAGTCGGCCTGATGACGACCTACGCCAAGATGCAGGTCAACGCGACCCGCAAGGATTCGGCCGGGAAGGCCTGATCTCGTGTCCCGGACGCGATGCGGCGTCTAGCGCCGCTTCGCAGAGCCGGGACCCAGTTGCTTGCGAAAGAAACGACACATGGGGCCCCGGACGCAGCGCACCGTTTCACGCTGCGCTGCGTCCGGGGCACGATAGTTTTGATACAGGAGACCTGCCATGACCATCAGCCCCGTCATTCGCCTCCATCCCGATGATGGCGTGCTGATCGCGCGCGCGAGCCTGCCGCCGGGAACATTGGTTGCCGACGGCGTGACCACGGTCGAGCGCATTCCCTCCGGCCACAAGGTCGCGATCAAGCCGATCGCAGTGGGCGAGCCGGTCAGGCGCTACGGCCAGATCATCGGCTTTGCGACGGTGCCGATCGCGCCGGGCCAGCACGTGCATACGCAGAACTGCGGCATGGGCGATTTTTCCAAGGACTATGCCTATTGCGCCGACGTCAAGCCGACGCCGAACTTCGACTTGCCGGCGACCTTCGAGGGCATCCGCCGCCCGGACGGCCGCGTCGCCACGCGCAACTATATCGGCATCCTCACCTCGGTGAATTGCAGCGCGCATGTCGCAAGCCTCGTCGCAGACGTCTTCAAGAAGAATCCGTTCACCGGCGACAATCCTCTCGCCGACTTTCCCAATGTCGATGGCGTGGTCGCGCTGACCCACAAGACCGGCTGCGGCATGACGCAGAACGAGCCCTTGGCGCTGCTCCGCCGCACACTCGGCGGCTATGCGCGTCACGTCAACTTCTCCCACGTCATCGTGCTTGGGCTGGGCTGCGAGGTGAACCAGATCGGCGGCCTGATGGAGGAGCAGAAGCTCGCCGGCCGCCTTCGCGCGATGGACATCCAGGAGGTCGGCGGCACCCGCAAGACGGTCGAAGCGGGTATTGCCTTCGTGCGTGAAGCTCTCGCGGACTCCAACAAGGTCAAGCGCGAATCCGTGCCCGTCAGCGAACTCACCGTGGCCCTGCAATGCGGCGGCTCGGACGGCTATTCCGGCGTATCCGCCAATCCGGCGCTTGGGGCTGCCAGCGATCTCATCGTCCGTCACGGCGGCACCGTGATCCTGTCGGAGACGCCCGAGACCTACGGCGCCGAGCACCTGCTCACGCGCCGCGCCGTCAGCCGCGAGGTCGGCGAGAAGCTGGTCGATCTCATGCGCTGGTGGGACGCGTATACCGAGCGCGAAGGCGCCGAGATGAACGCCAATCCGAGCCCTGGCAACAAGGCCGGCGGCCTCACCACCATTTTGGAGAAATCGCTCGGCGCGATGGCCAAGGCCGGCACCACCAATCTCGTCGACGTGCTGCGCTATGCCGAGCCCATCACCAAGAAGGGTTTCATCTTCATGGACACGCCCGGCTACGATCCGGTCGCTGCGACCGGCCAGGTCGCCGGCGGTGCCAATCTGGTCTGCTTCACCACCGGCCGCGGCAGCGTGTTCGGCTGCAAGCCGGCGCCCTCGATCAAGCTCGCCACCAACACGCCCATGTACAAGCGCATGGAAGAGGACATGGACGTCAATTGCGGCACCATCCTCGAAGGCGAGGAGAGCGTCGAGCAATGCGGCCAGCGCATCTTCGAGCTCATCCTGAAGACGGCGTCCGGACAGCCGACCAAGAGCGAAAGCTTCGATTTCGGCGGTGCCGAATTCGCGCCCTGGGTGCTAGGGGCGACGATGTGAGGCTACGCGGCAGTTACGGAATGGTGACCGACAACGCCCGGAAGTAGCTTGCCGGAACATGGTCGCGCACGAAGCTGGGCAGTACGTCGGATTGGTCGAGCGTCCGCGGATCGATGTCGCTGAGCTCCGCGATGCTTGGGATCTTCAGGTGGAAATTGCCTCCGGTAAGAAGGGTACCAAGCCCGACTAGGTTGAAGCTGGGGTCGTTTCCCTCTTTCGACGCCGGCACCTGACCTGCGAAGGTCGAGCCAGACGCGCAATGCAGCATTCGGCCGACGTGGCGGAAGTTGCCTCGCAGGCTGGGTGGAACGGCCGGGACGATGTCGTTACCGTTGACGAGCCGGAACGTGCTTTCGCTGAGAGGCTCGTAGGCTTCAAAGAAATCCTGACCGCCGGTTCGCGGCCCGCCAAACGTGTAAATGGCGGTTGCCCGTAGGCCAGCATCCAACGCCCGCAGTGCTGAGATATTTGCCAAGGCGCCGCCCATGCTGTGTCCAGTAAAGAAGAGCGGCTGTCCGGCGCCGCCACTCCTGATCGCGACTTCGATGTCTGATCGGACTGCATCGACGGCTTCGGCAAATCCCTTGTGAAGAACATTTTGACTTGGTGCGAGGGTGAAGTCGGTGATCCAATCCTTGATACTGAGCGGATCGGTGCCGGAGAGTGTGACGAAAGTCGCGCCGCGTCCGACGGCGACAATGAAGCGGGCTTTTGGCGGCACCAAACCTGTAGCGGGAGTGTCGGCGCCGAAGCCGCGCATCTCTAGCCCCAATGCCGTCAGGATATTGTCTACCTTGTCGCGGTCGTCGGTCTCGTAGGCGAGCTGCGACAACCACATCATGGCTTGCGCGTTTCCCGGTGTGAAACCTGGAGTGACCGTGAAACCATCGAGCGCGTCGGCGCGATAGGAAGCCCGCGGGAATCTGACCAGAAAGCTCATCGGACACATCTCCTCTTTCAGGCCGCGCCACGCGTCGATACGTTGCGCGGCAACCATTACGAACGGGAGAGTCCATCATGCGCAAAGCGGCGCGTCGGGCGCGGCTTGTGCAGGCAATGGTTCATTCGATCATAGGTAGATCACTTCGGCAAGTGTAACTCGCAGATCAGCCCGCGGCGTAGGCAACCCGTGCCCGTTGTTAGTGCTTGATCCCACCCGGAACCGGTGTTCTGCTCAAAAAAGCTGCTGGAGCACCGCACCCCGTGTCGATCTACGTCGCACTACACCACGTCACGCACTACAAATACGACCGCCCGATCGATCTTGGCCCGCAGACCATCCGGCTGCGGCCGGCGCCGCATACGCGCACGCCGGTTCTGAGCTATTCGCTCAAGGTCACTCCGGCCAATCATTTCGTGAACTGGCAGCAGGACCCGCAAGGCAATTGGCTGGCGCGCTACGTCTTTCCGGAGAAGACGACCGAGCTGAAATTCGAGGTCGATTTCACGGCGCAGATGACCGTGGTCAACCCGTTCGACTTCTTCGTCGAGCCCTATGCCGACAGTTTTCCGTTCGAATATTCGAAGGATCTGAAGACCGAGCTCGCGCCTTATCTCGAGACCATCAAGCCCGATCGCCTGTTCGCGAAATTTCTCGACACGATCCCGCACGAAGCCCCGAACACCGTCAACTTCCTGGTCGATCTCAATCGTGAGCTTCAGAAGCACGTCCGTTACATCATCCGCATGGAGCCCGGCGTGCAGACGCCGGAGGAGACGCTCTCCTCCGGTGCCGGATCGTGCCGCGACTCCGCCTGGCTCCTGATCCAGACCTTCCGTCATCTCGGTCTCGCGGCCCGTTTCGTCTCCGGTTATCTCATTCAGATACGCCCCGACATCGATCCGATCGAGGGACCGCCAGAGGTCGAGAACGATTTTACCGACCTGCATGCCTGGGCCGAAGTCTATTTGCCCGGCGCGGGCTGGATCGGCTTCGACGCGACCTCGGGTATGCTCGCGGGCGAGGGGCACATCCCGGTTGCGGCCACGCCGCATTATCGTTCGGCGGCGCCGATCTCCGGCGGCGCCGGCTTTGCCGAGGTCGAGTTCGAGTTCGACATGAGCGTGAAGCGCATCCGCGAGGCGCCGCGCATTACAAAGCCGTTCTCCGACGAATCCTGGACGCGGCTCAATGACCTCGGCGAGCAGGTCGACGGCGATCTCGCCGCGCAGGATGTCCGGCTGACCATGGGCGGCGAGCCGACCTTCGTCTCCGTCGACGATCTGGAAGCGGCGGAATGGAACACCGAGGCCGTCGGCCCGACCAAGCGCGCGCTCGCCGACGATCTGATCCGCCGCTTGCACACGCGCTTCGGGCCGGGTGGCCTGCTGCACTTCGGCGAGGGCAAATGGTATCCCGGTGAAAGCCTGCCGCGCTGGGCCTTTGGCCTGTACTGGCGCAAGGACGGCGTACCGATCTGGAAGAATGCCGATCTGATCGCCAGGATCGAGAATCCGCGGCGCGCCGAGGTCATGGACGCCCAGGAATTCGTGGAGGGCGCGGCGGCGCGGCTCGGACTTGATCCCGGCTACGTCATCCCAGCCTATGAGGACACCGCGTACTGGCTCCAGAAGGAAGCCGAGCTTCCCCTCAACGTCGATCCGTCCGACTCCAAATTATCCGATCCCGAAGCCCGCGCGCGGATGGCGCGCGTGTTCGACGAGGGCCTCAACACGCCGCGTGGCTTCGTGCTGCCGGTGCAACGCTGGAACGCGCCGCCGCGCTGGCGCAGCGAGCGCTGGCAACTCCGGCGCAATCATCTGTTCCTGATGCCGGGCGATTCACCGCTGGGCTTGCGCCTGCCGATCGGCTCGCTCGGCTACATCCCGCCCAACCAATATCCTTACATCGTCGAGCAGGATCCGTTGGAGCCGCGGGGCAAGCTGCCGGTGTTCACGCTCGCCGCGCGCCCGGAATCGCCGCCGCAGGTCGCGCCCGAGCATCTCAACACGTCGGTCCCGGTCCGCACCGCGATGTCGGTCGAAGTTCGCGACGGCGTGCTCTGCGCCTTCATGCCGCCGGTCGAGCGCATCGAGGATTATCTCGAGCTGGTCGCGGCGCTCGAAGCCACCGCCGAGGAGATGCAGCTCCAGGTCCATGTCGAGGGCTATCCGCCGCCGTTCGATCCGCGCGTCGAGGTCATCAAGGTGACGCCCGACCCTGGTGTCATCGAGGTCAACATCCAGCCGGCAAAGAGCTGGCGCGAGGCGGTCGACATCACCGTCGGGCTCTATGAGGACGCCGGCAAGACACGCCTCGGCGCCAACCGCTTCCTGGTCGACGGCCGCCACACTGGCACCGGTGGCGGCAACCACGTCGTGGTCGGCGGCTCCAGCCCGCAGGACTCGCCGTTCCTGCGCCGGCCTGATCTCTTGAAGAGCCTCGTGCTGTACTGGCAGCGGCATCCGTCACTGTCCTATTTCTTCTCCGGCCTGTTCATCGGCCCGACCAGCCAGGCGCCGCGCATCGACGAAGCGCGCCACGACAGCATCTACGAGCTCGAGATCGCGCTCTCGCATGTGCCGCCGCCGGGCTACCAGACGCCGCTGTGGCTGGTGGACCGGCTGTTCCGGCATCTGCTCGTCGACATCACCGGCAACACCCATCGCGCCGAGATCTGCATCGACAAGCTCTATTCGCCGGATGGCTCCACAGGCCGGCTCGGCCTCGTCGAATTCCGCGCGCTCGAAATGCCGCCCGATCCGCGCATGTCGCTGGCGCAGCAGTTGCTGATCCGCGCGCTGATCGCAAAATTCTGGCGCGAGCCGCAACAAGGCAAGTTCGTGCGCTGGGGCACTGCGCTGCATGATCGCTTCATGCTGCCTCACTTCATCTGGCAGGATTTTCTTGACGTGCTTTCTGAGTTGAAGCAGTCCGGCTATCCCTTTGAGCCAGAATGGTATCTGGCCCAGCTCGAATTCCGTTTCCCCGCCTTCGGCCGCGTCCATCATGGCGGCGTGACGCTGGAATTGCGTCAGGCGCTGGAGCCCTGGCATGTGCTCGGCGAGGAGGGCTCGGCCGGCGGCACGGTGCGTTATGTCGACAGTTCGGTCGAACGGCTTCAAGTGAAAGCTGAGGGGTTTGTCGAGGGCCGCCACATCGTGACCTGCAACGGCCGCCGCCTGCCGATGACCTCGACCGGTCGCTCGAGCGAAGCCGTGGCCGGCGTCCGCTTCAAGGCCTGGCAGCCGGCCTCCGGCCTGCACCCGACCATCCCCGTTCACGCGCCCCTGACCTTCGACCTGATCGACACCTGGAACGGGCGCTCGCTGGGCGGCTGCGTCTATCACGTCGCCCATCCCGGCGGCCGCAGCTACGACACCAAGCCCGTCAACACCTACGAGGCCGAGGCGCGGCGGCTGGCGCGCTTCCAGGACCACGGCCATACGCCGGGTCCGATGCAGCCCCCGCCCGAGGAACGCACAAATGAGTTTCCGCTGACCCTCGACTTGCGGACCCCGCTCCTGCAATGAGAATGATGGTGGGGCAGGGAGAGGCGCATGGGCGAGGGCGCAGCCGAACAGGACGACAAGACGGGTAAGGCGCAAGGTCAGCGCGAAGGCCAGCGCCGCCTCGCGCAATGGGTCCGCGACTATAGTCGTCTGCCCGGCATCCCCGACGAGTTCCTGGGGCCCGACGGCGCCCCCCGCGCGGTCTGGAGCCGCTTCTTCGACGCCTTCGGCGCGCTCGCGCCGGACGAGATCGAACGGCGGTTCGGCATGGCCGACCGCCATTTGCGCGAGGCCGGCGTCACCTACCGTGCGCCCGGCGACAGTGCCGACCGGCCATGGTCGATCAGCCATCTGCCGCTGCTGATCGACGAGGCCGACTGGAAGCAGCTGTCCGCTGGCATCACCCAGCGCGCCGAGCTGCTCGAGCTCGTGCTGCGCGACATCTATGGCGAGGGGCGGCTGGTCGCGGAAGGCGCGCTGCCGGCCGCCGCGATCGCCGGCAGCCCCGAATATCTCCGTCCCGTCTGCGGCGTGCCGCCGCCGGGCGGGCGCTATCTCTCGCTCTATGCCGCCGATGTCGGCCGCGGACCCGACGGGCGCTGGTGGGTGCTCGGCGACCGCACGCAGGCGCCCTCAGGCGCGGGCTATGCGCTGGAGAACCGCCTGGTGCTCTCGCGCGCCTTCTCCGATCTCTACAAGTCGATGAACGTGCCGCGCGTCGCGCCGTTCTTCGAGGCGTTTCGCGACAGCTTGCGCGCGCGCGCCGATCGCGACGAGCCGCGCATCGGCGTGCTCACGCCGGGCAGCTTCAGCGAGACCTATTTCGAGCACGCAACCCTGGCGCGCTATCTCGGCTTCCTGCTGGTCGAGGGCGACGATCTCGCCGTCAGCGACAACCGTATCCACATCCGCACCGTCGCCGGCCTGAAGCGGCTCGACGTGCTGCTGCGCCGGGTCGATTCCAACTCGCTCGATCCGCTCGAGCTCGATGCGTCCTCGCATCTCGGCGTGGCCGGCCTGATCGACGTGCTGCGCAAGGACGGCGTCGTCGTCGCCAACATGCCGGGCTCGGGCGTGCTGGAGGCGCGCGCGCTGCTCGGCTTCCTGCCGGCCCTGAGCCGCCGCCTGCTCGGGCAAGAGCTCAAGATGCCGCATATCGCGACCTGGTGGTGCGGCCAGCGCAACGCGCGCGACGAGGTGTTGTCACGGCTCGACGAGGTCGCGATCGAGGGCGCCTACCGCCGCGGCGTTCCCGGCTTCGACAGCAATGGCCCGGTGCTCGCGAGTGAGCTCGACGCCGCCGGGCGCCAGCGTCTTATCGACGCCATCAGCACGCGCGGCATGGACTATGTCGGCCAGGAGATGGTGCGGCTTTCGACCATGCCGGTGTGGGAGCAGGGCCAGCTCACGCCGCGTCCCTTCGTGCTGCGCGTGTTCGCGGCCGCGACGGCCGACGGCTGGGCCATCATGCCCGGCGGCTTCTGCCGGATCGCCGAGCAGGCGGACGCGCGCGCGGTGTCGATGGGCGACGGCGCGCGCGCCGCCGACGTCTGGGTGGTCTCGGACAAGAAGGTCTCGATCGCGACGCTGCTGCCCGCGACCGACAAGGTGCGGATCCGCCGCATCGCCGGCGTGCTGCCGAGCCGCGCCGCGGACAATCTGTTCTGGCTCGGCCGCTATCTCGAACGCGCGGAGGCAACGCTGCGGTTGGTGCGCGCGTTGGGCTCGCCGAGCGGGCCCAACAAGGGCACCGCGGCCTCGCTGCAATCGGCCGACCGCATCCAGCGCCTGCTGGTGGCGTGGGGCGCGATCTCGCAGGCCTCGCGCACTGCGCCGGGGCGCATCGTCGCCGAAGCGCTGCAGAGCCCGGAGCGGTTCGGCTCGGCGCTGTCGCTGGTGCGCGCGGCGCAGCGCACGGCGACATCCCTGCGCGAGCGGCTGTCGCCCGACGCCTGGCAGGTCATCACCGAGATGGCCGATCGGCTGGCCTACGAGGTCGAGGACGACGACGATGTGCTGAGCGCGGCCGAGCTGACCTTGCAGGAGCTTGCGAGCCTTGCGGGACTGGCGCAGGAGAACATGAACCGCGCCGCCGGCTGGCGCTTCCTCGATATCGGCCGCCGCACCGAGCGCGCCATCAACACCACGCGCTTCGCGCGCCAGTTCGCCTATGACGAGGCCTGCGACGAGGATCTCGATATCCTGCTGACGCTGGTGGATTCCCAGATCACCTACCGCTCGCGCTATCTGCTGGCGCCGATCCTGGCGCCGGTGCGCGATCTCGCGGTGCTCGACAGCTACAATCCGCGTTCGGTCGCGTTCCAGGTGACGACGCTGAACGAGCACATCGCTTCGCTCCCGAGCCTGAAGGAGCACGGCCTGATCGAGCAGCCGCAGCGGCTCGCGGTGGCGGCGCAGGCGATGCTGGCCACCGCGGAAGCCGAGAAGCTCGAGGTCAAGACCCTGTTCTCGCTGGAACAGGACCTGCTCGGCCTCGCCGAGGCGATCGGGCTGCACTACTTCCCGCACGGCCCCAATGCCAGCCGGCCGGAAAAGCTGACGGGGCTGGCGTGATCTACGACATCCGTCACGTCACGACTTACGAATACGAGAGTGCGGTCAGCTTCGCTCGCTGCACGCTGCGGCTGGAGCCGAAGAGCGGCGACGGTCAGGAGCTGATCTCGCACAGGGTCGAGATCCGGCCGCGCCCGTCCGAGCGCCACGTCCGCCGCGACTTCTTCGGCACGCTCACCGAGAGCGTCGTGATCGAAACCGCGCACCGAAACTTGCGCATCGACTCGCGCTCGCGCGTGTCCGTCTCGCGCAAATCGCCGGCGCGCGATGCCGTCAGCCCACCCTGGGAGAGCATCCGCGACATCGCGTTTGAAGCAACGAGCCTCGGGCCGTCCTCGCCGGTCGGCTATGTCTTTGCGAGCCCGCTGGTGCCGGTGCTGCACCCCGTCAGCGCCTATGCGGCCACGAGCTTTGCGCCCGGCGCAGGGATCCTCGCCGGTGCGACCGATCTCATGCATCGCATCCGCACCGAATTCCGCTACGATCCGAAGGCCACGGTGATCTCGACGCCGCTTGGCGAGGTCTTCGACAAGCGCCACGGCGTTTGTCAGGACTTTGCCCATGTGATGATCGCAGGGCTGCGCGGGCTCGGCCTTCCGGCAGCCTATGTCAGCGGCTATCTCCGTACCATTCCGCCGCCGGGCCAGCCGCGCTTGCAGGGCGCCGATGCCACCCATGCCTGGGTGTCGCTGTGGTGCGGCGCGGAGCTTGGCTGGGTCGATTTCGATCCGACCAATGATTTGCTGGTCGCCAACGATCACATCGTGCTCGCGGTCGGGCGCGACTTTTCCGACGTCTCGCCGGTCGACGGCATCATCGTCGGCTCGCCGAAGCAGAAGCTCGGCGTCGCCGTGGACGTGCTGCTGGTGGAATAAAAGCGGTCTCGCCGGCTCGGCCAGGCTGTGTCGCGGCCCGACCGCAACCGTGATGTCGCAGGGCACAACAGCAACATATTTCCGTAAATTCGTCCCGGCGTTTGGTCACTTGGCCCAAGATGGGCTATGCTGGCCGTTGCGTTGAGGACACGAATGAGACGTCGGGAGCTGGCGTGGGACACCACCGACAAGCGGGGCTGCATCCATGATGACGTTACCGAGACTGGCGGCTGAATCCCTGGAGAAGTTGCTGGGCTCGTTCATGCGTCGCAGGTACGACGATTCCTATGCCAGGGTGGTGGAGGCCTCGACGCGCACTGCGATGGAATGCATCGGCAACAGCGACGCGCTCTATCACAATATCGAGCATACGATGCTGGTGACGCTGGCGGCCCAGGCGATCATGCTTGGCCGCAATCTGCACACGCACCTCGATGCCGAGGACTACATCCATATCCTGATTGCCTGCCTTGCGCACGACATCGGCTATGTTCGCGGGCTGTTTCCGGAGGACGACGAAGACGGTTTCGTGGTCGACGAGGCCGGCACCAAGGTGTCGCTGCCGCGCGGCGCGTCGGATGCCAGTCTGATGATGTATCACGTTGATCGTTCGATGCTTTTCGTGCGGCGGCGGCTGCCACCGATCCGCGGTATCGACAGTGAGCGCGTCGCCCGTGCCATCGAGGGCACCCGCTTCCCGGCCCGTGAAGGCCAGGAGTATGACGACGAAGCCTCGATCCTGCGCGCCGCCGACTTCATCGGCCAGCTCGGCGATCCCAACTATCTGCGCAAGGCCAACGCGCTCTATTACGAATTCGAAGAGGTCGGAATCAACCGCCAGCTCGGCTACGACTCCCCGGCCGACATCGTGAACCGCTATCCACAATTCTACTGGAACAGCGTCGCACCGCACATCCAGACCGAGATCGGCTATCTCAACAAGACCGAGATCGGCCGGCAGTGGATCGCCAACCTCTACAGCAACGTGTTCCGCGCCGAACGCGAGATCTCGCTGTCAGGCCCGCAGAAATAGGGGCGCCCTTGTAGCCCGGATGGAGCGCAGCGAAATCCGGGGTTCGCGGATGCTGGCGTCCCCGGATTACGCTGCGCTCCATCCGGGCTACGAAGTCTCAACTCCGTGAGAAAATCATGCAGCAACAAATCATCACCACGGATATCCTCGATATCGCCTATCTCGAATATGGCGCGCCGGATGGCTGGCCCTGCATCATGGGCCACGGCTTTCCCTATGATGTGAACGCCTATGCCGAGGCCGCGCCTCTGATCGCGGAAGCGGGCGCGCGGGTGCTTGTGCCGTGGCTGCGCGGCTACGGGCCGACGCGTTTCCGGTCCGCCGCGACGCTGCGCTCCGGCGAGCAGGCGGCGCTCGGCGCCGATCTGCTGGCCTTCATGGATGCGCTTCACATCGGGCGCGCGGTGGTCGGCGGTTACGATTGGGGCGGGCGCGCGGCCTGCGTGGTCTCGGTGCTGCATCCCGAACGCGTGATCGCTCTCGTCTCCGGCAATTCCTACAACATCCAGAACATCGCGCGCGCGATGGAGCCGGCTTCGCCACCGGAGGAGGCGGCGCTCTGGTATCAATATCTCTTCCACAACGAGCGCGGCCGCCGCGCGCTGGAGCGCAACCGGCGCGGCTTTGCGCGCCAGCTCTGGGCGATGTGGTCGCCGAAATGGGGCTTCGACGACGCCACGTTCGAAACGAGTGCGATGGCGTTCGACAACCCTGATTTCGTCGATGTCGTGATCCACTCCTACCGTCATCGCTATGGGCTGGTCGAAGGCGATCCCGCCTATGCCGCGATCGAGGCCAAGCTCGCCGCGCAGCCGCCGATCCGTGTCCCGACGATCGCGGTCGACGGCGACAGCGACGGTGTCAATCCCGGCACCGCCCATCACGCGCCCAAATTCGAAGGCGTGTTCGAACGGCGTGTCTTCGCTGGAGCCGGCCACAACCTGCCGCAGGAGCGGCCTGCCGAATGGGCGCGCGCCGTGCTCGACGTGCGGAAAGCAGCTTCGTAAAGCCCGGCTTTCCCGCCCTGCCGCCCGGTCGCCCGATTTTTCGCGACTTCGGGAACCTTTTCCGATTGCAGCCGTCCAAGCTGAGGGACCGCCAGATGTGCGCGGCTCATTGCAGGGAGGCTATTGATGAATTCACATGCGCGCAGGTTGGAGGGCGTCGCGGTTGCGCAGCTGCCGGGCGAACGGCCTGGCAGGGCCGAGGTCGAGCAGGCGGTCCGGACCATGATCCGCTGGGCGGGCGACGATCCCGCGCGCGACGGTCTGCACGACACGCCGGACCGGGTTGCGCGCGCCTTCGCAGAGTATTTTTCCGGCTATGCGCAGGATCCGACCGAAATCCTGCAAAAGACCTTTGAGGAGATCGAAGGCTATGACGAGATGATCGTCCTGCGCGGCGTTCGCTTCGAAAGCCATTGCGAGCACCACATGGCGCCGATCGTCGGCCGCGCCTGGGTCGCCTATATCCCGCAGGGCCGCGTCGTCGGCATCAGCAAGCTCGCGCGTGTGGTGGACATCTACGCGAAACGCCTCCAGATCCAGGAGAAGATGACCGCGCAGATCGCCAATACGATCAACGATGTGTTGAAGCCCGAAGGCGTCGGCGTCATCATCAAGGCGACGCATCACTGCATGACCACGCGTGGCGCGCACAAGCCTGGAACCG
Source organism: Bradyrhizobium sp. LA2.1 (assembly GCF_040547725.1). Lineage (NCBI taxonomy): Bacteria > Pseudomonadati > Pseudomonadota > Alphaproteobacteria > Hyphomicrobiales > Nitrobacteraceae > Bradyrhizobium > Bradyrhizobium sp. LA2.1. Next base: position 257,138 of record NZ_JBEPQI010000003.1, read on the forward strand.
ATCTCGTCACCAGCCGCATGCTGGGCGTGTTCCGTGACAACGCGCTGACACGTCAGGAGCTGTTGGGGCTGGCCAATTCGGACGCGTGATCCGCGCGGGCCGAGCTGAAGGAGACGACACCATGACCGAGCACAAGACGCCGAGCGGGCCGGACCTCACCAGGGGCGTGTTGCTGACCGCGTTCGAGGACGGCAAGCTGCTCGGCCATGTCGGCGAGGAAGACGTCTTACTGGTGCAAGCCGGCAGCGAAATCTTCGCGATCGAGCCGTCCTGCAGCCACTACCACGGCCCGCTCGCCGAAGGGCTGGTCGTCGGCGACACGATCCGCTGCCCCTGGCATCACGCCTGCTTCTCCTTGCGCACCGGCGAGGCCACCCGCCCGCCGGCGCTGAACGCGCTGGCGGTCTGGGAGGTCACGCGCGACCAGGACAGCATCTTGGTTCAGCGCAAGCGCGAGATGCCGCAGCCTGCAGCGTCACATCGAAGCGCGCCGACGCCGGAAAAATTCGTCATCGTCGGCGGCGGTGCGGCCGGCTTTGCGGCCGCCGAGACGCTTCGGCGCGAGGGCTTTGCCGGCGCCATCACCACGCTCAGCGATGACGGCGCGATGCCGGTCGACCGGCCGAACCTCTCCAAGGATTACCTCACCGGCAGTGCACCCGAGGATTGGCTGCCGCTGCGGGGCAAGGACTATTATCAGGACGCAGGCATCGATCTGAGGCTCAACATCAACGTTGCAGCGATCGATCCGAAGGCGCGCATCATCACGCTCGGCAATGGCGACAAGCTGCGGTTCGACCGGCTGCTGCTCGCGACCGGCGCCGAGCCGGTCAAATTGCAGATTCCGGGCGCGGACCAGCCGCACGTGCACACCTTGCGCACCGTCGCCGACAGCCGCGCCATCATCAAGGCGGCGGGCAGCGCGAAGCGCGCGCTGGTGATCGGCGCCAGCTTCATTGGCCTCGAAGTCGCGGCCTCCTTGCGGGCGCGCAAGCTGGAGGTGCATGTGGTTGCGCCTGAGGAGCGGCCGATGCAACGTGTGCTCGGCCCCGAGATGGGCGATTTCGTCCGCGCGCTGCATGAAGAGAACGGCGTCCACTTTCACCTCGAGGACACCGTGGAAAAGCTCGACGGCAAACGCGCAACGCTGAAGGGCGGCAGCGTGATCGAGGCCGATCTGGTCGTGGTCGGGATCGGTGTCAGGCCGCGCCTTGCGCTCGCCGAGCAGGCGGGGCTCGCCATCGACCGCGGCGTCAGCGTGAACGAGTATCTCGAGACCAGCGCATCAGGCATCTTCGCGGCCGGCGACATCGCGCGCTGGCCCGATCCGCATTCGGGCCAGAACATCCGCGTCGAGCACTGGGTGGTGGCGGAGCGGCAGGGCCAGGCCGCGGCGCGCAACATGCTCGGCAGGCGCGAACGCTTCGACGCCGTGCCGTTCTTCTGGTCGCAGCACTACGACGTTCCGATCAACTATGTCGGCCATGCCGAGAGCTTCGACGACATCGCGATCGACGGCACGATCGACGGCAGGGACTGCCTGCTGAAGTATCGCAAGGGCGGGCGCGTGCTGGCGGTCGCTTCAATCTATCGGGATCTCGATAGTCTCAAGGCCGAGCTCGACATGGAGCGCTCGCGCGCGTGAGGCGCCCCGTCCGCCCTTGACTTAAGTCAACGGGGCTCCCGCGGGGGCTGCTCTACTGGCTGTTGTCCCGGCGCGGCTCGTGCTATCCTGAGATGTGCCTTGGGACTTCGCATGCAGGAGTAGCCGTCATGACAAGTGCTTCGGATACGTCTCCAAACTTGGGTCTTGGGTCCGGCATTGCTGCGCTGCACGCCAAGTGGGGCTGGATCGTCGCCCTCGGCGTCGTCTATCTCATCACCGGCTTCATCGCGCTCGGCAGCATGATGATGGCGACGGTGGCGAGCGTGCTCGTGGTTGGTGTGATGATGATCATCGCCGGGGTCACCGAGGTGATCGGCGCGTTCCAGATGAAGAGCTGGGGCAAGTTCCTGATCTGGGCCTTGCTCGGCGTGCTCTATATCGTCGCGGGCTTCCTGACCTTCGAGAACCCGTTGTTCGCCGCGGTGCTGCTCACCTTGTTCCTCGGCGCGTCGCTGCTGGCCTCGGGCGCCGTCAGGCTGTTTCTCGCCTTCAGCATGAAAAGGGAAAGCCCGTGGGTGTGGGTGGCACTGTCTGCGGTCATCACCCTGCTGCTCGGGCTCTTGATCCTGGCGCGCTGGCCGGTCAACAGCGTCTATATCCTCGGCCTGTTCCTCGGCATCGACCTGATCATGGCCGGCGCCGGCTGGGTCAGTCTGGGCTTTAGCCTGCGGCGGCGCCATTAAGGCTTGATCCGGAGAAGGACCGTGGTCGCCCAAGAGCGCGATGACGGTTCATCCAGATTTCATCGCGCGTCGGGCGACGCTGAGGGATTGTCATGCGCTGGTTTCATCTCGCCGTGATCGTGTTTTTCGCCGCAGCGACCATCGTCTTCGCCGTGCAGAATCTCGACACGGTCACGATCTCCTTCTTCAAGATGAATCTCAGTCTGCCGCTCGCGCTCCAAACCCTCGTTGTCTATCTCGTTGGAGCCGCGACCGGCGGCAGCCTGTTCGCCCTGCTGCGGCGTTCATACGCAGGTTCGAAACGAGACGTCGAATGAACCAGCAACTCGACGCAAGACCGTGTTGCGGAACTCCGCTGATCTGACGTGCTGGCAAAAAGCAGCACGCCGCGCGGTCGCCTCGCGTGGACGATCATCACCGGGGAGAAACCATGAGAGCCGCTTTGGTCCTGGCCGCAGCGCTGGCTGCCGCCTGCCTGTCCACGCCCGTCTCCGCGCAAAAGTCCTACGGTCCTGGTGTCAGTGACACCGAGATCAAGATCGGCAACACCATGCCCTATAGCGGCCCCGCATCGCCGCTGGGCATCACCGGCAGGGTGATCTCCGCCTATTTCGATGAGGTGAACGAGAAGGGCGGCGTCAACGGCCGCAAGCTCAATCTGTTCTCGCTCGACGACGCCTTCTCGCCGCCGAAGACCATGGAAGCCGCGCGACGCTTGGTCGAGGGCGACGGCGTCGCCTTCATCTTCGCGACCATGGGCACGGCGCCGAGCTCGGCGATCGCAAAATACCTCAACAGCAACAAGGTGCCGCAGCTGTTCCTGATCAGCTCGGCCTCGAAGTGGAACGATCCCGCCAACATGCCGTGGTCGATGGCGCTGCCCTGGGCGCCGAACTACACCAGCGAGGCCGCGATCGACGTCGCTTACGCCCGCGCCAAGAACCCGAACGCGCGTTTCGCGGTGCTCTATCAGAACGATGACGCCGGCAAGGAATATTTTCGCGGTGTCAAGGAAGCGCTTGGTGCCGACGCCGACAAGGCGCTCGCGATGGCCTCGAGCTTCGAGGTCACCGATCCCACCGTCGATTCCCAGGTGCTGACGCTGGCCAACACCAAGGCCGATGTCTTCATGATCTATTCGGTGACGCCGCGCGCCTGCGCGCAGGCGATCCGCAAGGCCCATGAGGTCGGCTGGCAACCGACGCGCTTCCTCGCCTCCGGCTGCGCCAACAAGGCGACCGTCATGGTCCCTGCGGGCCTCGATGCCGGCAAGGGCGTGCTGTCGCTCGGCTCGCTCAAGCCGTTTGTCGAGCAGCCGAAGGACGACCCGTCGATGACGGCCTATATCGACTTCATGAAGAAGCGCCTGCCCAATGCCGACATCAACAACGTCGCCGGCCTCTACGGCTACACCGTGGCCGAGGCATTGGTTGTCCTGCTCAAGCAGTGCAAGGATAATTTGACGCGCGAGAACATCATGGCGCAGGCGGCGAACCTCAAGAACGTGCCGCTGTCACTTCTGTTGCCCGGCATCACGCTCAACACCACACCGCAGGATTTCCGCCCCATCAAGGACGGCTACATGCTTCAGTTCGACGGCAACGACTGGATCGTGGCGAGCGAGCTCTTGCGCGGGACGTGAGGCGGCGTTCTCTCCGCGAACTCGGAATCGTAGGGTGGGCAAAGGCGCACTTGCGCCGTGCCCACCACCGATCCAACACCGAAACAGAAACGTGGGCACGCTTCGCTTTGCCCACCCTACGACACCGGTAGCAAAGCGGCCACAGAGACGGTGCACCCTCTCCCCTTGTGGGAGAGGGTGGATGCGCGAAGCGCAGCCGGGTGAGGGGTGTCTCTCCTCACGACTGCTTGTGCGAGTGGAGAGAACCTCTCATCCGGCGCTTCGCGCCACCTTCTCCCACAAGGGGAGAAGGGAAGAGCTAAGCGCAGCGAACAGGAGACCACCATGGACTTTCAACACTACGCTCGTTCGCTTGAGCTGCAGGAACGCGTTCGCCAGTTCATGCTTGCGCATGTCGAGCCGGTCGAGGAGCTCTATTACGAGCAGGTCAAGCCGGAGGCCACGCGCTACAAGACGCCGCAGGTCCTCCAGGACTTGAAGCGGCTGGCACGCGAGCAGGGGCTCTGGAACCTGTTCCTGTCAGGTGAGCACGGCCAAGACCCTGACAACACTGGCCTGACCAATCTCGAATATGCGCCGGTGAAGGAGATCATGGGCCGCATCCTCTGGGCGCCCGAAGTCTTCAACTGTTCGGCGCCCGATGTCGGCAACATGGAGGTGCTGGCAAATTACGGCACACCGGCGCAGCAGGAGCGTTGGCTGAAGCCGCTGCTGGAGGGGCGCATCCGCTCCGGCTTCTCGATGACGGAGCCGCAGGTCGCCTCCAGCGACGCCACCAACATCCAGTGCGAGATCAAGCGTGACGGCGGCGACTACGTCATCAACGGTCGCAAATGGTTCACGTCAGGCGCGATGAACGAGGATTGCGAGATCCTGATCGTGATGGGCAAGACCGCGCCCGACGATCCCGACCGCCATCGCCAGCAATCCATGATCCTGGTGCCGAAGGCGACGCCCGGTTTGCGCATCGTCCGCGACATGCTGACCTACGGCTACGACGACGCGCCGGTCGGCCATCCCGAAATCGTCTACGAGAATGTCCGTGTACCGGCCGAGAACATCCTGCTCGGCGAGGGCCGCGGCTTCGAGATCGCGCAGGGCCGGCTCGGCCCCGGCCGCATCCATCATTGCATGCGCTTGATCGGCTGCGCCCAGCGCGCGCTCGAATTGATGTGCCAGCGATCCGTGTCGCGCACAGCCTTCGGCAAGCCGCTCGCAGACCAGGGTTCGGTGCGCGAGGACATCGCCAACTCCTTCTGCGAGATCGCGCAGGCGCGGCTGCTCACCTTGCAAGCTGCCGACAAGATGGACCGCGAAGGCAACAAGGCCGCGCGCGACCTGATCGCCGCCGCCAAGATCGTGGTGCCCAGCATGGCCGCCCGCGTCATCGACCGCGCCATCCAGATCCACGGCGCCGCCGGCGTCTCGCAGGACACCTTCCTCGCGCGAGCGTACGTCTATGCCCGCTTCATCCGCATCGGCGACGGCCCCGACCAGGTGCACCTTGCCGCGGTCGGCAAGGAGCTGATCAAGCGCGGCGGCGTGATGGGGTAGGGCCTGGCCCTCTCCAGGAGCGCGTGCAGCTTGATGCGGGATGAACGCTCATAGCGGCGCGCAGGATGCCGCGCGCAACCCCGGCGTCTCGCCATTCGACCTGACATTTAACCATGAAACGGCACTGTTTCAGGTCGTTACCGCATTGTTTCAGATCATTGTAGCACAATAGTAACGACTCTCGATTGAAAGTGGCGCTGAGTACGCGCTGCGGCAGGTTCGCGCACGGGTGAGAGAGAACAGACCGCTTCCGTTCGAGGAGAGGGCCTTTGCCGGCGTCAAAAGAGGCGGTCACGCCCCTGGCCATGTCAGGAAGCACGTTTAGCATGAGCTACCGCTGGATCATCGTGTCGGCGATCCTGCTGATGGCCTTGCTCGTTCAAATGCCTGTCGTTCTCAACGCGGATTTGAGCTGCCTGCTGACCGAAGGCGAGAAGGTTCTCGATGGCGGAAAGCTCGGCGTCGACGTCTTCGAGCTGAATCCGCCGCTGTCGGTCTATTTGTACATGCCGGCGCTGCAGCTTGCGCGCATCACCGGCATTGCCCCCGAGATCATCGTGATCATCCTGGTGATGATCGAGATCGTTGCCGCACTCGTCATCATCGATCGTGCCGCTGCGGCGGCAAAGCTGGAAGCCGACGAGAGGAGCATTACGGCGTGCGTGCTCGCATTCCTGTTCGCAATTTTTCCCAGCGCCGTATTCGGACAGCGTGAACACATCGCCGTCATTGCGATGACGCCTTTCGTCGCCATCGCTGCGATCCGCTGGCGCGGGCTTGCGCCCGGACCGGTTGCGATCCTGGCAGGACTTGGTGCCGGGTTGGCCATGAGCCTGAAGCCCTACCTTACCCTCGTGGTCGGCCTGCCGATCATCCTCTGCGTCCTCCGTCAACGCTCCATCAGACCCTTGTTCACCCCCGAAGCGTGTGCGGCCGCCGCTGTCGTCATCGGCTACGGAGCGGTGCTCGCCATCTTCTTTCCGGCTTATCTGTTGACCTTTGCGCCGATGGTCACTGCCGCTTATGTGCCGTTGAGGATGGATTTCGGCGATCTGCTTTTTTTCCCGGCGGTTATGCTGGTCGCTTCCGTCGGCCTCGTGCGCCTGTTGGCGCCGCAGGACTTCAAATGGGAAGGCGGCGCAACGCCGTGGCTGGCCGCAGCGGTTGGCGGAGCGGCGAGTTTCATCATCCAGGGTAAGGGCTGGACCTACACGGCATTTGCGCTTTGCATGTTTGCGAGTGCCGCGCCATTGCTGCAGGCTCGCACGAAGACGTTGCGCCTGCCTGTCATGATCTGCGCCCTTGCTGCGATTGTGTGCATCGGCTCCCGTTTGTCCCTTCAGGTGCGGCCGTTCCCGCCACTGGAGGGGCGTATCCAGGCCCTTGCAAAGCATCCGCGGCTGATCACGATCGGCGATCATGTCGCTCTCGGGCATCCGCTCGTCCGCCAGATCAATGCGACCTGGGCGGGCAACACGTGTGGGCAGGCGTTGGCGGCCGGCTCAATGCTCCAACAGAAGAGCTCGCAACTGCCTGAGGGTGAGCGAGCGAAACTGGACGGCATCATCAATTTCGAGCGGCGGCTGCTGTTGGCGGACCTGCGAGCCGGTCGTCCGAATGTGATTCTCGTGGATACCTATCTGCTGAGCTCGATGCCGTTCGATTGGCTGGCCTGGGCCAATTCGGATCCCGACCTCAAGGCGGAGTTGAGCCGTTATCGTGAAGTCGAGGATGCCGACGGCCGCGTTCGCATATTGGTCGATCCTTCCGGTTCGGAATGATAGTCCCGTCTCGCTCGATGTGAGCTGTCGGTGGCAGTGCTTGCCGGGGCTGCAGTGGCTAATAGCTGCTTTCGTTTGCTTTGCCGCTTATTCGTGGTGGCCGACGTCACGTCCCTAAGGGGCCGGTCCAACGCAATTCGGGTGTGCAATGGCGAGACTCATCACGCTTGCTGGTTTGCCGGGGGTCGGCAAGTCAAGCATTGCCCGGGTTCTGGCGCGGCGTACCGGAGCCGCCTGGCTGCGGATCGATTCGATGGATCAAGCGATCTGGGCATCCGGTACTGCACCGGCTGATCTGCTGGACTGGACCTATCGCGCCGCTCAGGCCGTCGCGACAGACAACCTCGCCCTCGGCCTGGACGTGATTGCCGACTGCGTCAATGATTGCGAGGAGGCGCGGGAAGGCTGGCAAATCGCCGCGCGAAAGGCTGGCGCCGAGATCGTCTGGATCGAGGTGGCGTGCAGCGATGCCGACGAGCACCGACGCAGGATTGAGACGAGATCGACCGACATTGCCGGGCTGTCGTTGCCCGGCTGGAATGCGGTCGCCGGCCGAGCCTACGCTCCGTGGGAGCGCGATCATTTTACGGTCGACACAGCACGGCGCAGTCTCGAGGAGTGCGTGGAAGAAGCGCTCGGCCTGCTTGACCGTCGGTAGCCGCTTCTGGCGCCTCCTTCCGCAAACACAAGTCTACTGAAGCTGACCCAGCTCATCCATGGCGATGATGAAGCCAACGAATGCAAGCAATCCTAGAAACAACACAATGGAATAGAGAAACTCTCGCGTGAGCGTCGCGCGAAACATCGTCTCCAGGGAGAAAATTGACGCTCCGGGCCTGAGAGCCTTTCGGTACATTTGCTCCTGCAAGAAGGAGCCGTAAGCCACTGCCGCAAATACGATTGCGGTCACAACAGCGATGATCCTGGCTCGTCCCTCTCCTGTGATCCCTAGGTAGGCAAAACACGAGAACAGGATGATCAGAACGACAATTTGGGCCTTCCGCATGTTGGGTTTCGCCGGCTCCGGGCCATCCAAATTGACGATCGACTTTAGCGTGCGCAATTGAAGCCGCGCAGGTAACCCAGCGCCCGGCTTCCATGACGCCTGACGCCGCCACGATGACATCATGCCAGTGTTTTGCCCGACGAGTCAAAGCGATTTCGTAAAATCAGCAATCATCCGAGCGCGAAGCCAAGCCATTGATATCGCTGGCCCCGGCTACTGTGCTTGGGGTTGTTTTTCAGTTTTGGTTCTGGCAGGCCTGCCGCCGGCCTCATGGCGCCGGGGTGCGCCTGATCATTTCGCCTTCATCATCCCGCTTTGGCGATACGGCTGTCGGCCGCTCCCGAACGCAGGTTCTGGAAGAACTTTTCCACCTCGCGCGACAGCGTGTCCGCCGTCTCCGTCAGGCTGCTCGCCGCCGTCAGCACGGAGGCTGCCGCCGTGTCGGTCTCGCCGATGGCGTCGCGCAGCGAGGTGATGTTGGCGACCAGGGTCTCGTTGCCCTGCGCGGCCGATTGGGCGTTGGACGAGATCTCGCGCGTGGCGGCGTCCTGCTGGCCGATCGCGCCGGCGATTGCCGAGGTGACATCGTTGATCTCGCGCACGGCGCCGCCGATCTCGCGTACGGCATCGACCGCGTTGCGGGTGGACGCCTGGATCATCGAGACGTTCTCGCCGATCTCGGCGGTCGCCTTGGCGGTCTGACCCGCCAGCGCCTTCACTTCGTGCGCGACGACGGCAAAGCCGCGGCCGGCGTCACCGGCGCGCGCGGCTTCGATGGTGGCGTTGAGCGCGAGCAGATTGGTCTGCTCGGCGATGGCCTGGATGAGATTGAGGACGCCGTCGATGCGCTGGGTGGCGGCCGCGAGGCTTTCGATCTCGGAGATCGATTTTTCGGTGCGCTGGCCGGTCTGCTCGACCGCGCTTGCGGACTGCCGGACCTGGCGGCCGATCTCCACCACCGACGCGGACAGCTCCTCGGCCGCACCTGCCACCGCCGTGACGTTGTGGGAGGCCTGCTCGGTGGCGTTCGCCGCGGTGCCGGCGCGGCTGCTGGCATCCGCCGTGACGCGGGTGATGGTCTGTGCCGTCTCGCGCATGACGGAGGCGTTGTCGCTGAGGCCGCGCATGATCGCGCCGATCGCCTCGCGAAACGCGTCGACGGATTGCTCGATGTGGCGGGCGCGCTGCTCGCGCGCGGCGGAGTCCTGCGAGACCTGCGAGGCGAGATTGCGGTTGCGGCCCATCGCGTCCTGGAAGATCTGGATGGCGCGTGCCAGCGCGCCGATCTCGTCGGCGCGGTCAGAGTGCGGCACCACGACATTCTCGGCGCCGTCCGCGACCTGCTCGATGGTCGCGGTGATGGCGGAGAGGGGACGGGCGATCGAGCGGGCGATGATGACGATGCCGATCACGACGAGGGCCAGCGCGACGCCGCCGAGGCAGGTCAGCACGAAGGAGAGGGTGCGATTGGTCTCGGTCTCTTGCGCGATCTGTCTGGCGCGTTCGGCATAGACCTTGGACAGTGCCTCGAGATCCTTGTTCAGCGCCGAGCGCACGGCGCGATTGGCGTCGTTGTCGCCCCATTCGCGGCCCGCGGCCGCATTGATCTCGACGCCGCGGCGCACCAGCTCCTTGCGGAACTCGACGAACTGCTCGATGCGCTTCTTGAACGTGGCGAACTGCTCGGCATCGTCGGCTTTGACGATGGTCTCCCAGCGCTTCACGACGTCGAGGATCTGGGCGTTGAACTTGAGCAGGCCTTCGCCGTATTTCTTCACGACGGCCGGTTCGGTCGACATGTAGACGCCGCGCGATTCCATCACGACCGCGTAGACCAGCGAGTTGACTCGCTCGACATTGAGCGCGGCGGCGTTCGCCGTCTCGATCGCGCTCGTCAACTCGGCGCTGCGGCGGCTGTTGTAGTCGGACAGCGTCGCGATCGCCGCCGTGAGCAGCGCGAACAGCGCGAAGATCGCGTAGAGCTTGGTCGCAAGCGTGAAACGGCCTGCCACCCCCGTGGCATTCCCAGATCGGTCGGTTGTCATGCTTTTCAGAGGCCCCAATGGCCGGCAGTGGCCGGAGAGCGCGGTCGTATAAAATTGATGCAAAACTATGCAGAATGAAGATGGACGCCGTCTTAACGCCGTGGCCCGGCCCCTTCGTCCTTAGTCGAAAGAAAGGTAAGATATTTCAGTGTCTTGATCTGGGTATAGTTTGGGATCGCGCTGATGTCGGCCACTGGCCGATGAACCCCGGAGGGGCCTTTGGTCTACCGCCACACCATCGACGCCACGACCTACACGTTCCCGGACCTGCGCGACCTGCTCGCCAAGGCGACGCCGCCGCGCTCCGGCGACCGGCTGGCCGGAATTGCCGCGGCAAGTGCCGCGCAGATGATCGCGGCGCGGATGGCGCTCGCCGACGTCCCGCTCGGGCAGTTCTTGCAGGAAGCTGTCATCCCGTACGAAGCCGACGAGGTCACCCGCCTCGTCATCGACAGCCACGATGCCAGGGCATTCGCGCCGGTGGCTTCGCTGACGGTCGGCGCCTTTCGCGACTGGCTGCTGTCGGACGCGGCGACATCCGAGGTTTTGCGCAGGCTGGCAGGCGGCATCACCCCGGAAATGGCGGCCGCGGTCTCAAAGCTGATGCGCAACCAGGACCTGATCCTGGCGGCGCGGAAATGCGAGGTCACCACCGCCTTTCGCAACACCATCGGCCTGAAGGGGCGGATGAGCACGCGGCTCCAGCCCAACCATCCCTTCGACGACGCCAGGGGCATCACCGCCTCGATCCTCGACGGCATCCTGTTGGGGGCCGGCGATGCCTGCATCGGCATCAATCCGGCGAGCGACGATCCCGCCGTCATCGCGCAATTGCTGCGGCTGCTCGACGAGATCATCGCGCGGCTGAAGATCCCGACGCAAGCTTGCGTGCTGACCCATGTCACGACGACGCTGTCGCTGATCGGGCAGGGCGTGCCGGTCGACCTCGTCTTCCAGTCGGTCGCCGGCACCGAGGCCGCCAACCGCAGCTTTGGCGTCGACCTCGCGCTCCTGAAGGAGGCGCAGCAGGCCGGCCTGTCGCAGAAGCGCGGCACGGTCGGGCAGAACGTGATGTATTTCGAGACCGGCCAGGGCTCGGCGCTGTCGGCGGGCGCCCATCACGGCGTCGACCAGCAGACCTGCGAGGCGCGGGCCTATGCGGTCGCCCGCGCCTTTGCGCCATTGCTGGTCAACAGCGTGGTCGGCTTCATCGGCCCGGAATATCTCTACGACGGCAAGGAAATCATCCGCGCCGGGCTGGAAGATCATTTCTGCGGCAAGCTGCTGGGCCTGCCGCTCGGGATCGACATCTGCTACACCAACCATGCCGAGGCGGACCAGGACGACATGGACAATCTGCTGACGCTGCTGGCGGCCGCCGGCGTCACCTTCATCATGGGTGTCCCCGGGGCCGACGACGTCATGCTGAACTACCAGTCGACGTCTTTTCACGACGCGCTCTATGTCCGCGACGTCTTCGGCCTGCGCCGCGCGCCGGAATTCGACGACTGGCTGGTGCAGTCGGGGATCGCGGGCGCCGATTTCCGTCTTGCCGGCGACGCAGGCCTGCTGCCCGATTTTGCCTCACGGCTGATCGCGTGACGCGGCGGGAGCGCCCGGCGGCTTGAGGAAACCATTGGTCCCTCTCGGAATTATGGTCCTGCCACAATATTGAGAAATTCCGGCGACAGCATTACGCTGTGTGTCTGGCTGGCAATTTCCGCAGCTATGTCGACCGTGGCGGGGGAGCTTTGATGCGAGCTGAAAGTAACGGTACGGCCCGGCGGATTCTGTGCGTGTTTCCCCGGTACACCTCGTCGTTCGGGACGTTCGAGCATTCCTATCCATTGACCGACGGCGTCTGTGCCTTCATGCCCCCGCAGGGGCTTTTGCTGCTCGCGGCCTATCTGCCCGAGGAGTGGGAGGTCAAGTTCGTCGACGAGAATCTCCGTCGCGCGACCAACGAAGAGTTCGCCTGGGCGGAGGCGGTCTTCGTCAGTGGCATGCACATCCAGCGCCAGCAGATGAACGACATCTGCCGCCGCGCCCATGAATTCGATCTTCCGGTCGCGCTCGGAGGTCCCTCCGTCAGCGCCTGCCCGGACTATTATCCGTCCTTCGACTATCTCCATGTCGGCGAACTCGGCGACGCCACCAATCGGCTGATCGAGATTTTGGCGCGCGACACGTCGCGTCCCGGGGAGCAGGTGGTGCTCACTACCAAGGACCGCGTGCCGATGACGGAGTTTCCGATCCCGGCCTACGAACTCGCCGACGTGAAGAAATACTTCCTCGGCAGCATCCAGTATTCCAGCGGCTGCCCCTATCAGTGCGAGTTCTGCGACATCCCCGGCCTCTACGGCCGCAATCCGCGCCTCAAGTCGCCCGAGCAGATCATCGCCGAGCTCGACCGCCTGCGCGAATGCGGGATGACCGACACGGTCTATTTCGTCGACGACAATTTCATCGGCAACCGCAAGGCGGCGATGGACCTGCTGCCGCATCTGATCGAATGGCAGAAGCGGACCGGCTATGTGGTGCGGCTCGCCTGCGAGGCGACGCTCAACATCGCCAAGCGGCCCGAGATCCTCGAAAAGATGCGCGAGGCCTATTTCATCACCATCTTCTGCGGCATCGAGACGCCCGATCCCGACGCGCTGAAGGCGATGCACAAGGACCACAACATGATGGTCCCGATCCTCGAGGGCGTGCAAACGATCAACTCCTACGGCATGGAGGTCGTGTCCGGCATCATCATGGGGCTCGACACCGACAAGCCGAACACCTCGGAGGCGCTGCTGGCCTTCGTCGAGGAGTCCCGGATTCCGCTGCTCACCATCAACCTGCTCCAGGCGCTGCCGAAGACGCCGCTGTGGGACCGTCTGGAGCGCGAGGGCCGCCTGATCGAGGATGACGGCCGCGATTCCAACGTCGACTTCCTGTTGCCCTATGACGAGGTCGTCGCATCCTGGAAGCACGCCATGGGCGTCGCCTACGAGCCCGAGAAGGTCTACGCGCGCTTCCAGTATCAATGCGACAACGTCTATGTGCACCGCCTGAAGATGCCGACGCCGGACGAGATGAAGACCTGGCGCAACATCCGGCGCGGTCTCGTGATGCTGCGCAACATCTTCTGGAAAGTGGGTGTGCTCGGCGACTACAGGCGCGTGTTCTGGAAGTTTGCGCTCGGGCGCATCAAGCGCGGCGACCTCGAAGGGCTGATCGGCTGCACCTTGATCGCGCACCATCTGATTACGTTTGCGCGCGCGGCGTCCAGCGGCAGGCAAAACGCCTCGAACTATTCGATCCGCCTGCGGGAAGCCTCCGTTCCCGCCGAATGACGCGACATGTCTGATCCGGCCGTCCCGCGCCGCCCGACCCTCGATCTGCGGTCGCTGACGCCCGCGCGCGTCGCGCTCGGGCGCAGTGGCGCGAGCGTGCCGACAAGGGCCTTGCTGGATTTCACGCTGGACCATGCCCGCGCCCGCGATGCCGTCCATGCAGTGTTCGACGCGCCGCGTCTGGTCGCAGATCTCCGCGCGCTTGGCCTCGTCGTCATCGAGGCGCGGAGCCAGGCGGTCGACCGCAGGGATTATTTGCGGCGGCCGGATCTGGGACGACAGCTCGATGCCGGCTCGGTCGATCTGTTGGCACGACATGCCTCGGAGCCGTGCCAGCTCGCGGTCGTGATCGGCGATGGCCTGTCGGCGGCCGCGGTCCACGCCCATGCGGTGGCGCTGGTGTCTCACCTGCTGCCGCTGCTTGCGGAAGGGAACGACGTCGCGATTGGACATGTCGTTGTCGCCTCAGGCGCGCGCGTCGCGCTCGGCGACGAGATCGGCGCGATTCTCGGTGCGCGCATGGTGGTGACGCTGATCGGCGAGCGGCCGGGCCTGTCCGCGCCCGACAGCCTCGGCGCCTATCTGACCTTCGCACCGAAGCCGGGCCGCACCGATGCCGAGCGCAATTGCGTCTCGAACGTCCACAAGGCCGGGTTGAGCCATGACGAGGCCGCCTTCAAAATCGCCTGGCTTGTTCGCGAGGGGCTGGCGCGGGAGGCCACCGGCGTGGCGCTGAAAGACGAGAGCGGCGATCCTCCCGCTCGAATCGGGACGATCCGGCCGGAATGACCGGTATCAAGGGTCGAAATCGCCGCATGTTGATCCAATTTGTGCGCTTGCGCGTGCTTGCGAGAGGGCGTTTGGACCTGCTAAACCCCTCGCGGCGATTTTCCGCGCATTTTCAAAGGGCAAGCCTCCCATCTGTATGGCATTTTCAAGCCGTTCGCGGGACGCAATAAGCTCACAGACCCGAGCCGATTAGGAACTGGACAAGGCATGCTCGAAAAGCACCGCGAGAATGAGGTTCATGTCGACAAGGTCGAGCAGGGACCGACGTCCTCGATCGCCTTCGGGCTCGAGCGCATCGGGCTGATCGCCGTCCGGGCGCCGATCGTCTCCTGCATCGTTCTGCTCGCCCTGATCGTCGGTGCCGTGTTCGGCATTCACCGGATCAAGATCGACGATTCGCTGTCGCAGCTGTTCCGGTCCAACACGCCGGAATTCCGCCAGTATGAAGCGGTGACAAAGAAGTTCCCGGCTGAGGAATTCGACGTCCTCGTCGTGGTCGAAGGCAAGACCCTCCTGGCGCGGAATAACCTCGAGAAGCTGCGCGACTTCGTCACCGACATGCAGCTGGTCGAAGGCACGCGCGGCCTGGTCTCGCTGTTCTCGGCGCGGCAGGCGCCGGCGCCGGGCAGGCTGCCGGCGGCGCTGTTCCCGCCCGAACTGCCCGAGGGCGCGGCCTATGACAAGTTCGTCGAGACCGTCAAGAACAACGAGATCATCCGCGGCAAGCTGTTGTCGGACGACGGCACGCTGGCGCTGATCGTGCTGTCGCTCGATCCGGAGGTGGTCGCCTCCAACAAGCTGACCAAGACCGTCGGCGACATCCGTGCGCTGATGAAGGAAGACCTCGGCAATACCGGCCTCAACGTGCAGCTCTCCGGCGTGCCGGTGATGCAGCTCGAGATCCGCAACGCGGTCGAGCGTGACGGGCTGACCTACAACATCCTCGGCATCCTCGCCGGCTGCGTTATCGCCATCATCTTCTTCCGCAAGATCTCGTTCATGGTCGCGGCGGCGTTCCCGCCGATGATTGCGATCCTGCTGGCGCTCGGTGCGCTCGGCTGGGCCAATTTCAATCTCAACATGTTCCTGAACGTGATGACGCCGCTCATCATGGTGATCAGCTTCTCGGACTCGATGCAGTTGACGTTCGCTGCGCGCGACCGGCTGATCGCGGGCCAGGACAAGTTCACCGCGTTCAAGAACGCCGTGCTGGTGGTGGGCCCGGCCTGCGTGCTGACGCACGGCACCGCCGGCATTTCCTTCATCGCGCTCCAGTTCTCCGACTCCGACCTGATCCGCAAGTTCGGCGAGGCGGGCCTCGCCGCCACCATCATCGCGCTGGTCGCGGTGCTGTCGCTGGTGCCGGTGTTCGGCGTGCTGCTGGTGCGCAATGAGAAAGTCTTTGCTTCCAAGTTCCAGAGCGCGGATGCCGGCGTGCAGGCGCTGCGCAATTTCTGCTACTGGATCGCGGTCCGCATGGTGGGCCGTCCCGGCCTGTTCAGCCTGATTGCAGTGTTGTTCGTCGCGGGCCTCGGCGTCATCTACGCCAATCTGGAGCCGCGCTACCGGCTCGCGGATCAGGTGCCGGACAAGCGCCAGGCCGTCGCCGCCAGCGACCGGCTCGATGCCAAGCTCACCGGTGCCAATCCGGTCAACGTGCTGGTCCAGTTCCCCAAGGGTGAGACGCTCTACTCGCCGGAGACGCTCCAGACCATCGCGGACGTGCATGCGACCGTCGAGAAAGCCGCCGGTGTCGGCAACGTCTGGTCGCTCGAGACCCTGCGCCGCTGGCTCGCGGACAAGGCCGGCAGCGCCGACGTCGCGACGCTGAAGGAATATGTCAACGTCATCCCCGAGCATCTGGTCCGACGCTTCATCGACGCCGAGCAGGATGCCGTCGTGGTCGCAGGCCGCGTGCCGGACAAGGATTCCAGTCAGCTGCTACCGATCGTCGACAAGCTCGATTCCGAACTTGATGCCGTCCGCAAGAAGCATCCTGGCTACGAGATCGCGGTAACGGGTCTTGCCGCGATTGCCGCGCGCAACTCGGCCGGCATGATCGAGAAGCTCAACCGCGGGCTCACTGTCGAATTCGCGCTCGTCGCGATCTTCATCGGCCTTGCCTTCCGCTCCTGGGTCGTGATGTTCGCCTGTATCCTGCCGGGCATCTTCCCGGTGGTGATGTCGGGAACGGTGCTGTGGGCGATGGGCGAGGGGCTGCAATTTGCCAGTGTCGTGGCGCTGACCGTTTCGTTCGGCTTGGGCTTAAGCGCGACGATCCACTTCCTCAATCGCCTCAGGCTGGAGAGCAAGCCGGGCGTCGGTTCGGCGCTCGCGGTGGAGCGCGCGACAGTGCTGGTCGGCCCGGCATTGATCCTGACCACGCTGGTGCTGGCCTGCGGTCTCGTCGTCACCGTGTTCTCCGACCTGCCGTCGCTGCGGCTGTTCGGCTGGCTCAGCGCCTTCTCGATGGTGATGGCGCTCGTCGCCGATCTCTTCATCCTGCGGCCGACGGCGATGTGGTTGATCAACCTGCACGCCAAGCTGCAGGGCCCGGACAAGCCGGCGATCTGAGCGGGCGGCGGCATACGCCGCCGCTTGCTCACGCCTCGACCCGGACGATCCCGTACGGATTGAACTTGAAATCGTCCTCGGCGTAGTCCTGCTCCCGCGAGAACGTAAGCTTGCGATCGCAGAGCGTCGCTTCGATGCCACGGTCGGCCATGGCGTTGGTAAGCTCCTCCATGAGCATCACCGCCGACCATTCGTTGCCGCGCGATTTCGCGACATAGATCTCCGGCAAGCCGACAAGGTGATAGCCGACGCTCTCGTAATAGCGATCGCCGCCGAGCGGACGCTTGGCGAAAGCAAGACGACACGCCTTGGCGACGGCGAGGGTCATGCCAAGGCCCTGACTGGTCTTTGCGCCCTTGCGTGCCTGATCGCCGAGACTGCGCCACCGCTCGAGGCCGTGGGCAACGCCGGCGCTTTCGCCCTTCACGGCGGTGGCGCCAGCCTCGATCATCTCCTCGACGATGCGCAAGGCCGCCGCCGAAAAGGCGACTGCCTTCTGCTGCTCCAGCGGCGGGCTCAGCAAATAGAGCACCGCTTTGTGGCTGGCCACGGCCGCTTCGTCCGCGGCAGACCAGGCTCTCGGGAAGACGCGGTCCCAGCATACGCCGAACGACCGCTCCATGTGCGGATCGGGCTTGGCCTGCGAATAGGTGCGGTCGATCTCGAAGTTGAAATCCGCGATCGTCTTGGCCACCGCCTTCGGCGGGTGCAGCAGGCTCTCGTCCTTGCCGAGGAAGCAGAGCACGTGACGCGGTTGTACCGACGAAGGCTGCATGCTCGTACCCTGCTGGTCATTGGCGAAGGCGCGGCTGGTTACGAAGAGCCCGGCGGCCTTGAGCAGATGTCTGCGAATTGGGTCCATGTCCGCAACAATGTCAGCAAAAAGCCCCCGGCTCGCGAGAACCGGGGGCGTGTTCCTTATCCGCTGGGAAGGGCGTCAGCCCTTCGTCATCGTGATGTTGACGCCGCGGATCTCGCCCTTCGAGCTGATCTGCACCGTCTGCTTGGTGCCGTTGGTGCGCAGCGACAGGTTGGCGGCGAAGCCGTTGGCCTCGACGAACACCTCGATCTGGCCGCCGCCGGCGGTGCCCTGGAGATTGCCGAAGATGTTGCGGTTGGTCTCGCTCCAGTTGCCGGAGATTCGCTCGCCCTGGCTCGTCACGTCGCTGGTGAGGTCGAACTTGTAGCTGTCGGACGCGCAGTGAAGGGCCTGCTTGAGGCTGAGACCGGTGCCGGCGACCTTGTAGTCGGCCTTGCAGCGGATGCGCTCGGTGCTGCCATCGGACAGCGACACCGTGCCGGTGCCGCTCCACGCACCGTCGAAACCTGCAAACGGTCCGGACGACTGAGCATGGCTTGCCGAGACTGAGAAGAGCAGCGCAGCCCCGATGCCGGCCGCCTTGATTGCCTGTCCAGATCGCCCAAAGAATTGCATTTTGAATATCCCGTTTTCGAACGACGTTCGCTTAGGATGAACGTCTCGCCACATCGAAAGTTTAGTGTTCCGAGCCTGTGTCTGGTTCAAAGCCTGACGGCCAGGGACGGCGGTTCACGACGCCCTCGCGCCAGGTCAGGCTGCGCGATTCTCTCTGTTTCGGTGTGTTTCTGGCGGGAAAAGCAGGGCGGAGAGATGCAGCTCTGCAACAGGTACGCATCAAAACGCGGTGTGCCAGAATTATGACGTAGTATCAATCTCTTACATCTGCCAATGAAGAGCGAGGGAAGGCTTGATTTGGTGGATGTGGCGCCAATTTGGCCGCATTTGCCAGTGCTTGTGCCTTCTCCGAGGCCGCACGTTCCGCGGCGACTTGCCATCAGAACAATCCGTTCCGGTCGTCCACCCTGTGCTGTCCGGGATCGGTGCGGTTCTGCCGTCAGAATGAAGGAATACAATGCGTAAGCTTCTCGTCGCTCTCACCCTGCTGTCGGCATCCCTTTCGACGGCGGCATTCGCCCAGGCAGGACGCGGCACGGACGCCGAACAGAAGGCCTGCACGCGCGATGTGCAGAAGTTCTGCCGCCCGGTCATCGACCAGGGCGATTTCACCATCCTGGCCTGCCTCAAGGAGAACCGGGCCAAGATCTCGCAGGCCTGCGACCAGGTCCTGAAGACCCACAACCAGTAAGCTCGGCCACTGGCCCACCAAGGGCGGCCCCGGGGCCGCCTTTTCGGGCCGGATCCGGAAGGGCAGCCATCGAGAGACAGGATTGGTTTTGCGGCCGTATTCCCCTATATGGGGGCCGCGGCGGCATCGTCGGCATGAGCCCGCGCGAGCGAAAAAGCCCTTCCTGTCCAAACGATTGTAAACCAGCCCTCGATGACCTCTGCGAGCGAATTGCGATCCGGCAAGGGTGACCGCGACGAGAATTTTCCCGTCGCGTCCTGGATCATTCATCCGCGCCATCGCGCGCTGATCCTGGCGTACTACAATTTCGTCCGCACCGCCGACGACATCGCGGATCACGCGACGCTGCCTCCCGACCAGAAGCTCGCTTATCTCGACCTGCTCGAGGCGGAACTGCTCGGCGAGGGCGAGACCCAGGCCGAAGCCGTCATTCTGCGGCGGGCGCTGGCCGAGCGAGGCATGGCACCGCGCCACGCGCTCGACGTGCTCATCGCGTTCCGCATGGACGTGACCAAGCTGCGCTACGAAAACTGGGACGAGGTCATCCACTATTGCCGCTACTCGGCGATGCCGGTCGGCCGCTTCATGCTCGACGTCCACGGCGAGAGCACGTCAACCTGGGCGGCCTCGGACGCGCTCTGTGCGGCGCTCCAGATCAACAACCACCTCCAGGATTGCGGCAAGGATTTTCGCGAGCTCAATCGCGTCTATCTGCCGCGCGACGCGCTGGCCGCGAGTGGCGCCTCGGTCGAGCAGTTGGGGCTGACGCAGTCGCCGCCGGCGATGCTGGCCTGCCTTCAGGCGCTCGCCGTGCGCAACGCAGCCCTGCTCGACGAGGGCAGGTCGCTGAGCGCGGAGATCCGGGATTTCCGCCTCGGCGTCGACGTCGCGGTGATCCAGGCCTATGCCGATCGTATCGTGCGCCTGTTGAAGGTGCGCGATCCCCTGCGCGAGCGCGTGCATCTGAACAAGTTCGAGCTTCTCACTTTCAGCCTCGCCGGCATGATCGGCGAAGTCGGCCGCCGCGCGATCGGACGCAAGGCCATTTCCAGACCGGGGACTGCACATGACGCTTGAGGCGACCTCGCCCAGCGCCAATTACGGCTCGACCGCATCGAACAGCTCCTTCTACGCTGCGATGCGCATCCTGCCGCATGACCAGCGCGAAGCGATGTTCCAGATCTACAGCTTCTGCCGCCAGGTCGACGACATCGCCGATTCCGACGGCCCGCGCGACGAGCGGCTCGCCGCACTTCAGGAGTGGCGCAACGACATCGACGCGCTCTATCAGGGCCATCCGCCGCCGCGGCTGAAGGACTACGTCGCCTCGGTGAAGACCTTCGGCCTCAAGCGCGAGGATTTCCTTGCGATCGTCGACGGCATGGAGATGGACGTGCCGCAGGACATCCGCGCGCCCGACATGACGACGCTCGATCTCTACTGCGATCGCGTCGCCAGCGCCGTGGGGCGGCTGTCGGTGCGGGTGTTCGGCCTGCCCGAGGAAGACGGCATCCAGCTCGCCTACCATCTCGGTCGCGCGCTCCAGCTCACCAACATCCTGCGCGACATCGACGAGGACGCTGGCCTCGGCCGGCTCTACCTGCCGCGCGAGGCGCTGCTGCATGCCGGCATCACCTCCAACGACCCGAACCGCGTGATCACCGAGCGCGCGCTGCCGAAGGTCTGCCAGCCGCTGACGCAGCGTGCGAAGGCGCATTTCGAGAAGTCGGACGAGATCATGAACCGCAACAAGCGCCGCGCCGTGCGCGCGCCCCGGATCATGTCGAAATACTACCATTCCATCCTGGACCTCCTGATCGCGCGCGGCTTCAACGCGCCGCGCGAGCCGGTGCGTGTGTCGAAGGTCACGCGCATCCTGATCCTGCTCCGTTACGCTTTCATCTGATGCAAAAGACAGCTCACATCATCGGTGCTGGAATTTCCGGCCTCTCCGCCGCCGTGCGGCTCGCCAATGCCGGCTTCAAGGTCGCCGTCCACGAGGCGACGCACCAGGCCGGCGGCCGCTGCCGCTCCTATTTCGACGGCGCCACCAATCTCACCATCGACAACGGCAATCATCTGCTGCTGTCGGGCAATAGCCATGCGCGCGCCTATGCCCGCTCGATCGGCACCGAGGCGGGCCTCGTCGGCCCCGAACGCGCGCAGTTTCCGTTCGTCGACATCAAGACCGGGCAGCGCTGGCAGATCGATCTCGGCGATGGCCGGCTGCCGACCTGGGTGCTCGACGAGAGCCGCCGCGTTCCCGACACCGGGCTCAGCGATTATCTCAAGCTGGCGCCGCTGATCTGGGCGTCGGAGGAGACGCTGGTCGGCAAGTCCATTCCCTGCGAAGGCATCCTGTATCAGCGGCTGGTGCAGCCGCTGCTGCTTGCAGCGCTCAACGTCGATCCGCCCGAGGGCTCGGCCGGGCTTGCCGGCGCGATCGTGCGCGAGACGCTGCTTGCCGGCGGACAGGCGTGCCGGCCGCTGATTGCGCGCGACGGCTTGAGCGCCGTGCTGATCGAGCCTGCCGTGAAGTTCTTGCAGGAGCGCGGCCACACCGTTCAGCTCGGCCATGAGCTGCGTTCGTTTACGACCGGTGATGGCAAGGCCAGCGCGCTGAATTTCGGCGGCGAGGATGTGATCCAGCTCGGTGAGGGCGATGTCGTCGTGATGGCGGTGCCGCCGCGTGCCGCCGCGAGCCTGCTGCCCGGGCTGAAGACGCCGACCGAATTCCGCGCCATCGTGAATGCGCATTTCCGCTTTGAACCGCCGCCCGGTTCGGCGCCGATCCTCGGCGTGATCGGCGGCGTCGTGGAATGGCTGTTCGCGTTCCCGAACCGGCTCTCCGTGACCATCAGCAATGGCGACCGCCTGGTCGACATGCCGCGCGAGGAACTCGCGCAGGCGATCTGGAACGACGTCTGCGAGGCGGGCGGCGTGTCCGGCGAGCTGCCCCCCTGGCAGATCGTGCGCGAGCGCCGTGCCACATTTGCGGCCACACCGGCCCAGAATGCCCTGCGTCCGGGGCCGGCCACTGCGCTGAAAAACCTGTTTCTTGCCGGCGACTGGACTGCTACGGGATTGCCTGCAACCATCGAGGGATCGGTGCGGTCCGGTGATCGCGCCGCCGATCTGGTTTTGGCCGCAAAGCGGCCCTGACGGGCAAAGTCCCGGTCAATTTCAATCGACTATCGGAGCAATCGAGCGACATGGATTCCGTGAACGCGACCAGCCGCCAAGCCCAAGAATCCAGAGCCTTGGAATCGAGGATCTTGGAATCGGGCGTCCTGGAATCGAGCATTGCGTCGGCGACGCAAGGCGTTCTCGGCTTCCAGCAATCCGACGGCCATTGGGTGTTCGAGCTCGAGGCCGACTGCACGATTCCGGCCGAATACATCCTGCTGCGCCATTATCTCGCAGAGCCCGTGGACGCCGTGCTCGAGGCCAAGATCGGCAATTATCTCCGCCGCGTTCAGGGCGCCCATGGTGGCTGGCCGCTGGTGCATGACGGCGAGTTCGACATGAGTGCGAGCGTGAAGTCCTACTTCGCGCTCAAGATGATCGGCGATTCCGTCGACGCCCCGCACATGGTGCGTGCGCGCGAGGCGATCCATGCCCGCGGCGGCGCGATCAACAGCAACGTCTTCACACGCTTCCTGCTTGCGATGTTTGGCGTGGTGACCTGGCGCGCGGTGCCGGTGCTGCCGATCGAGATCGTGCTGCTGCCGTTCTGGTCGCCGTTCCACATCAACAAGATTTCCTACTGGGCCCGCACCACCATGGTGCCGCTGATGGTTCTTGCCGCGCTGAAGCCGCTGGCGAAGAATCCTAAGGGCGTCGGGATCGACGAGCTGTTTCTCCAGGATCCGCGCTCGATCGGCATGACCGCGAAGGCGCCGCACCAGAGCATGGCCTGGTTCGTGCTGTTTCGTGCACTCGACGGCATTCTGCGCGTGATCGAGCCGATGTTTCCGAAGAGCCTGCGCCAGCGCGCGATCGATGCGGCGCTCGCCTTCACCGAGGAACGCCTCAACGGCGAGGACGGCATGGGCGCGATCTATCCGCCGATGGCCAACATCGTCATGATGTATGACGCGCTCGGCAAGGACGAGAATTATCCGCCGCGCGCGGTCACGCGCCGGGGCATCGACAAGCTGCTCGTGTTCAACGGCGACGAGGCCTATTGCCAGCCCTGCGTCTCGCCGGTGTGGGACACGACGCTGACCGCCCACGCGCTGCTGGAAGCCGGCGGTGACATCGCCCTGCCTGCGGCCAAGCAGGGCCTCGACTGGCTGATCCCGAAGCAGGAGCTCGAGGTGAAGGGCGACTGGGCGGTGAAGCGGCCCGACGTGCGCCCGGGCGGCTGGGCCTTCCAGTACAACAATGCCTATTATCCCGATCTCGACGACACCGCGGTGGTGGTGATGTCGATGGACCGCATGCGACGCGAGCACGGTGCGACCGGCTATGACGCCGCGATCGACCGCGGCCGGGAGTGGATCGAGGGCATGCAGAGCGACGACGGCGGCTGGGCCGCCTTCGACGTCAACAACCTCGAATACTATCTGAACAACATCCCGTTCTCGGACCATGGCGCGCTGCTCGATCCGCCGACCGAGGACGTCACCGCGCGCTGCATCTCCATGCTGGCCCAGCTCGGCGAGACCGAGAAGTCCAGCAAGCATGTGGCCGACGGGGTCGCCTACCTCAGGAAGACCCAGCACCCGGAGGGGTCCTGGTACGGCCGCTGGGGCATGAACTTCATCTACGGAACCTGGTCGGTGCTCTGTGCCCTCAACATGGCCGGCGTCCGCCATAACGACCCGATGATTCGGAAAGCCGCCGACTGGCTGGCCTCGATCCAGAACAAGGACGGCGGCTGGGGCGAGGACGCCGTCAGCTACCGTCTCGACTACAAGGGCTGGGAGGCGTCTCCCTCGACCGCCTCGCAAACGGCATGGGCCTTGCTTGCCCTGATGGCTGCTGGCGAGGTTGATCACCCGGCCGTCGCCCGCGGGGTGGAGTACCTGATTGCAACACAGAACAAAAAAGGACTGTGGGACGAGCAGCGGTACACCGCCACAGGCTTTCCTCGTGTATTCTATCTGCGTTATCACGGTTACCCGAAGTTCTTCCCGCTGTGGGCGTTGGCGCGGTATCGGAACTTGCGGAACACCAACAGCAGGGTGGTAGGGGTCGGGATGTGACTTTGGGGACGGGGGACTATCTGACCGTGGGTAATGCCATCGACCCGCGGCCGATATTGATCGTGACTGGACTGGTTCAGGAGGCCCGTATCGCGGCTGGGCCCGGAATGGCGGTCATTTGCTCGTCGAGCAGCCCGACCCAGTTGCGGGCGCTTCTGACGGTGGTGGATCCCGAGACGATTCGCGGCGTGATCTCGTTCGGCGTGGCCGGCGGGCTCGACCCGACGCTGCGCTCCGGCGACGTCGTGCTGGCGACCGAGGTGCTCTCCGGCGATACCCGCTGGGCCGCAGGCCTGTCGCTCGGCGACGACCTGATCGACCGCCTGACGTCGGGCCGCCGCCGCGTGGTGCGCGGCAGCCTTGCCGGCGCCGAGGAGGTGGTCACGAAGCGGTCCTGCAAGGCGGCGCTGCATTCGGAAACCGGCGCCTCCGCCGTCGACATGGAAAGCCACATCGCGGCCGCCTACGCCGCCGAGGCGGGGCTGCCCTTTGCCGCGGTCCGCGTCATCAGCGATCCCGCCCATCGCGCGCTGCCGGCGCTCGCCCGCGCCGCCATCAAGCCGAACGGCCAGATCGACCTTGCGGCGGTCCTGCGCGGCATCGTGCGCAATCCGACGACGCTGCATGCGCTGGTCTCGACCGGCATCGACTTCAACCGCGCGCTGCGTTCGCTGCGCGGCTGCCGCGACTATTTGATCGGCACCGAGCTCGTCGACAGCGAGGCCTTGGTCTCAAAGGCGGCCTGACCTCTTGATGCGATAAAGCAAAAGGCCCGGTCGCCATTGGCGACCGGGCCTTTTGCGTTTTGGTGCCTGCTCACTCGGTCGCCTCCATGCGGTTTCGGTCCACGTCCCACAGCGTCCGTCGCATCATGCCTTCGACAATTGCCGCCGACTCGCTTGGACGCAGATAGATCGCCGTGGACTTGAGCAGCCATGGCAACACCGCTTGCTCGAGCCGCTCCTCATAGGCGCGGCGCATCATGTCGAATGCCTGCAGGCCGGGTCCCGCCAGGATCACATGGTGTGGGCGCAGCACGGATATCGTTGCCTCGGGGCGTTCGCGCCGAAGATGAAAAGGCCCGGTCGCGGTGGCGACCGGGCCTTTTTCGGTTCGTACCGACTTGCGTGCTTAGGCGGCGGTCGACGCCTTGCGGGCTGCCTTCTCTTGGGCGGCGAGGGCCTCGTCCTTGCGGATCTCCGACAGGCGCTTCTGCACTTCCGCCGAGAAGATGTACTGCGCCGGACGCTGCTTGGTCATGTCGATCTCGGGCGCCATCGGGCCCGTGGTCCTGATGCCGCGCAGCGACACCCACATCGCCTTCAGCGGGTGGCTGATGGCAGCGGTCGCAGCCGTCGGCTCGTAGCCGCAATGGGCCATACAGTCGGCACACTTCTCGTACTTGCCGGTGCCGTAGGTTTCCCAGTCGGTGGTGTCCATCAGCTCCTTGAAGGTTTTTGCGTAGCCTTCACCGAGCAGGTAGCAGGGCTTCTGCCAGCCGAAGATGTTGCGCGCGGGCATGCCCCACGGCGTGCACTCGTATTCCTGGTTGCCGGCGAGGAAGTCCAGGAACAGGCCGGAATGCATGAAGTTCCACTTCTTGCCCTTGCCCATCGCGAAGACGTCGCGGAACAGCTTCTTGGTCTTGGTGCGGTTGAGGAAGTGCTCCTGGTCCGGCGCACGCTCATACGCATAGCCCGGCGACATCGAGACGCCGACGCCGAGCTCGACGGTGAGGTCGAGGAATTTCGCGATCTCCTCGGCCGGATGGCCGTCGAAGATGGTGGCGTTGACGTTGACGGTGAAGCCGCGCGCCTTGGCCGCCTTGATCGCGGAGACGGCGCGATCGAACACGCCCTTCTGCGACACGGCCTTGTCGTGGTGATCCTTCAGGCCGTCGAGATGCACCGAGAAGAACAGGTACGGGGAGGGCGTGAACAGGTCGAGCTTCTTCTCGAGCAGCAGCGCGTTGGTGCAGAGCGAGACGAACTTCTTGCGCTCGACGAGGCCACGCACGATCTCGCCGATCTCCTTGTGGATCAGCGGCTCGCCGCCGGGAATGGCAACCATCGGCGCGCCGCACTCGTCGGCCGCGTCCCAGCACTCCTGGGCGGTCATGCGGCGGTTGAGGATCGCATCCGGATAATCGATCTTGCCGCAGCCGACGCAGGCGAGGTTGCAGCGGAACAGCGGCTCCAGCATCAGCACGAGCGGATAGCGCTTGCGGCCAAGCAGTTTCTGCTTGAGCAAATAGCCGCCGATACGCATTTCCTTGAAGAAGGGGATAGCCATTACAAGTTTCTTTCTGGGCTAGGAATTCGGGTGGGTCAGCTCGCAGCCAGTTCGGCCGGAAGCCGGAATTCGATGTTTTCCTCGCGGCCCGGCAGCACCGAGACCTTGACTGGTCCGATCCGCCGCATCGCTTCGATCACGTCATCCACGAGTACCTCAGGCGCCGAAGCGCCGGCCGTGACGCCGACGGTCTTGGCATCTTTCAACCACTCCGGATTGAGCGCACTGCCGTCGGCAATCAAATAACTCGCGACGCCGGCCTCAGTGCCGATTTCGCGGAGCCGGTTCGAGTTCGAGCTATTGGCAGCGCCCACCACCAAGATCACATCGACCAGCTTGCTCAAGTCCCTTACCGCAGATTGGCGGTTCTGTGTCGCATAGCAGATATCCCGGATATCCGGGCCTTGAATATCTGTAAAGCGGGCTTGGAGGGCCGCAATAATGTCCTTGGTGTCGTCGACCGACAGGGTGGTCTGGGTGATGTAGGCCACTGGCGTATCCGCCTGCAGCGTCAAGGCCTTAACCTCTTCAACGCTTTGGACAAGCAGCACCGGGGCGGGAACCTGGCCCATCGTGCCCTCGACCTCGGGATGGCCGGCATGGCCGATCAGGATCAGGGTGCGGCCCCTGGAGATGTAGCGTTTCCCCTGATTGTGAACTTTCGTGACCAGGGGGCAGGTGGCATTGAGCACAGGAAGGTCGCGCGCGGCAGCCTCTTCCTCGACGCTGCGGGCGACGCCATGGGCACTGAAAACGGTCACGGCTTTCGGCGGAACCTCGGACAGTTCCTCGACGAAGATCGCGCCCTTGTTCTTCAGGCTCTCGACCACGTACTTGTTGTGCACGATCTCGTGGCGCACGTAGACGGGCGGGCCGTACTTCTCCAGCGCCCGTTCCACGATCTCGATCGCACGCACCACGCCCGCGCAAAAGCCGCGCGGCTGCGCTAGATAAACTTCCATAGGACGCCCATCACGCAATTTGCACCAATCCGCTTCTCAAGTCCCCGGCGGCACTTCGATACTGTCCAATGAGTTGCAATAACCGCACCATTGGTTTCGCGCACGCGGTAACCGCCCACCCTACCTGGGCCCCGGCGCATGGAGGCACAGCACTTTGTGTCAAAAAATCGGCAAAAAGGAAAGACCGGATGAAACCCTGGTTCCGTTACCGTGCGCATCCGCGGTAGTATAATAGGGCATGCGCTCTGAGCAAGATGGCGACATTTGTGCTCACCGCTTCGCCACTTTCCCGCCTCAAGTCACCGGCTATACCGACCGCCCCGCATGATTTTGCCACGGTCTGTCGCCGTTTACCTCGAACCTTCGTGCGGCGAGAACCACTCAAAACAGCAATAGGTTTCGCCGGGGAACTCCGATAAACAGCGGGCGTTTCCGGCAAGCTGTTAACCGCAGAAAGAAAAGATGCTGCAAAGCGTAGTCGTTGCCATCGTCAGGGCCTGCACCCGGTTTGCCTCCCTCGTCGTCGTTCTCGGGCTCCTGCTTTCGGTCGGGGCGGGCTATTACACGTCTAAGCATTTCGCCATCAACACCGACATCAATTCGCTGATTGCCCAGAATTTGGACTGGCGCCAGCGCGACCAGCAATTCGACCGTGCCTTCGACCGCGACGCGACGATTCTCGCGGTCGTCGAGGCCAGGACGCCGGAGATGGCGACCGCGGCAGCGGATGCGCTCTTCGCCAAGCTGAAGGACAACAAGACCGACTTCCAGTCGATGCAGCAGCTCGGCACCGGCGAGTTCTTTGAGAAGAACGGCTTGCTGTTCCTGCCGACCGAAGAGGTCGGCAAGATCACCAGCCAGTTCGAATCCGCAGCGCCCCTGGTCGAGATCATGGCCGGTGATCCCTCGATCCGCGGCCTGACCGGCGCGCTGGAGACGGGACTTGCCGGCGTCAAGCGCGGCCAGGTCAAGCTCGACAATACCGCGCGGCCCTTCAATCAGATCGCGCAAACGGTCGAGACCGTGCTCAACAAGGGCAAAGCGAGCTTCTCCTGGCGTGAGCTCGTCAGCGACGAGCCGCTGACGGATTCCGATAAGCGCGCCTTCATCGAGTTCAAGCCAATCCTGGACTACAACGCGCTGGAGCCCGGCAAGGGCGCCACCGACGCGATCCGCAAGGCGGCAGTTGATCTGGATTTTGCGAACAAGTACCAGGCACGAGTGCGACTGACCGGTCCGGTCCCGATCGCCAACGAGGAATACGCCACCGTCCAGGAAGGCGCCGTCGTCAACGGCGTCGGGACTGTGCTGGTCGTGCTGCTCATCCTGTGGATGGCGCTGCATTCGTCGAAGATCATTTTCGCGGTGTTCGTCAATCTCTTCGTCGGCCTTGCGCTGACGACCGCTGCCGGCCTGATGATGGTCGGCTCGTTCAATTTGCTGTCGATAGCGTTCGCCGTGCTGTTCGTGGGACTGGGCGTCGATTTTGGTATCCAGTACAGCGTCCGCTACCGCTCGGAGCGCTACAAGCACAACGATCTCTCCGGCGCGCTGGTGCTTGCCGCCAAGCGCTCCGCGGTGCCGCTGTCGCTGGCGGCAATGGCGACCGCCGCCGGCTTCCTCTGTTTCCTGCCCACCGATTACAAGGGCATCTCCGAGCTCGGCCAGATCGCCGGCGTCGGCATGCTGGTGGCGTTCCTCTCCAGCATCACCGTACTGCCCGCAATGCTGAAGCTGTTGAACCCGCCCGGTGAGCAGGAGCCCGTCGGTTATGCCTTCCTGGCGCCGCTCGATTACTTTCTGGAGAAGCACCGTGTGCTGGTCGTGGGCGGCACGTTGCTGCTGGCGCTCGCCGGCCTGCCGCTGCTCTACTTCCTGAAGTTCGACTTCAACCCGATGAACCTGCGCAACCCGAAGGCCGAGTCGATCGCGACCTTCCTCGATTTGCGCAAGGATCCGAACACCGGCGCCAATGCCATCAACGTGATGACCACGTCCGAGGAGCAGGCGAGGCAGGTCGAGGCGAAGCTGGAGAAGGTGCCGGAGGTGCTGCGCGTGATGTCGCTCGACAGCTTCGTGCCGACCGACCAGGCGCCAAAGCTGAAGCTGCTCGCGCAGGGCGCCAAGGTGCTCAACCCCGCGCTCAATCCTGACCAGGTCGACGCTGCGCCAACGGACAAGGAAAACGTCGAGGCGTTGAAATCCTCAATCGACAATCTGCGCCGGACCGCCGGTGACACGAAGGGCCCGGGCGCCGTCGCCTCGCGCCGGCTGGCGGACGCGCTCGAAAAGCTCGCCAATGGCGACGAGGCCACGCGGAACAAGGCGCAGGACGTGTTCGTCACGCCGCTGAAGATCGCGTTCGGCCAGCTCAGGAATGCGATGCAGGCCGGGCCGGTCACCCTGGCCTCACTGCCCCCCGAGCTCGTCAGCGCCTGGAAGAGCAAGGACGGGATCATCCGCGTCGAGGCGCAGCCGAAGGGCGATCCCAACGACAACGACACGCTGCGCAAGTTTGCAGCCGCCGTGCTCGCTGCCGAGCCGACCGCGATCGGAGGGCCGGTCTCGATCCTGAAATCCGGTGACACCGTGGTGAAGGCGTTCATCCACGCCGGCATCTACGCGCTGCTGGTGATCGGCCTGTTGCTTTGGATCACGCTGCGGCGGTTCGTCGACGTGCTGATGACGCTCGTGCCGCTGCTGGTCGCCGGCGCGGTCACGCTCGAAATCTGCGTGTTGATCGGCCTGCCGCTCAACTTCGCCAACATCGTCGCGTTCCCGCTGCTGCTCGGCGTCGGCGTCGCCTTCAAGATCTATTATGTCGTGGCCTGGCGCTCGGGCAGGACAAATCTGCTCCAGACCAGCCTGACGCGCGCAATCTTTTTCAGCGCGCTGACGACGGCGACCGCGTTCGGCAGCCTGTGGCTGTCGAGCCACCCCGGAACGTCCAGCATGGGCAAGCTGCTCGCACTCTCGCTGGTGACGACGCTTGCCGCAGTGCTGCTGTTCCAGCCGGCCCTAATGGGCAAACCCCGCAATCTCAGGGAGTAGGCAGATGTCGCCGACCTGGTCGGCGGCGTTCTTCTGACCGGGCTTGGCGGTGGTGGTGGCGGTCTTCTGGGCTGCGGGGGCAAGGGCCGGCGCTGTGGCGCTGGCGCCGGTCGTGCCGCCTGTGGTGGTGCCGCCCGTGGTGCCTTGGGCTTTCGGCGCCGCGCCGGTGGGCTTCGGCGCACCCTTGGCCATGGCATTGGCGGTGCTCAAAGGAATCGGCGGGGCGACGCGGGTCCAGGTCTCGCCGCCGCAGAGGAAGCCCATCACGCAGCCCTTGATCTCGAGCTGGTCGGTGCCGACGGGCGTGATGGTTGCGCTGTAGAGCTGGCCGTCCTTGGCGTTGTAGACCTGCCCTTCCCACTGATCGACGCCGGGCTTCTTCTTCATGTCGATCAGGGTCGCCATGCCCAGCGTCGGCCTGGTCTTTTTCGACGCATCCGGATTGTATTCATCGCGGCCGCCGGGCTGTTTTTCCCAGGAAACCGCGCCCCACATGCTGCCATTGCATTGGGCGACACGAATGTTGGCGACGGCGTCGGCGACCCGCCAGTCGCCGGTGGGATCGGCGGCGAGCGCGGGTGTCAGGCAGGTGTAACCACCAGCCAGTATTAGTCCGGTGTAAAGGGCTAAACGCATGATAGTTCCTTGGCAGTGCAACATGGTTTAAAGCTGTGCTTGCGAAGATGGTCCGAAAAAGGGCAAAAGGCCGCACAGACCGTTTTCGGTAACGGTCCCTTTTCAGTTGACGAGCCGGCCCTCAAGCGAAGTATGTAGCGGATGCACAGCCCAAATCCAGACATGTCTCAGCTATTCGCGGACCGTCAGGCCCAGCGCAGCACCCTGCATAATCGGTATCTGAACGAACAGTTCGTTCGGGTTCTCAAGACCATCGGCTACGATGTCGGCTTCCAGAAAGGGCAGGGGCAGTACCTCTACGATCGCGAGGGGGCGCGCTATCTCGACCTGTTGTCCGGCTTTGGCGTGTTCGCGATCGGGCGCAATCACCCTGTCATGCGCGAGGCGCTCAAGAGCGTGCTCGATGCCGACCTGCCCAATCTGGTCCAGTTCGACGTCTCGGTACTCGCCGGCGTGCTCGCCGAGCGGCTGCTGAAATACGTCCCCTATCTCGACAAGGCGTTCTTCGCCAATTCCGGCGCCGAATGCGTCGAAGCGGCGATCAAGTTCGCCCGCGGCGCCACCGGCCGTCCCGGCATCGTCTATTGCGCCCACGGCTATCATGGCCTGACCTACGGCGCGCTGTCGCTGACGGGTGATTCGAACTTCCGTACCGGCTTCGAGCCGCTGCTGCCCGGCTGCACCTCGATTCCGTTCAACGACCTCGCCGCGCTCGAAAAGGCGCTGGCCTCGCGCGAGGTCGCGGCCTTCGTCGTCGAGCCGATCCAGGGCAAGGGCGTCAACATGCCCACCGACGAGTTCCTGCCGGGCGCTGCCGCACTCTGCAAGAAATACGGCACGCTGTTCGTCGCCGACGAGATCCAGACCGGCATGGGCCGCACCGGCCGCTTCCTGGCGGTCGAGCACTGGAACGTCGAGCCCGACATGGTGCTGCTGTCGAAGTCGCTGTCCGGCGGCCACGTGCCGGTCGGCGCCGTGCTGACGCGCAAGAGCATCTTCGACAAGATCTTCAATCAGATGGACCGCGCTGTGGTGCACGGCTCCACCTTCTCCAAGAACGATCTGGCGATGGCCGCGGGCATCGCGACGCTCGACGTCATGGAATCCGAGAAGCTGATCGAGTCCGCCGCCAAGCGCGGCGCCGAGCTGCGCTTGGCGCTGACGCGCATGGTGCCCGGCTACGAGTTGATGAAGGAAGTGCGCGGCAAGGGCCTGATGATCGGCGTCGAGTTCGGCCCGCCGAAGTCGCTGCGGCTGCGGGCGTCCTGGAACGTGCTGGAAGCTGCCAACAAGGGCCTGTTCTGCCAGCTCATCACCGTGCCGCTGTTCAAGGACCACAAGATCCTCACGCAAGTCGCCGGTCACGGCAGCCACACCATCAAGCTGCTGCCGCCGCTCACCATCACCGAGGAAGATTGCGGCTGGATCGAGCGCGCCTTCGACGACGTCATCGCCGGCAGCCACAAGGTCCCCGGCGCGATCTGGTCGCTCGGCAAGACGCTGGTGGACAACGCGGTGCGGCGGTCGGCGTAAATTCGCCGATCTATCTCAGCAATCGTCATTGCGAGCGAAGCGAAGCAATCCGGTATGCCTCTGCGGATGCGGGCTAGATTGCTTCGCTCGGCTCGCAATGACGCTGGTTCCAGCTACCCCTCCACATTCGCCTTCATCGCCGCCTCGAACTTGTCGACGAATTCGGCGAGCTCGTCGGCGCCGATATCGCTGACGGCCCAGAAGTTCAGGCCGCGATTGCCCCAGCGGCGGCAGTTGAAGCCCTGCATGGTCTCGGTCTTCGGCGCGCGATATTCCGCGTTCGATGTCTGCGATACGAACAAATTGATCACGTGCTGCCGGCGCTTGTAGACGACGGCGCCGATGGCGCGGGCGTCGATATAGTCGAGCCGGCCGCCGACCAGCGTGAAGCCTTGCGCGGTGAGATCGATCACGGGCGGGGCGACGTCGAGCTTGCCGTTGAACCACGGCTTCACGGTGTGCTGGTCGGTGGAGACCACGTCGATGAGGTGGCCGGCCTGAAGCGAGCGCAGATGCGCGGAGACGACCTCCGACAGGATGCGCTGCTGGTCGTCCTGGCGCAGCACCACGGCGACGACGCCGGAGGCGGCGAGCGCGGAGACGGCAGAGCCCATTGCAAAGCCGCGTAGCACCGAGCGGCGGGTCGGTTGCCGGCGCTGCGGCTGTGGCAGCGAGGCTTCGATCCGGGCGCGCAGGCTAGCCGGCGCGGCATAGCGCAAATCGGTGTCGGCGAGCGCGCGCTGCATCTCGCGTTGTGCGGCAAACTCCGCGGCGCAGTCCGGGCAGCTGGCAATGTGGGCTTCGACCTCGCGCGCGTGGCCGGCATCGAGCTCGTTGTCGAGCAGCGCGTGAAGCAGGATTTTTGCTTCGTCGCAGGTCATCTCGAATGCTCCTCTTCCGCCGTCCAGGCCGCGCGCAGCATGGCGCGGGCGCGGGCGAGGCGGGACATCACGGTGCCGACGGGGGCGCCGACGGCCTCGGCGATTTCACGATAGGACAGGTTGTTGATCTCCCGCAGCACGAATGTTTCCTTGAACGGTTCGGCGAGCGTGTCGATCAGCTTGCGGATGGCGCCGGCATCGCGGCTGCGCAGCACTTCGGTCTCGGGGCTCGCCTCGCTCTCCTGCCAGATCGGCGTCTGCTCGGCGGCGCCGGGCGTATCCTCGATCGCGCTGGGCCTGTGCGCGCGCCGCGCGTATTCGGCGTTGCAGACGTTGCGCAGGATCGCGAACAGCCAGGGCTTCATCGCCGGCCCGCGATAGCTGTCAAAGTGCTTCAGCGCGCGCAGATAGCACTCCTGCACCGCGTCCTCGGCGTCGGAGGCATCGCGCAGCAGATAGCGCGCGAGCGTGTAGACGTCGTCGAGATAGGGCAGCGCGGCTTCGCGGAAGCGCTGCGCCTTCTGCAAATCGTCGTTGGCGGGCATCGCTCCTCGCTTTGCCTCTTGTTCTGCGCGTCGCGTTGTTTCGTCCCTGTTTGTTTCGTCCCCGTGTGTGACGGAAGGCACACGAGCCCGGCCGGCGTGGGACCACCGGCCGGGCAAGACGTTGATGCCTTGGTTTGAGACGTTACTCAACCTTGATCATCCCCGTCATGTGCGGGTGCAACGAACAAAAATATTTGTAGTCGCCCGCATTGGTGAAGGTGAACGAGAACTTGTCGTCGGTGTCCAGGGCCTTGGACCTGAACTTGCCGGCCGACACCACGGTGTGCGGGATGTCGTCCCGGTTGGTCCAGGTCACGGTGGTGCCGAGCTTGATCTTCAGCTCGGCCGGCTGGAAAACGAAATTGTCGATATGCACTTCCATGTCGTCGGCACGGGCCGTCGTTGCGGGCAACAGGATGGCCGCGACCACGGCGACACCGAAGTCGCGGCGATTGAGTGTTTTCATTGTCAGCTTCCGTTCAGCCTTTTTCCGTTCAATCTTGGATCAACCCTGCAGCGGCGTGTCGATGATCGCGAGCCGCTGCTCGTTCTGCTTGAAGTTGATGCTGGCGACGCCGAGCATGCCGCGCAGCTTTGCGTCCTCGACCTTCATCGGTCCGGGCGAGGGCGCGGTCCCCGGCGCGGGCTGCGGGAACGCAGTTGAGCGCGCGGTGTGGAAGGTGACGTTACCCTCGACCTTCTGCATCACCTGATGGATATGGCCGTTCAGCACGGTGACGGAGCCGAAGCCTTTCACGTGTTCCAGCGCGCGGCCGCCGTCCTCGGTGCCCCAGCCCCATTCGGGATAGACCGTCCAGAGCGGGATGTGCGCGAACAGCACGATCGGCGTCGATTTCGACTTGCCGCGCAGATCGTCCTCGAGCCAGGCGAGTTGCTCGGAGCCGAGATTGCCGAGACCGCCGCCCTTGAGGTCGACGACGTTGACGAGGCCGATGAAGTGCACGCCGCCGGCGTCGAACGAATACCAGCCTGCACCCTTGGTGCCGCGGCCGTAACGCTCGCGATAGAATTTCACCTCCTCGTCGAGAAAGTCATGCTCGCCAGGCACGTAGTGCACGTCGAGCTTGCTCTGCGAGATGATGCGGTCGGCATTGTCGAACTCGGCTGCCTTCGACAGGTGCGTGATGTCGCCGGTGTGGATCATGAAGGAGGGTTTTGCCGGCATTGCGTTGATCTTGTTGATAGCCTCCTCCAGCGTGCCGAGCGCGTTGGGGTTCGCCGGCTTGTCGAAGCCGACATGGCTGTCGCTGATCTGGAGGAAGGTCATGCCGGGCGCGGCCGCGGTCGCGGCCTGCGCGGAATCGATGATGCCGAGCGAGCGCGGCACGCCGCCCGTGATGGTCCAGAGCACCCCGGTGCCGGCCCAGGTCATGCATTCCAGCACCTTGCGGCGGCTGACGCCGTCTTCCCCGTGATCGTGTCCGCTCATCGCACGTCTCCTCTCGCCCGGAATTGGGCTTCGGGGAGGTGATTGAGGGAGGGGGAGGCTTATTCCCGGATGCGATGACGTTTTCGTGAGGTGGGGGATTGTAGCCCGCATGGAGCGCAGCGGAATGCGGAGGCGGTGCGCGGCTATCCCCGGATTGCGCTTCGCTCTATCCGGGCTACGCAGAGGATTTCGTGAACTCCCGCACGGCCTCGACCACGCGTTCCGGCACTTCCTGCGCCACGCAGTGCCCGGCGTCCTCAAAGACCATCGTGCTGACACGCGGAATCAGCGACACGGCACGCGACGCCATCTCCTTGTAGATGGGTCCCGACTTCGCGGCAGTCGCGACGCGGACAGGGCATTCGATCTCGGCAAGCCCTGCAAACGGGTTGCCGCGGGCATCGCCGACATAGACCTGCTCCATCGCCTCGTAGATCGGACGCAGGATTGCGAATTCGATCTCGGGCGTGCAGCAAAGCCGAACCCGGCCATTCTCCAGCGGCACGAAGCCGTGGCGTACATAGGCCCGGAGCGAGGTCTCGGTCCAATCGGCAAACGCCGGCGCAGTGCGGTAGCGCTCGAACACGGTGTCGGCACTGTCGAACTCGGCCCGCCGGCGCAGCGTGCCCTGGACGCGGGCGAGGGACTCTTCGTTCAATCCCCCGGGCCGCGCCGCGCGCGGGTCCATCACGGTCGGCTCCATCACGAACAGGCGTGTGAAGCGTCCTGGCCGAAGTTTCGTCGCGA
The DNA here is from genome assembly GCF_040547725.1 of Bradyrhizobium sp. LA2.1. Classification (NCBI taxonomy): domain Bacteria; kingdom Pseudomonadati; phylum Pseudomonadota; class Alphaproteobacteria; order Hyphomicrobiales; family Nitrobacteraceae; genus Bradyrhizobium; species Bradyrhizobium sp. LA2.1. The sequence continues at coordinate 293,652 of NZ_JBEPQI010000003.1, forward strand.
GCAGGAGATCGGTCGCGCCGGCGCTGTGGCCGATGCCGTAGACCTCGCACAGATCGAGCGCATCGATCACCCGGCAGACATCCTCGGCATAATCAAGGAAATGATAGGTATCGGGCTTGTGGCTCGCTCCGTGGCCGCGGCGGTCGAGCGCGTAAACGGTGTAGGTCGATGCAAGCTCGCGCGCGACCTCGTCCCAGACGTCGGCGACGAAACCGGTGCCGTGCACGAGCAGCGCGGGCGGCCTCCCGCTCTCGCCCCATCGCAGCATCGCGATCTGCGCGTCAGTGGGGCCGATGGAGAAGCGATGTGGATTGATCATGGGGACGGAACGCTACTTCGCGTCCTCCAAAATCATCGTCGCGCCCTTCTCGGCGATCATCGCTGTCGGCGTATTGGTATTGCCTGACGTTATCGTCGGCATGATCGACGCGTCGATAATGCGCAGGCCGCTCAGGCCGTAGAAACGCAGCCGTTCGTCCACCACCGCCATCGGATCATTCGCCGCGCCCATCTTTGCGGTGCCGACGGGATGGAAGATGGTGGTGCCGATGTCGCCGGCGGCCTTGGCGAGCGAGGCATCGTCGTCGCCGACGGTGGGGCCGGGCAGATATTCGCTCGGGCGATATTTGGCGAGCGCCTTCTGCTGCATCAGTCGCCGCGTGGTCCGGATGGCGTCGGCGCCGACCTGGCGGTCGTCGTCGGTCGACAGATAGTTCGGCGCGATGATCGGCTTCTCGTCCGGGCTCGCCGAGCGCAGCCGCACTGTGCCGCGCGATGTCGGCTGCAGATTGCAGGCGCTCACCGTGATTGCGGGGAAGTGGTGCAGGGGATCGCCGAACTTGTCGAGCGACAGCGGCTGCACGTGGAACTGGATGTTGGCGCGGGCGCGCGTCGCATCGGAGCGCGTGAAGATGCCGAGCTGCGACGGCGCCATGGTCAGCGGGCCGCGGCGGCGGAAGGCGTAGTCGAGCCCCATCAGGCCACGGCGGAACAGATTGTAATAGGTCTCGTTCAGCGTGCGCACGCCCTCGACCTTGTAGATCGCGCGCTGCTGGAGATGGTCCTGAAGGTTGCGGCCGATGCCGGGCTTGTCCATCACGATGTCGATGCCGAGCGGCGACAGCCAGTCGGCGGGGCCGATGCCGGAGCGATGCAGCACCTGCACTGAGCCGATGGAGCCTGCCGAGAGGATCACCTCGCGCTTCGCGCGCGCCTCGATGATCTCGCCGTTCTGGATGAAGCGCACGCCGACGGCGCGGCCCTGCTCGATGATGAGACGATCGACCAGCACGTTCTTCTCGAGCCGCAGATTTGGGCGGTTCAGCGCCGGCTTGAGGAAGCCGCGCGCCGACGACCAGCGCCGACCGCGCTTCTGGTTGACGTGGAAATAGCTGGTGCCTTCGTTGTCGCCGGTGTTGAAATCGGGAATGCGCTTGATGCCCATCTCCTCGGCGGCGTCGCCGACGGCGTCGAGAACGGCCCATGACAGCCGCGGCGCCTCGATGCGCCAGCCGCCGCCGGTGCCATGATGCTCGCTCGCGCCGAGGAAGTGATCTTCGAGTTTCTTGAACAGCGGCAGCACGTCGTCATAACCCCAGCCGGTCATGCCAAGCTGGCGCCAGTGGTCGTAATCGGCGGCCTGTCCGCGCATCGAGATCATGGCGTTGATCGCCGAAGAGCCGCCGATCACCTTGCCGCGGGGATAGGCCAGCGAGCGGCCATTGAGACCGGGCTCGGCCTCGGTCTTGAACATCCAGTCCGAGCGCGGATTGCCGATCGCGAAGAGATAGCCGACCGGAATGTGGAACCAGATCCAGTTGTCGTCGCCGCCGGCTTCGAGAATGAGGACGCGATTCCCTGATACGGCCGAGAGGCGGTTGGCGATGATGCAGCCGGCCGTGCCGGCTCCGACGACAATGTAGTCAAACTCACCTTCGAGGCGCCTCGGCATTCTGCTTCCACCCAAACAGGCGTCATGCCCGGGCTCGTCCCGGGCATCCACGCGCTTTCCATCCTAATAGTCAGACGTGGATGGCCAAGACAAGCTGGTGGCAAGCCCGGCCATGACGAGAGCACAGGGGACCCTCGATCCGCGGGAGTTAGGTGGACTGGTGCTTGCGTGGTAGACAGTCCTGTATTCCCAACAAAGCTTGAGACCCCTCCATGCCCATCGTGAACCGCGTCGCCGACCTCCAACCCGATATTCAGGCCTGGCGCCGGGACATCCACCAGCATCCGGAGCTGCTCTACGACGTTCACCGCACCGCAGCATTCGTTGCGGACCGGCTGCGCGAGTTCGGCTGCGACGAGGTTGTGACCGGCCTCGGGCAGACCGGCGTGGTCGGCGTGATCAAGGGCAGCAAGCCGGCCGGCGACGGGCTCAAGGTGATCGGCATGCGTGCCGACATGGACGCGCTGCCCGTCGACGAGCAGACCAACCTGCCTTACGCCTCCAAGACTCCGGGCAAGATGCACGCCTGCGGCCATGACGGCCACACCGCGATGCTGCTCGGTGCGGCCCGCTACCTCGCCGAGACCCGTAACTTCGCCGGCGATGCTGTGGTGATCTTCCAGCCGGCCGAGGAGGGCGGCGCCGGCGGCGCGGCCATGGTCAAGGACGGGCTGATGGAGCGTTTCGGCATCGAGCAGGTCTACGGCATGCACAACGGGCCGGGCATTCCGATCGGCTCGTTCGCGATCCGGCCGGGCCCGATCATGGCGGCGACCGACGAGGTCGACATCATGATCGAGGGCCTCGGCGGCCACGCCGCGCGTCCGCACAAATGCGTCGATTCCGTGCTGGTCGGCGCGCAGGTGATCACCGCGCTGCAGTCGATCGTCGCCCGCAGCGTCGATCCCCTGGAATCGGCCGTGATCTCGATCTGCGAATTCCACGCCGGCAATGCCCGCAACGTCATTCCGCAGACTGCGACGTTGAGGGGCACCATCCGCACGTTGTCGCCGGAGGTGCGCAAGCTGGTCGAGAAGCGCGTGCACGAAGTGGTGGCGGGCGTGGCGCAGATCACCGGCGCCAAGATCGACCTGCACTACAAGCGCAATTATCCCGTTGTGAACAACCACGCCGCGGAGACCGAGGTGGCGCGGCGTATCGCCAGGAACGTTGCCGGCGAGGCCAATGTGCACGAGATGCCGCCGCTGATGGGTGGCGAGGATTTCGCCTACATGCTGGAAGCGCGGCCCGGCGCCTTCATCTTCTGCGGCAACGGCGACAGCGCCGGCCTGCATCACCCCGCCTACAATTTCAACGACGAGGCGATCGTGTTCGGCACGTCCTATTGGGTCAAGCTGGTCGAGGAATCGCTCGCGGCGTCTTAAGGCCGAACCCCGAAGCACAAACGAAAAGGGCCCGTGCATCGCACGGGCCCTTTGTCTTTGAGGCGCGTGATCGGCTTCAGAAGATCCGCGAGAAGATCACGTAGAGCGTGGCCGACAGCGCGATCGCGCAGGGCAGCGTCAGCACCCAGGCCATCAGCAGGTTGCGGATGGTCGCCATCTGCAGGCCCGAGCCGTTCGCGGCCATGGTGCCGGCGACACCCGACGACAGCACGTGGGTGGTCGAGACCGGCAGGCCGAACACGTCGGCGGCGCCGATCGTGGCGGCGGCGACCAGCTCGGCGGAGGCGCCCTGTGCGTAGGTGAGATGGGTCTTGCCGATCTTCTCACCGACGGTGACAACGATGCGCTTCCAGCCGACCATGGTGCCGAGGCCGAGCGCGATGGCGACGGCGACCTTCACCCAGGTCGGGATGAACTTCGTGGCGCTATCGAGGCCGCCCTTGTAGGCGTTCAAGGTCGCGACCTCTTCCTTGTTGAGGTCGTTTTCCTTGTCCTTCATCAGGAAGCGGATCGCTTCCGAGGTCAGGTACATGTCGTTACGGGTGTTGCCGACCACTTCCGCCGGCACCTTGTTGAGCGAGCCGTACTTCGCGACCTGGTCGCCGACATCCTTCACCAGCACCGACAGCGAGGGGTAGGTGCCTTCGCTGATGTGGTGCGAGGTGATGTACTGCGTCACCGCAGGACGGGGATCGCCGATGATCGAGTGACCGGCGCCCTTGGCCGCGATCACCTTGGAGGCGGCCTCCGAGACCTTCTGGAACTGGGCGACCTGGCTCTCCGGCAGCGCGCGGTTGAGCGCGTAAGCGGTCGGCACGGTGCCGATCAGGATCAGCATGATCAGGCCCATGCCCTTCTGGCCGTCGTTCGAGCCGTGGGCGAAGCTGACGCCGGTGCAGGTTGCGATCAGCAGGCCGCGGATCCAGAGCGGCGGCGCCTTGTTGCCTTCGGGCGCGGCATAGAGCGCAGGGTTGCGCACGATGAACTTGAGCAGCAGCAGCAGCACGGCGGCGCAGATGAAACCGAACAGCGGCGACAGCAGCAGCGCGTAGCCGATCTCGGTGGCCTTGCTCCAGTCGACGCCCGAGGTGCCGTCGCGGCCGCGCATGACGGCATTGGCGATGCCGACGCCGATGATCGAGCCGATCAGCGTGTGGGAGGAGGAGGCGGGCAGGCCGAAATACCAGGTACCGAGGTTCCAGATGATCGCGGCGATCAAGAGTGCGAACACCATGGCGAAGCCGGCGCTGGAGCCGACCTGGAGGATCAGCTCGACCGGCAGCAGCGAGACGATGCCGAACGCGACCGCGCCGGAGGACAGCAGCACGCCGAGGAAGTTGAAGAAGCCCGACCACATCACCGCGAATTCAGCCGGCAGCGAATGGGTGTAGATCACGGTCGCCACCGCGTTGGCGGTGTCGTGGAAGCCGTTGACGAATTCGAAGCCGAGCGCGATCAGCAGCGCGACGAACAGGAGGATGTAGGGCAGGAAGGTCGTCACCTTCGTGCCGGTCGCGTTGACGTCGACATAGATGCTGTAGGCAACGAAGAGCAGGCCTGCGGCAAGGATGCCGAAGAACAGGATCATCGTGAGCGGGTTAAAACCCTTGTCGAGATTGGGCCTGGAAGCCGGCTGGACAGGCGTCGGATCGCCTACCGCACGGTCGAATGCAACATCTGTCATTTTTGGACGCCCCTTAACTAATTTGAAGGGCTATTGTCCGCGATGGATTTGAAGGCTGGATGACAACTGCGTCGTAAAGTCGCTTTCCCTCCAGTATTTGCCAGTATTTAGGCGGCGCGTGCGGCTTTCTTCTGCAAGCCGGCGGCAATCTTCAGGTCTTCGACAAAGCGCTGATATTCCAGTACTTTGGCTTCCGGATCGGGCAGTCGCAGCAGATAGGACGGGTGCACCGTCACGAGCGCCTTGCGGCCGTCGGGCAGGTCTATGAGCCGGCCGCGGGTCTTGCCGATCGGGATGATCTTGCCGAACACGCTCTGCGCGGCGGTGGCGCCCATCGCCACGATGAGCTCGGGCTGGATTGCCGAAACTTCCCGCTCGTACCATTGCCGGCATGCCCGGATCTCCGGCGTCGCCGGCTTCTGGTGCAGACGGATCTTTCCGCGCGGCACGAATTTGAAGTGCTTGACCGCGTTGGTGACGTAGACCTTGTTGCGGTCGACGCCGGCTTCCTGAAGCGCACGGTCGAGCATCTGGCCGGCCGGGCCGACGAAGGGGTGGCCGGCGAGGTCTTCCTTGTCGCCGGGCTGCTCGCCGACCAGCATGATGGTCGCGTCTTTCGGGCCCTCGCCGAACACGGTCTGCGTCGCGTCCTTGTAGAGCGGGCAGGCGCGGCAATGGGCCGCCTCCTCGCGGAGCGCTTCGAGATCGTCGGCAGCCAGCTTGCGTGGCATCGGAGCCTCCGGCCGCCTCTGAGGCTTGTGCGGATCGGTTGCAGCATTGGCGATCATGGCGCCGGTCATGCGCTCGGCATCCTCGATCAAGGGCTTAATGATCGACGCCTCGGGCAGGTTCCTCCAGTATTTCTTCGGCATCTCCGTCTGCATTGCCTTCACCTTCAGCCGCGCCGGATTGAAGATGCTGGCGTAGTAGCGCCGCCAGGTTTCCTCGAGCCGGTCTTCGCCGGGTGCTTCGTTCTTGCTCACGCCCGACGTGAACGAGAGCGCGTGGCCATCCCAATGCGCACACAGATCGGGTGTCAGGATCGACCAGGGCATGTCGGCGAAGCGCTTGGCGAAGAACGGTGCGGCGAGCTCGACGATGTAATGCTCCGGCTCGAACCAGGCGACGTAATGCGCCGCGCGTTCGCGGCCGATCTCGCGGAATCGCACGAAGGCATGCATCTTGTGCTCGTCGCGATGAACCGCTCGTGCCATCGCCGTGACTTGCGCGACATCGGGATCGGTCGCGACCTCGATGAGATCGTGATTGTCCTTCAAGCGCCAGAGCAGGCGATAGAGGATCGCAAAGCGCTCGCCGTCGCGATGCAGGATCGCGGCCTTGGCGAGATCGACGAATTTTGCCGAGACATTGAAGGTGCCGTCGTTCACCTCAAGTATCGGAGACGGCGCGGGCGGTGCGAACAGCTCGGCTTCGCCGCCTTGCACGGTCCAGGTGACATCGGTTGGCGGCACATGATGAAGCACGAGGCTGCGTGCGGCTTTGCGCCAGCCGTCGAAATCGGTTTGATTGTCGAGGGTGATGTACTGCATCAGAAGCCAAACCCCAATTGTGTTGCCTTCGGCTTGAACCGTTCGATCAGCCGCGCCTCGTCGAGGCGATGCGGCGCGGGGCGGTGATCGCTGAGGACGATGAACGGCAGCGCCTTGTTGCGGGGCACGTGCAGCCGCGCGAGATCGGAGAGGCGGATCGTGGTGGTGCGCCGTGTCGCGATGATGCGCTCGACCGCCTTGGTGCCGAAGCCGGGCACGCGCAACAGCTCCTCGCGGCTGGCGCGGTTGACGTCGAGCGGGAAGCGGTCGCGATGGCGCAGCGCCCAGGCGAGCTTCGGATCGATGTCGAGCGGCAGCATCGCGCTGTCGTCAACGATCTCCGCAACGTCGAAACCGTAGAACCGCATCAGCCAGTCGGCCTGGTAAAGCCGGTGCTCGCGCAGCAGGGGCGGCGCGCGCAGGGGCAGCGCGCGGCTCGCATCGGGGATCGGGCTGAAGGCGGAGTAGTAGACGCGCCTCAGCCTGTAGGAGCCGTAGAGATTGGCGCTGGTGTGCAGGATGGTGTGATCGTTGGCACTGTCGGCGCCGACGATCATCTGCGTGCTTTGCCCGGCCGGTGCAAAACGCTGCGGCCTGGCCTTCGTCTTCGCGCTGCGGCCTTCCTCGGCCTCGTCGAGCTTCAGCCGCAGCCGGCCCATGGTGCGGCGGATCGCGCGCACATCCTTTTCCGGTGCGAATTGCTGCAGGCTCGTCTCCTCGGGCATTTCGATGTTGATGGAGAGACGGTCGGCATATTTGCCGGCTTCCGCGATCAGCGCGTCGTCGGCCTCGGGAATGGTCTTGAGATGGATGTAGCCGCGAAAGTGATGCTCCTCGCGCAGTTTGCGCGCGACGCTGATCACCTGCTCCATGGTGTAGTTGGGGCTGCGGATGATGCCGGAGGAGAGAAACAGGCCCTCGATGTAATTGCGCCGGTAGAAGTCGAGCGTGAGCTTGACCACTTCGTCGATGGTGAAGCGGGCACGCGGCACGTTGGATGAGGCGCGGTTGACGCAATAAAGGCAGTCGTAATTGCAGGCGTTGGTCAGGAGCACTTTGAGCAGCGAGATGCAGCGTCCGTCCGGCGCGTAGGAATGGCAGATGCCCATGCCCGGCGCGGTCGAGCCCATGCCCTTGCCATCGCTGGAATCCCGCTTCTCGGTGCCGCTGGAGGCGCACGACGCGTCGTATTTGGCGGCATCAGCCAGAATCTCCAGCTTGCGTTGTACGTCCATCGTGGAATCCCTTTGATTCAGCTTACGAATCCGGATGAGCACCAATTCGATTGACTCCCCGGCCGCTGTTAGCTTTATATTAGAACATATCATGAACAAATGAGCCAGCCGCAGGTTCTTATTTTTGAGAACCTCGGCAATCACCTCTGAAGGAGCGGCGTATATGAGCGGCGCACGGATGAACGCGCTTGCGACCTTGCGCGGCCAGATCGAGCGCATCGAGACGGCGGAGGTCGTGCATCAGCACGATCGCGTCGCGCTCGGCCACGGCGAGGTCGACAGCGCGCTGAAGGGCGGACTCGCGCGCGCGGTGATCCACGAGGTGTTTTGCGAGGGCCGGCAGGGAACCGCCGCGACGGGTTTTGTCATGGGGCTTGCGGGGCGTGTCTCGCGGCGCCGGCCGCTGCTGTGGGTGCGGCAGGATTTTTCGGAACTCGAGACCGGCGCGCTGTCGATGAGCGGGCTTGCCGAGATCGGTCTCGATCCGCGCCGCGTGGTGATGGTGCGCGCCGCCGATGTCGAGAGCGCGCTGCGGACCTCGGCCGATGCGCTCGCCTGCGACGCGCTTGGCGCCGTCGTGCTCGAGCTCTGGGGTGAGACGCGACAATTCGATCTCGTGGCGAGCCGCAAGCTGACGCTGGCCGCGCAATCGTCCGGTGTCACCGGCCTGATGTTGCGGATGGCCGCGCAGCCGCTGCCCTCGACCGCGGAGACGCGATGGATGCTGCGCGCGGCGCATTCGCCGCCGGGCCCGGCATGGAGTGCCTGGGGCGCGCCGCGCTTCGATGCCGAGCTCTTGCGCAATCGTCATGGCCCGTGCGGCCGGTGGATCATGGAATGGAAATGTGATGAGTGCCAGTTCTCTGAACCGTCGGCGTATCCTCAGCCTGTGGCTGCCACGCCTGCCCATCGATCGGATTCAGCGGTTCTTCGGCGCGCTGGGTAAGGCCAATGATCCGAGCATCGTTGTCATCAAGGACAACAATGCGCTGGTGATCCATGCGCTCAATGAAGCCGCCGAGCGCCTCGGCTTGTATATCGGCCAGCCCCTGGCCAATGCGCGGGCGATGTGTCCGGACTTGAAAGTGTTCGACGCCGATGTCGTGGCCGATGCGAAGACGCTCAGCGACGTCGCAGACTGGTGCGACCGCTTCACGCCGCTGGTGGCGCTCGATCCGCCGCACGGGCTGTTTCTGGACATCACCGGCTGCGCGCATCTGTTCGGCGGCGAGGCTGCGTTGTTGCAGACCTTCGTCCGCGCGCTCGCCCGTCAGGGTTTTGCCGCCAGCGCGGCGATCGCCGGCACCTCGGTCTGTGCGCGCACGCTGACGCGGCAGGCCTCCGGCACCATCGTTGCCGATGGCGGGGAGGCGGCGGCGATCAGCCGGCTGCCGGTGTCCGCGCTCGGTGCGGGCGAGGCCATCACCACTGGTCTGCGCCGCGCCGGCCTGAAAACCATCGGCGATGTCGCCTCGCGCGAGCCGCATGAGATCACGGCGCGGTTCGGCGCGCGGTTTTCGACGCTGCTCGCGCATGCGCAGGGGCATGGCGATGCCCCGATCAATCCGCGCAAACCGTTGCCGGATTACATCGTGGAGAAGCGCTTTGCCGAACCGATCGCCACCGACACCATGATCGCGATGACGCTGTCGCGGCTCGCCGACACGCTGATCGCGTCCATGGAGAAGCAGGGCAAGGGCGCGCGGCGCCTGGAAGCCGCCTTCTTTCGCACCGACGGCGTGGTGCGCGCGATCATGGTCGAGACCGGGCGGCCGGTCACGCAAAGCAAAGTCATCGACCGGCTGTTTCGCGAACGCCTCGATGCGCTCGCCGATCCGCTGGATCCCGGCTTTGGTTTCGACATGGTGCGGCTGTCGGCGAGCCGCACCGAGATCGTGGTGCAGGAGCAGCGCGATCTCGACGCCCATGTCCACGACAATGACGAGCTCGCCGCGCTGATCGACCGCATCGCCGCGCGCATCGGCGGAAAGCGCGTCGTCGTGCATTTGCCTGAGGATACCCATATCCCCGAATGTGCGGTGCTGGCCGCGCCTGCCCAGCACCATCTCGCCGTGGCCATGCAGGCCGAATGGCCGGCGCGCGCCGAGAGCGAGCCGCCGCTGCGCCCCTTAAGGCTGTTCGACAGACCGGAGCCGATCAAGGTGCCGTTCGCGACCGTGCCGGACGGCCCGCCGCATCAGTTCACCTGGCGACGCGCGCTGCATGCGGTGGTGCGAGTGGAAGGGCCCGAGCGTATCGCGATGGAATGGTGGCGGCAGGACGGCAAGCAATTGACGCGGGATTATTTCCGCATCGAGGATGCCGAAGGCCTGCGCTTCTGGATCTTTCGCGACGGTCTTTACGAAGGAGAGGTGTTCGACGACGAAGGCAAACCCATTCCTCCCAACTGGTATGTGCACGGCCTCTTCGCATGACTACGCCCGCTTATGCCGAGATCGGCATCACCACCAATTTCTCCTTCCTGCGCGGCGGCTCGGATCCGCGCGCCTATGTGCATCAGGCGAGCATCCTCGGCATTCCCGTGATCGGCATTGCCGACCACAACACGCTCGCCGGCGTAGTGCGCGCCTACAAGGAGCTCGACAATGACAAGGTGCTGTACAAGCCGAAATTGCTGATCGGCGCGCGCATCGTCTTCATCGACGGCACGCCCGACATTTTTGTCTATCCGCGCGACCGCGCCGCCTATGGCCGGCTGTGCCAGCTCCTCACCAGGGGCAAGCGCGGCGACGACATCACGCGGATCGAGAAGGGCGAATGCCATCTCACTTTTGCCGACCTTCTCGAGTTTTCCGAGGGCCAGCTCCTGGTCCTGACGCTGCCGCATCGCTTCGAGCCCGAGCAGGCGCTGGATGTTCTCACAAAGCTTAAGGACAGCCGCGCCGAGGGCGTGTGGCTGGCGGCGAGCCTGGTCTATCGCGGCGACGACCGCCGCCGCCTGGCGCGGCTCGATGATCTCGCCGCCAAAGCAAACGTGCCGCTGCTCGCGACCAACGAGGTGCTCTATCACCATCCCGGCCGTCGTCCGCTCCAGGACGTGCTGACCTGCATCCGGGAAAAAACCACGATCGAAGCGGTCGGACGGAAGCTCGAAGCCAATGCCGAGCGATTCCTGAAGACGCCACGCGAAATGTCGCGGCTGTTCCGCGACTTTCCCGAGGCGATCGCGGAGACCATGCGCTTTGCGGGCAAGATCGATTTCACGCTCGACCAGCTCAAATACCAGTATCCGGACGAGCCGGTGCCGCGAGGCAAGACCGCACAAGGGCATCTGGAGGATCTGACCTGGGCGGGCGTGCAGACATATTTCGGCGGCAACATCGATGACAAGCTTCGCGCGACCCTGAAGAAAGAGCTCGCGCTGATCGCAGAGCTGAAATACGCGCACTACTTCCTCACCGTGCACGACATCGTGCATTATGCGCGCAGCCAGAACATCCTGTGCCAGGGGCGGGGATCGGCGGCGAACTCAGCGGTCTGCTACGTGCTCGGCATCACCTCCGTTAATCCGACCAAGGTCGATCTGCTGTTCGAGCGCTTCATCTCCAAGGAGCGGCTGGAGCCGCCTGACATCGACGTCGATTTCGAGCATTCGCGGCGCGAGGAGGTGATGCAATATGTCTATCGCCGCTACGGCCGCCACCGCGCCGCGATCATCGCCACGATCATCCATTACCGCCCGCGCAGCGCCATCCGTGACGTCGGCAAGGCGCTGGGCCTGACCGAGGACGTCACCGCTGCGCTTGCCGACACCGTCTGGGGAAGCTGGGGCAAGGGCCTCAACGACATGCAGGTCAGGCAGGCCGGGCTCGATCCCAACAATCCCATGATCAACCTCGCGGTCGAGCTCGCGACCGAGCTGATCGAATTCCCGCGCCATCTCTCCCAGCATGTCGGGGGCTATGTGCTGACGCAGGACCGGCTCGACACCTATGTGCCGATCGGCAACGCCGCGATGGACGACCGCACCTTCATCGAATGGGACAAGGACGACGTCGACGCGCTCAACATGATGAAGGTCGACGTGCTCGCGCTGGGCATGCTGACCTGCATCCGGAAATGTTTTGATTTGATCGACCAGCACAAGGGCAAGCGCTGGGTGCTGGCGAGTGTCCCGCAGGACGATCCCAAGGTTTACGACATGCTGTGTGCCGGGGAATCGCTCGGCGTATTCCAGGTCGAGAGCCGCGCGCAGATGAACATGCTGCCGCGCCTGAAGCCGCGGACCTTCTACGATCTCGTTATCGAAGTCGCGATCGTGCGGCCGGGGCCAATCCAGGGCGACATGGTGCATCCCTATTTGCGACGGCGTAACGGGATCGAGAAAGTGACCTATCCCTCGCCATCGCCCGAGCATGGTCCCGCGGATGAGCTCTACAAGGTGCTGCACAAGACGAAGGGCGTGCCGCTGTTTCAGGAGCAGGCCATGCGAATCGCGATCGAAGCAGCAAAGTTCACCTCCGAGGAGGCTAACGGCCTGCGCCGCTCGATGGCGACCTTCCGCAATGTCGGCACCATCGGCCAATACGAGGAGAAGCTGATCGGCAACATGGTCGCGCGCGGCTACGATGCCAACTTCGCCAGAAGCTGCTTTGACCAGATCAAGGGCTTTGGCTCCTACGGTTTTCCGGAGAGCCATGCCGCGAGCTTCGCGCAGCTCGTCTACATCTCGTCATGGCTGAAATATCATCACCCCGATGCGTTCTGTTGCGGCCTGCTGAACTCGCAGCCCATGGGCTTTTACGCGCCGGCGCAGATCGTCGGCGACGCTCGCAAGAATGGCGTCGAGGTGCGGGACATCGACGTATCCTACAGCTTTGCGCAAAACACGCTGGAGAACACCGAGGGCAAATACTGCGCCGTCCGCCTGGGCTTCCGTCAGATCGACGGCTTTCACTGGCTCGATCCCGATGAGGAGTTGCTCAAAGAGGCGCAGGCGAAACGGCAAGGCAAGGTATATGTCACTCAGAAAGACTGGGCCGACCTGATCATCGACGCCCGCAACAGCGGTCCCTTCACCTCGCTCGAAGACTTCGCCCGCGACACCGGCCTGCCCAAGCGTGCGCTGATCCTGCTCGCGGATGCCGACGCGTTCCGCTCCCTCGGCCTCGACCGCCGCGAGGCGCTGTGGCAGGTGCGGCGGCTGCCCGACGACGTGCCGCTGCCGCTGTTCGAGGCCGCGACCGCGCGCGAGCAGCCGGACGAGCATGCAAAACCATTGCCGGAGATGCCGCGGGCCGAGCAGGTGGTCGCGGACTACCAGACCATCCGGCTATCGCTGAAGGGCCATCCGATGGAATTTTTGCGCGAGATGTTCTCGCGCGAGCGTGTGGTGTCCTGCAGGGACATCAGCCATGAGAACGAGCGGCGCCGCGTCCGCTGCGCCGGCGTGGTGCTGGTGCGGCAGCGGCCGGGCAGCGCCAGCGGCGTCGTGTTCATGACGCTGGAGGACGAGACCGGCATCGCCAATGTCGTGGTGTGGCCCAAGATCATGGAGCAGTACCGCAAGGAGGTGATGGGCGCGCGCCTCATCCTGGTCGAGGGCTATATCCAGAGCAGCCCCGAAAAGGTGACGCATCTCATCGCCCAGCGCATGGTCGATCGCTCGCACGATCTGGTCGGTCTCGCCAACGACGCGCTGAGCCGCAAGCATCCGGTGCCGGCAGGCGCCGACCTGATCGAGCCCCTCAACGACGATCCCCGCGCCCACGCGGATATGCCGGCGCAAAAAATCCGCCACCCCCGCAACGTCCGCATCCTGCCGCCGTCGCGGGATTTTCATTGAGGGGTCATGACAACCGCTTGGATCGGCTAATCCCGCCTAACGATCGATACGATTTGAATTAAGTCTCTAAGCAACCTGAAAGCGAGATACCTATACACTTGGTTGTGCCCGATTTGGACATGACGGGGTGATGTTTGCAGCAACTGGAACCGCCGCAACGATCGCGCGGCCTGGCCGTCGCCGTAAAGCCGGATCGAAGACCCTCCCGTGTTGATAGGCTGAGTCTCTGGTTATCCAAGGGCAGCACGATCGATAGGCTTTGGATCGGGACAACCGAAAGCAAACCTTACCCGGCGTTGCGCCGTGTGGAAGAGGCCCTCCAGCTCATCAAGCGCCACGACACACTCAATTATTCCCGTATCACCCGCAATCTCGACCGAATATGGGTGCACCTGCTCCCCAGCGCCCAGGCGCACTATGATCAGTCATTGAACGCTTGCGCCCTCGATGAACGTTACGTTCTCAACGAGACAACGACGCTTGAGCGGATCGCCTCAACCATCGTCCATGAAGCGACCCATGCACGGTTGGAGGGCTGGGGGATCATCTATGAAGAAAAGAGCCGCTATCGGATCGAAGCGACCTGTCTTCGACGCGAGCTCAACTTCCTCATGAAGCTGCCTGACAGCGGACCCATGCAGGAAGAAATTGTTCGTACATTGGAGTGGTGCGAAAGCGACCAGATTTACCTTTCCGACGCGAGCTTTCGGGACCGCGAAGAACAGGGCCAGATTGATACATTGCGCTATTTGAAAGTGCCGGACTGGCTCGTGCAATTTGCAATGTGGGTCATTCGCAGGCGGCGTTCGCGTCTACCCGCACCATGAGTGCCTGAGCCTCCGCGAGGAACGAAGCGACGAAGCAATCCAGACTGCATCTGCGACAATCTGGATTGCTTCGCTGCGCTCGCAATGACGAGTTTGTTGCGTGATCACACGCGACACACTCGACTGTCATACCCCGCGACCCGACTACGCCAAGGCTTCGCCGGGGCTGAGGTCCAGGGCCGCCGAAGCTTTAGCGTAGGCGGCAAGCGGGGTATCCAGTACGCTGCGGCTTCTCGGTTCTAGCCGCGCTGTCTCTGGAATACTGGGTCGCCCGGTCAAGCCGGGCGACGACAGTGTACCCGCTCTAAAAATTCACCCGGTTCGAGATCGCGCCGTCCACGACGAGATTGGAGCCCGTGGTGAACCCCGACACCGGGCTTGCCAGAAACACCGCCGCGCTTGCGATCTCCTGCGGCGTTGCCATGCGGCCCGTCGGGTTGCGCTTCATCGCGTCGTTGTAGCGCTCCGGCATCTTCTGCTCGATCACGTTCCAGACGCCGCCCTTGAAATAGACGGTGCCGGGCGACACCACGTTGACGCGGATCTTCTTCTTGGCGTATTGCCGCGCCAATCCCTTGGCCATGTGGATCAGCGCCGCCTTGATCGGGCCGTAGGAGCTGGCGAGATCGGCCTGCGCCGCCGAAATCGAGGAGATGATGACGAAGGCGGCATCGCCGCTCTTTTCGCCGCTGGTCTCGAGGAACGGCCGCGCGGCGTCGAACGCATGCACGGCGCCGAGCACGTCGAGCCGGAAGTTCTGCTCCCAGGATGCCGCATCATGGCCCTGCGCCATCGCGCCGGCATTGGCGAACAGCAGGTCGATGCCGCCGAGCTCCTTTCCAGCAGTCTCGATCCAGGATTTCAGCGCCGCGCCGTCGGTGACGTCGACCGGTCCGCCGCTGGCGCGGACCCCGCTTGCCTTGAGTTCAGTGACGGTCGCCGCAACCTGATCCGCGTTGCGCGCGCACACCGCGACGTTGCTGCCTTCGCCGGCGAGCGTGGTTGCAATCGCCCGCCCGATGCCGCGCGTGCCGCCGAGGACGATGGCGTTTTTGCCTTTGAGACCGAGATCCATTGTTTGGTTTTCCTTTTTGTTGGTGCAAAGAGTGTAGCCGTTTCAGGAGACATGCTGAACTCTCCAATTCGTCATTGCGAGCGTAGCGAAGCAATCCAGAAATGCATCCGCAGAGACAGTCTGGATTGCTTCGTCGCAAGGGCTCCTCGCAATGACGACGCGGAGAGGCGGTTCCCTCACTCCGGTGCCGCCCCCACCGGCGGGCCGCCGGGCGGGCGGTGCAGGAAGGTCAGCGAGGCGTAGGCGCCGGCCCAGGAGCCGATCGCCGCGAAAGCGACATAGAACGGGTTTTCGGTGTAGCTGATCACGGCGTAGGAGGAGAGCAGGTACCAGACCGCGCTCCAGTTCGCCGCCGGCACGCGCTTGCGCGCGATCACGGCCGAGGTGAACATGACATAGACTGCGTCGGTGGCCGCCGTTGCGATAAACACGGCGCCTGCGGTGAGGGGATCTACGGCGGCCATTGCATTCCTTTCTGCGATCATGACATGGTCGCGAAAACTACAGCATGATCCAGAAAATGCGCAGCGGATTTCCGAAAGGATCATGCTTAAATCTGAAAGGGAGAGAAGCGGTCATGCAAAGCCCCGCCGATATTCTTAGGGATCTCTGGACCTCCATCGGCGGCGACAAGGCCGCGCTCGAACGCGTGCGGCTGACTGGTGAGGAGCCGCAAATTCCGTCCTCGTTTCGCGTCGCCGTCGCCGGACAGACGACGATCGCCGCCGCTGGTCTGGCCGCCGCCGAAATCTGGAGACTGCGCAGCGGTGAGCCGCAGGACGTCTCCGTCGACATGCGCCACGCCGTCGCCGAATGTCGTTCGGAGCGTTATTTGCGCCTCGACGACAAGCCGCCGCCGCCAGCCTGGGACGCCATCGCCGGCGTCTACAAAACTGGAGATAACCGCTTCGTCCGCTGCCACACCAATTTCCCGCATCATCGCGACGCCGTCTGCAACGTGCTCGGCTGCGAGCCCGAGCGCGACAAGGTTCAGGCCGCGTTGATGCAATGGAAGGGCGAGGATTTTGAAACTGCGGCCTATGCCGCGGGCGGCGTCGTCGCCCTGATGCGTTCCTACGACGAATGGTCCGCGCTGCCGCAGGCGCGCGCGCTCGCCGAACTGCCGTTGGTCTCGATCGAGAAGATCGGCGAGGCCCCACCCAAGCCATGGCCGCAGGGATTGTCGAACGGCGATCGTCCGCTTTCCGGCCTGCGCGTGCTCGATCTCTCGCGCGTCATCGCGGGCCCCGTTGCCGGCCGCACGCTCGCCGCGCACGGCGCGGATGTGCTGCTCGTCTCGGGGCCGGAGCTGCCGGCCATTCCCTGGCTCACCATCGACACCGGCCGCGGCAAGCTCACCACGTTGGTCGAGCTGAAGAGCGAGGCGGGCAGGGCGCAGCTGCGCGAGCTGTTGAAGGGCGCCGACATCTTCTCGCAAGGCTATCGTCCGCGCGCGCTTGCGGCCCTCGGGTTCGCGCCGGAGGATGCAGCGAACATCAATCCCGGCATCGTCTATGTCACGCTGTCTGCCTATGGCCATGCCGGCCCCTGGGCGGAGCGGCGCGGTTTCGATTCACTGGTGCAGACCACAACGGGCTTCAACCACGCCGAGGGGCAGGCCGCGGGCATCGACGGTCCCAAGGAATTGCCGGCGCAGATGCTCGACCATGCCACCGGCTATCTGATGGCATTCGGCGCGATGATGGCCAAGGCACGCCAGGCCCGCGAGGGCGGGAGCTGGCACGTGCGCGTGTCGTTGGCGCAGACCGGACGCTGGCTGTGGAATCTCGGCCGGCTCGACGGCGGCCTGGACACCCCGGATCTTACGGGCGAGGCCGTACATGCTGCATTCATCGAGCCCATGCCATCTGGCTTCGGCACGTTGAAGGCGGTGCGCCATTCCGCGCTGCTGTCGACCACGCCGGCGCGATGGAGCCGCCCGGCGATGCCGCTCGGCAGTCATCCGCCACAATGGCCGGCGCGAAACTGACGTGAAGCTGACGCGATGCAATATTTTAACGCAAACGGAAAGGTGGCTGGCGTTTTTTAGGTTGTTTGAAATCCCAATTCAGCACTATTAGCGCGACCGATAAGGCAGTCGTCTGCCGAGATCGTCGCAGACTTGACCGGGCCCCATGGTAGTTGAAAATACCAAGCGATTGCAGGTGTTTACAAAACAACGGGTGATCACATCCGTAGTTTTACTGGCACTCGCCTGCGCCGGTGCCTATGGCTTCCTGCGTGCGGGGGCCAAGGAAAAGAGCCACTCCGAGGTCTCCAGCCAGTCGCGCAGGAATGCGCAGAATTTCACGCCGACGCCGTCCGAGTGGGCGACGCTGACGATCGAGCCGGTCAAGGCCAAGACCTTCCGGGCCGAATATGTCACCGAGGGTAAGGTCGCGGTCGATGAGGATCGCTCGACGCCGGTGTTCTCGCCCTATGCGGGCCGGGTGACCAAGTTGCTCGCCAAGCCGGGCGAGATGCTGAAGCAAGGTCAACCGCTGTTCACGATCGAGGCCGCCGACACCGTGCAGGCCCAGAACGATTTCATCGCTGCGATGACCTCGCAGAACAAGGCGAAGTCTGCGATCGATCTTGCCGACATCCAGTTCAGGCGCGCCAAGGACCTCTATGAGGGCCGCGCCATTCCGCTGAAGGACTATCAGCAGGCCGAAACGACCCAGGTCCAGGCGCAGAACGACGTGCGCTCCTCGGCGACGGCGCTGGAAGCCGCGCGCAACAAGCTGCGCATCCTCGGCTTCACCGACGAGACCATCAAGGCATTCCAGGACAAGGGCGTCATCGATCGGGAGATCACGATCTACTCGCCGATCTCCGGCACCGTCGTGCAGCGCAAGATCGGTCCGGGCCAATACGTCAATTCCGGCGCCAGCGATCCGGTGTTCGTGATCGGCGACCTCTCCACGGTCTGGCTCACCGCCTTCGTGCGCGAGAGCGATGCGGCCGCGGTGTGCATCGGCCAGGACATCAGCGTCAACGTGATGGCGCTGCCGGGCCACCCCCTGACCGCCAAGATCAACTACGTCGCCGCCGCCATCGATCCCAACACGCGCCGCCTGCTGGTTCGCGCGACCATCGACAACAAGGACGGCCAGCTCAAGCCGGAAATGTTCGCCAACGTCACGATCTATTCGGCCGGCGACCGTGCCGCGCCGGCGGTGCCGAAGCAGGCGCTGATCTATGAGGCCGACAAGGTCCGCATCTGGGTCGCGCGCGAGGACAAGTCGGTCGAGCTGCGCCAGATCAAGACCGGCCTCATCAATGGCAATTTCGTCGAGGTCACCAGCAATCTGAAGCCAGGCGAGCAGGTCGTCACCAAGGGCAGCCTGTTCATCGACCGCGCGGCGTCCGGTAGCTGATCGACGACCCAAGAAAATTGAAGACCTGAATGGATCGTCTCGTCGCCCTTGCCGTCAACCGGCGCTTCCTGATGGTCGGGATGTTCTTCGCCGTGCTGATCGGCGGCCTGATCGCGTTCAACCAGCTCAACATCGAGGCCTATCCCGATCCGACGCCGCCGATGGTCGACATCGTGACGCAGAGCCCGGGCCTGTCGGCGGAAGAGATCGAGCGCTACATCACGATTCCAATCGAGACCCAGGTCGCGGGTCTGAAGAACCTCACGACGATCCGCACCATCTCGCTCTACGGCCTCTCCGACATCAAGCTCCAGTTCTCCTTCGCCTACACCTATGACGAGGCGCAGCAGCAGGTCTTGAACCGCCTGGCGCAGCTCGCGCCGCTGCCGGGCAATGTGCAGCCGCAGATCTCGCCGCTCAGCCCGATCGGCGAAATCTTCCGCTACCGCCTCGTCGGTCCGCCGAACTACAGCGTGCTCGATCTCAAGACCATCCAGGACTGGATCCTCCAGCGCCGCTTCCGCGCCGTACCCGGGGTCATCGACGTCACCGGCTGGGGCGGCAAGAGCAAGACCTACGAGCTCCAGGTCGACTTCAACAAGCTCGTCGCCAACGGCCTGACGCTGCCGCAATTGCTCCAGGCGGTCAGCAATTCCAACGTCAATGTCGGCGGCAACACCGTCAATATCGGCCAGCAATCGGCCGTGGTACGCGGCGTCGGCCTGATCCGTTCGATCGACGACCTCGCCAACACCATGGTCTCGCAGACCAACGGCAATCCGGTGTTGGTCAAGGACGTCGCCACCGTCACTGTCGGCCAAAAACCCCGTCTCGGCATTGCCGGCATCGACGATTCCGACGACATCGTGCAGGGCATCGTCCTGATGCGCCGCGGTGAGCAAAGCTCGCCAACCATCAAGCGCGTCCACCAGCTCGTTCAAACCATCAACAACTCCAGCATCCTGCCGCCCGGCGTGCGCATCGAGCGCATCTACGATCGCGGGGACCTGATCGAACTCACCACCCACACCGTGTTGCACAACATGGTGGTCGGCATCCTGCTCATCGTACTGTTGCAGTGGATGTTCCTCGGCGATCTCCGCAGCGCGCTGATCGTCGGCGCCACCATTCCGTTCGCGCTGTTCTTCGCCGTGATCATCCTGGTGCTACGCGGGGAATCCGCGAATCTGCTGTCGGTCGGCGCGATCGATTTCGGCCTCATCGTCGACGCCACCGTCATCATGGTGGAAGCGATCTTCCGCCGCCTGACGCAGACCACGCCGGTGTCGGAATCCGAGCAGATGTCGCCCGAGACGCTGTTCGGCATGAAGAGCCACGCCATCCTCAGCGCCGCCGCCGACGTGTCGCGCTCGATCTTCTTTGCCGCCGCCATCATCATCGCGGCGTTCCTGCCGTTGTTCACGCTGTCCGGCGTCGAGGGCAACATCTTCGGGCCGATGGCGCGCACCTATGCCTATGCGCTCGCCGGCGGGCTGCTCGCGACCTTCACGGTGACCCCGGCGCTGTCCGCGATCATTCTGCCTGCGCATCTCGAGGAGACCGAGACGAGGGTCATGCGGATCCTGCACCGGATCTACATGCCGGTGCTGAATTGGGCCGTCGCCAACCGCGGCATCATGCTCGGCGGCGCGGTCGGTCTCGTGCTGATGACGGTGGCGCTCAGCCGCCTGCTCGGCCTCGAATTCCTGCCCAAGCTGGAAGAGGGCAATCTCTGGATCCGCGCCACGCTGCCGCCGACCATCTCGCTCCAGGAAGGCAACACCTACGTCAACGAGATGCGCAAGCTGATCCGTGCCCGGCCCGAGGTGGAATCCGTGGTGTCGCAGCATGGCCGCCCCGATGACGGCACCGACGCGGCCGGCTTCTTCAACGCCGAGTTCTTCGCCCCCCTCAAGCCCGCGAGCCAATGGCCGGGGACGCACGACAAGGAAGAGTTGACCGCGCAGCTATTGAAGCAGCTCGACGATCGCTTCCCAGGCGTCGAATTCAACTTCTCGCAATATCTCCAGGACAACGTCTCCGAAGCCGTCTCGGGCGTGAAAGGCGAGAACTCCATCAAGCTGTTCGGCAGCGATCTCCAGGCGCTCACCGACACCGCCAACAAGATCAAGTCGGTGCTGGCGACCGTGCAAGGCGTCACCGACCTCGCGGTGTTCACCTCGCTCGGGCAGCCGACCATTCAGATTGACATCGACCGTGCCAAGGCCGCGCGCTATGGGCTCGCGCCGGGCGACATCAACGCCACCATCAAGGTCGCGATCGGCGGCGATACCGCGGGCGATCTCTACGAGCCGGGCTCCGATCGTCACTTCCCGATCATCGTCCGCCTCGCGCCGGAATATCGCAGGAGCGCCGAGGCGATCCAGAATTTGCGCATCGGCGCGCCTGGCCCCAACGGCACCGTCACGCAGATTCCCCTGAGCGAGGTCGCCACCATCAGCCTCGTCTCCGGTGCCGCCTACATCTATCGCGAGCAGCAGGAACGCTATCTGCCGATCAAGTTCTCGGTGCGCGAGCGCGACCTCGGCAGCGCGATCCGCGAGGCGCAACAGAAGGTCGCCGAGCAGGTGCAGCTGCCGCCCGGCGCGCACATGGACTGGGTCGGCGAGTTCGGCAATCTCCAGGACGCCATCCGCCGGCTGTCGATCGTGGTGCCGATCTCGCTGGCGCTGATCGGCGTGCTGCTCTGGTTCAATTTCGGCTCAATGACCGACACGCTGCTCGCGATGAGCGTGATTCCGATGGCGATCTTCGGCGGCGTGCTCGGTCTCTTGATCACCGGCACCGCCTTCAGCGTCTCCGCCGCGATCGGATTCATCGCGCTGTTCGGCATTGCGGTCATGGACGGCATCATCATCCTGTCGCAGTTCAACCAGCTCATCGAAGAAGGCATGGACCGCGTGAGCGCGGTGATACGCACCGGCGAGTTGCAGCTCCGGCCGGTGCTGATGACCTGCGTCGTTGCCGGCGTCGGCCTGCTGCCGGCGGCGCTGTCGGAAGGCATCGGCTCGCAGGTGCAGAAGCCGCTCGCCGTCGTCGTCGTCACCGGCATGATGCTCGCGCCGGTCGTGATCCTGGTGACCTTGCCGGTCCTGATTTCCTTCTTCTCCCGCCGCGCGCGCTGATCGCGCGCCGTCGCCGCGCCTCAGAATCCGTAGAGACGCGCGGGATTGTCGACCAGGATCTTCTTGCGCACCTCCGCATCCGGCGCCCACACAGGAAGCTGGTTGAGGAGCCGGCCGTCTTCGATCTGATAGAAGGGCGCGATGTCGGTGGGCTTGCGTCCCTCGACGGGGCTGGAATCTGGATGCGGCCAGTCGGTGCCCCAGACGATGCGGTCCGGGTTCGCCGCGATCAGCGCCCGGGCATAGGGCACCATGTCCTGATAGTCGGGCGCGAGGTTCGACGAGCGATAGGCTCCTGAGATCTTCACATAGGCCTTGCCGGATTTGACGAGCGCGATCAGGTCGGAGAATCCCGGCTGCTCCAGTCCGAGCGACGCCTCGAGGCCGCCGAAATGGTCGAACACGGCCGGCACGGGCGAAGCCAGCACGAGCTCCTTGATCGCCGAGATCATCGGCAGCGTGGTGTAGAGCTGCACGTGCCAGCCGCGCGCCTTCATGCGCTCGACGGCGGCGGTGAAGCGCGCGCGGCCGACATTCGGATCGCTGACGCCGCCGGTGGCGAGATTGATGCGACTGCCGCGAAAACCGTCCGCCTGCATCGCGTCGAGCTGTGCTTCGGTCGTCTTGTCGTCGATCACGGCCACTCCGCGCGCTGTCGCGCCGCGCGCCTTCATGCCGAACAAGGTGGAGGAATTGTCGGTGCCGTAGACGCTCGGCGTCACGATCACCACGCGCTCGATATGCAGCGCCTTGTGCAGCGCCGCCATTTCCTCGGGGCTTGCCGGTTCCGGCGTATAAACGCGCCCAGCGAAGAACGGAAACTTTTCGACGTCACCATGGATGTGCGTGTGGCAATCGCAGGCAAGGGCCGGAACGTCGAAATCGACCGGCGTCGCGGGCTGCGCCGCACGGGCGTGAGCTTTGTTGGTCATGGCTACTCCGGCGGCAAGGGAGGCAAGCAGGACGCTGCGTCGGTTGAGCAAGGTTCTCTCCCTGCTTCGTTATTTGGAGGTGGGACCGAAACAGTATCACATCAGCGGGGTAGCCGCTCCGCTTCACTGCATAGCTGCTCGACAAGATCCGCAAGCCGGCGTGAGCCGTCGATGCGCACGACCGGGCAGGGCAGGCCCGCGAGCCAGGCTTCATCTTTTGTGAGACTGCGGCCGTCGCGATCGCCGGCTTCGTAGCGCGAGGCCCATTCGACGAACGACTCCGTCTCCTCGTGACGCCAGCCGCCCTGTGCGACGGCATCAGCTCCGAAATGCGTAGCCTCGCGGCCACGCAGGCGCTGCAAGCGAAGCTCGCGCGGTGTCGTCACAAAGACGACAAGATCGAAGAACGGGACGAGCTCGTCGCCCCAGCCGGTGACGGTTCCGCTCAGCACCCAGTCGAGACGCGGCAGAAACATCTCGCGCATCAGGCGCAGGCGCTCCGTGGCAGGGCGCGTCGTCTGGTAGGGCGGCACGGTCGGCAGCCAGAAATAATCGTCGCTGTCGTGATGCGGCAGCGCAAGCCGGTCGGCGAGCGCGCGGCCGAGCGTCGTCACGCCGGAGCCTGAAGCTCCCATCAGATGGATGCGGCGGCTCTTCATCGGCATCAGGCCAGACGATTTGAAACTACTGCCCCGACGGCGTGCGCAGGCCGTGCCAGGCGTCGCGGACCTGCTGGTAATGCACCTCGGGCAGATAGTCCGGCGTGTTGAGGCTAAGCGTCTTGACGTCGAGATGGCCGACGGCGCTGAGCAGCGTGTAGGAGGCGATGACGCGGTCGCGCAGTGCGCCGATCAGGCGGGCCTTGGCCTGGATCAAATCGGCCTGCGAGTTCAGCACGTCCACCGTTGTGCGCTGCCCGCCGGCGGCCTCGCGCTGCACGCCCTGGAGCGCGACGGTCGCCGCCTTCACCTCTGATTCGGACGCGGAGACCGTGATCTTGGCGCCCTCATTGGCGACCCAGGCGCTGGTCGCCGCCGTGCGCGCCTGGTTGCGGACCTGGTCGAGCACGAGCCGGCTCTGCGCCGTGATCTCCTTGGCCTGTCGGGTCTGTGCGGCGGCCTGGCCGCCGTCGTAGATCGGCGCGGTGACGTTGGCGACGATCGAGGCCTGGTCTTCGGCGATGGTGCTCAGCGTCGGGTCGTTGCTGCGGCTGCGGCTGGCGCTGCCCTGAAGACTGGCGCTCGGCAGCAGCGCGCCCTCGGCGACGCGGATGTTGGTCGAGGCAACATCGACGTCGAAGCCCGCCGCCATCACCGCCGGGTGCTGGCGGATCGCCGTCGTCAGCGCATCCTCGCGGCTCTTCGGCAGATAGCGGTCGACGACTTCGGCGGGCCGAAGCTGCGTTGGCGCATTGCCGATCACCTGCGCGTAGACCGCCTGGCTCACCGCCAGCGCGACTTCCGCGGCGTTGAGATCGGCGAGCCCCCGGCTGAGCCGCGCCTCGGCCTGGGCGCTGTCGGTCGGCGTGACGTCGCCCGCATTGAGGCGGCGCTGAGTGACGGCGAGCGTCTCGCGCAGGAACGCGACGTTGGAGCGTTGCGCCTCGACCAGTGACTGGTTGGCGAGCACGTTGGTGTAGGCGGTGACCGCGTCGAGCAGCACGCCTTGGCCGACATTGCGCAGCGCCTCGCGGCCGGACTGCACCTGAAGTTCCGCAGCGCGGACGCTGTTGGCGGTGCGGAACCCGTTGAACAGGGTCTGCGTCACGGTGACGCCGATGATCCACGGCTTCAGATTGGCGGTCTGGATCGTGTTGTCGGGCAGCAAATTGCGCACCGATTGCAGGCCGGCGCTGAGGCTTGCCACGATCTGCGGCCGGTAGCCGGCGAGGGCCTGCGGCACGTTTTCATCCGTGGCGCGTTGCCGCGCGCGCTCGGCATTGAGCTGCGGGTTGGTCTGGTAGGCCTTGGCGAGCGCCTCAGGCAGGGCTTCCGCCCATGCGGCGGAGGGCAGGGCGCAACAGAGCGCCAGCGTGGTCCATGTCGCAAGCACAGGACCCACGCCCGATCGATGCCGCGTCATCACGCGACCAACTCTGGCGGCACGCCCAATCATGTAATCCTGCTAAACCCCGGCTGTCCGCCCCCGCCGACGGTGGCCTCTTAACTGTTTAACCAGCCGGGGTCCCGCAGGCAAACTGCCGCGGGGAAAACCCCCATCTATTCCGTGCTTGTTGCAGGTGCGTCACAGGGTTTCTGCACCAGGGCGGCGAAGCCTTACACCAGCCTGACCGCTCGCGGGCATTACCGGTTCTTGTTGACAGGCTTGCGCTTCTCGATGAACGCCGCCATGCCCTCGGAGCGGTCCTCCAGCGCGAAGGTCGCGTGAAACAGGTTGCGCTCGACGCTCATGCCTTCGGCGAGCGTGGTCTCGAAGGCGCGGTTGACCGCTTCCTTGGCCATGGCGACGGCGGGCCGCGACATCGATGCGATCTTCTCGGCGGCTTCCATGACCTCGTCCATGAGCCTGTCGGCGGGCACGATGCGGCTGACGAGGCCTGAGCGCTCCGCTTCCGCCGCATCCATCATGCGGCCGGTGAGGCAGAGGTCCATCGCCTTCGACTTGCCGATCGCGCGGGTCAGGCGCTGGGTGCCGCCGATGCCGGGAATGGTGCCGAGCGTGATTTCGGGCTGGCCGAACTTGGCGGTGTCGGCGGCGATGATGAAGTCGCACATCATGGCGAGCTCGCAGCCGCCGCCGAGCGCATAGCCCGCGACCGCGGCGATGGTCGGCTTGCGGCAGCGCGCGACGCGGTCGCCGCCGATCGCGGCGAAATCCTCGGAGAACATGTCGATGAAGCCTTTCGGCTGCATCTCCTTGATGTCGGCGCCGGCGGCAAAGGCCTTCTCACTGCCGGTCACGACGATGCAGCCGATGGCGTCATCGGCCTCGAGATCGTCGACGGCCGCGGCGATCTCGCGGAAGACGCCGAAGGAGAGCGCATTGAGCATCTTCGGCCGGTTCAGCTTGATGATGCCGACCGCGCCTTTGCTCTCGACGATGATGTGTTCGAACGTGCTCATGCTCCACCCACGCGTTTGATTGGGCGGGCAATGTGCCCGCTGGCGCGGTGGGCTTCAAGGGCCGAAAAGCTGTCGGAACGAGGCCGTCCGGAACGCGCGGCGAGACGCGCGTTCCGGACGAGGTCCCTCACCCCAAAATCAGGCCAAAAACCAGGCCAAGCATCAAGCGAAGAACATGCGTGCGGCAGACGCCAGCGTCAGCAGCGTGCCGACGCCGATGAAGATCTTGCCGATCAGCGAGCTCTGGTCCCAGGCCGAACTGTGGCTGCTCGCCATCACCGGCGCCGGCCGCGCGTCGGTTGCGGCGATCACCGCCTTCTGTGCCGGCGGGTCCTGTTGGAGGGCGCGGTCGATGTCGTTGAGCTGATCGGGCGCCACCACCTGAGCCTCGTCATTCGGCGCGGTGGTATTATCGGCTGCAGCCTGAACGTTGTCGTTGGCGCGGCCGGTCAACGCGGAGGCCGCGGCAGCCGTCGGCGTATCGGCTGCGGCGATCTGCGCGTTGGCGTTGGCGACTGCCGGCGGCATCTGGCTCAAGGCCGGCACGTCGTTTTCGGCCTTCGCCGCGCCGTCCTTCTTGTCGGCCTTGTCGTCGGATTTCTGCGCCGTCTTGCCGCTGTCGCGGTGGCGCGATGCATGGCGTCGCTGGTTGCTCGGCTTGACTGCGTCGGCCTGGTTGCTCGCGCTGTCCGATTTGCTGCTTGCGGCTGAACTCGGTGCCGCCTGTGCAGCGGCTCCGACCAGCACGAAAAGGCCGGCAAGAAGAATCAGTGCGGCGCGCCCGCTGGCTTTCATCATGTTGACGATCTCCCCAATTCCGCCTGTCCCGGGACCGAACAGAGCCCCTGGGGCGTGACCACAGCGGGGCAAAAAATGGGAATCTTCGGGCTATCCCGGGCAAAAGCGGGGCAAACCGCCGCCTCGCAACCGGCCGCCGGATGCGGACGGGACCGATCGGTGTTATGAGCCGTCGCGGGTTTCGACGGCCGCATCGCGTGGCGAGGCACGGCGCAGATCACGAAGTCGTGATCTTTCTGGTGCCGGCGTAACAAACTGAAAGAGCTGCCGAATTGCATGGTGAGGGCGCGTGCGCGGACGTGAGGACGAGTGGACCGGCCTGATGCGGTCGGCCATGGCAGGCGATGATGCGGCGTATCATCGCCTGTTGAAGGCGGTCACGCCTGTGCTGCGCGCTGCCGCAAGGCGGGGTCTGGCGCGGGCCGGGCAGCCTCCCGACCAGGCCGAGGATATCGTGCAGGAGATTTTGTTGGCGGTGCATCTGAAGCGGCACACCTGGGACAGCGAAGCCCCCTTCGCCCCTTGGCTGTTTGCGATCGGGCGCAACAAGCTGATCGATGCGCTCCGGCGGCGGGGCCGGCGGGTCTTCGTCAACATCGACGATTTCGCCGAGACGCTGCCGGGCGAGGCACCGCAGGAGACGGCCTCGGCGGCCGAGGTCGCAACGCAGCTCGACACGCTGCCGCAGCGCCAGCGCGACGTGCTGCAGTCGATCGCCGTCGACAGCGCTTCGATCAAGGACACGGCGTCAAAGTTTTCGATGAGCGAAGGTGCGGTGCGGGTCGCGCTGCATCGCGGACTTGCGGCGCTGACTGCCAAACTGCGGGACCACTAGTCATGGATACCGATCAACTCATTCGCTCGCTCGCGGCCGACAACGCCCATCGCGCGCCGCGCGTCGGCGCCGTGCTGACGATGGCGCTGCTGGTGGCGGCACCGTTCTCGATTCTGATCTTCGCCAGCTTCCTTGGCGTACGGCCCGACGTGATGACCGCCATGCACAATCCGTTCTTCGACACGAAGTTCGCGGTCACGCTGTCGCTTGCGATCCCAGCGATCATCGTGAGCCTGCATCTGTCGCGGCCCGAAGCCTTGATGCGCGGCTGGGGCTGGCTGCTGCTGCTTCCCGTCGGCCTGCTTGCGGTTGCGATCGGCAGCGAGACCATGATGGCCCCGGCGATGCCGATGACGATGCGGATGATGGGCAGGAACTCACGGGTGTGCCTGCTCGCGATCCCCGCAATGTCGCTGCCGCTGCTTGCAGGCGCGCTGTTCGGCCTGCGCCACGGCGCGCCGTCGCATCCTGCACTCGCCGGCGCGCTCGCCGGCCTGCTGTCGGCCGGCCTTGCCGCAACGCTCTACGCCTCGCACTGCACCGACGACTCGCCGCTCTTCGTCGCGACCTGGTATACGATTGCGACGGCACTCGTGACCGCGATCGGCGCCTACGCAGGTTCGAAAGTCTTGCGCTACTAGCGGTGCCGGCCTCACGCCACCGGCGTCGTGCCCTGCTGCATGCGGTGGAAGCGCAGCACCTGCTGCGCGGTCGATGAGCGCAGGGCCTCGTAGGCATCGCGCAGCGTCAGCATGTCGGTCTTCGAGCCGCCCGAGAGCTTTTCGCGCATCGCGATGATCGCGCGGACGCTCGACCATTGCATGCCCGCGACCTTGGCGAGGACCATCACGCCCTCGTTGCGGCTCTCGATCATCATGTTCTCGGCGGTCTCGACCGCGACGCCCGCGAGTGCTGCGAGCCCCGCATTGGTCTCGTCGAACTTGCCCTGCTCGGCGAAGCTGGTGACCTGAAACTCGTTGAGACGACCGTCCTCGTGCAGCGATCTCACCAGCGCGCGCGCCATTTCGGTCTGCCTGGTCATGGCGGCGGCGCGGACCCGCTGGGTCGCTTCCTGGACCACGCTGGACACTTCGTCCGCGAGCTCCGGATGCGCGGTCTCGAGCTTCCTGCGCACGCTCAGCGACGCCTTGGCGATCAGCTTCAGGTAGTGATGGCGCGGCAGGTCGGGCCGCAGGCCGATGCAGGTGGCGAGGTCATCGTCGCGTTCGGCGCGCGTGACGAGGTCGGTGAAACTTCCCTCGGAGAGCTGCGCGCCCGGATTGCTGACGGTCGATTGCACGACGTCTTCGTTGCCGCGCGCCACCAGCACGTCGGTCAGTGCTTCCGACAGCACCCGCCGCAGCGAGATCGCCTTGAGATGCGCCTGGCCCCTGGTGCGCGCGATCTCGATCAGGGTCGCCTCGTCCAGCCGTTCCGATTTCGAGAGCACGGGTCCGGAGACTTCGATCACCTCGTCGAGCGCGAGCGTGCGGATGATCTTGGGCGGCGCGGCCGCGATCGGCGCGAGACGGTTGGCGAGCAACGTTCTCGCCGAGGCCTCGATCTGCTCGATCAGGCACTGGAACACGTCGTCGAACACCCTGATGTGCTCGTCGGAATAATCCACCGCATTGTTGATGAAGAGATCGGTGACGCGGCGCAGGGCCTCGACCCGGCGCGCGACGGTGCCGTGTGAGAGCGCGGTCTGCAATTCCTCAAGCAGGTTCTCGGATGGTTTTTCGGATTTCGATCTCATGGCCCTGTCCTGGAGCGTTCGGTCCGGCTGCGGCTTCTGCGCAGCCAGGAGAAAATGGATTAGTCAGCTCGTTGCAATTCGGTTGCGCCCTTGCGCCTTGGCGGAATAAAGCGCGCTGTCGGCGCGTGCGAGAAACGTGTCGGCAGTATCGTTGTCGCGCAGCGTCACGACGCCCGCGGAAATCGTCACCCGCATGCCGGGGGAAAATGCGCTCCAGTCGAGATCGGCGACGATGCCGCGCAGCCGCTCGAGCATGCGCCCCGCCGCGCCGCCGTCGGTGCCCGGCAGCAGCAGCAGAAATTCCTCGCCGCCATAGCGGCCGAAAAAGTCGGCCGGGCGGATATTTGCAAAAATGGTGATGGCGAAGGTGCGCAGCACCTCGTCGCCGACGGGGTGGCCGTGGGCGTCGTTGATGCGCTTGAACCAGTCGAGGTCGATCAGCGCGATGGCGCAAGGTGCGGACGCCTGCTGCGACTTTTCGACCTCTGCATCGAGCAGCCGCATGATGCAGCGGCGGTTGTAGGAGCCGGTGAGCTCGTCGAGCTCGGCGAGCTCCTCGATGCGCTGATAGGCGGCCTTCAGTTCGATGCTGCGCCGGTACAGGACCTTTCGCAGGGTCGCGCCGAACAGGCCGAGGAAGGCGCACTGGCCGATCACCAGGACGAAGCACAGCATCGAGGCGGTCCGCTGGAGCCTGGTGGCGACTGGCATGCCGATCGGCAGGTCGGAGGCGAGGAAGACGGCCGCGAGGCAGGTCGTCGCGATCGCCCAGGTGAACATCGCCTGCGCCGAGGTCATGCGCAGCGTGCCGAAGGCGAAGATCAGGAACAGCACGCTGATGAAGGCGATGCCGAGGGTCGGCACCGACACCAGGAAGATGAACTGCAGCGCCATGTGCGCCGAGATCTGGAAGACGGTGAGATAATGGTCGCTGTGTCTGTCGCCGACGCCGGCTTCCGACATCACGACGAAGATGCCGATGATCATCAGGCCGCCGACCCAGAACAGCGACGGAACGTTCATGGGGACGACGCCGTCATGGGCATAGATCAGCAGCACGAAGGCGCCGAGCGAGTAGCTTGCGACCTGGCCGACATACATCTGCCGGCGTTGCCGGACCCGGCGTGCTCGTACCTCGGGCGCAGCCGCGTCGGGCATGAGAACGAGATCCGCGACCTCAGCGGCATTCCTCTCCGGTAAGGTCGTCGCGGCCGTGCTCATTGTCCCGCCAAGGGTGAATGTCGCCCAAAAATCTACGCGGCAAGCCTTTAGGTTTGGTATCCTTCGAAATCGAATCCAAACGGTGCAGCGCGCAACAGGGTGACAGCGGCCGGCGGGGAAATTTGCCGGCAATTAGGCATCGTTGGCGACGGGGTCGAGCCAAAGCAGGGCTTGGTGAGACATACGTCGTGCAGGGCTGCTATGGTTCCATCATGTCGGGCCGTCCGCGCCGGACGGCATTGCGCAGGGAATGCTTCATTACTATGTTACCGTTATCGAGCGAGCCGGCCAACCGCCGCGGGTGGCAAAAGGAAAATTCGCGTATGTGGGGTAGATCACACAGACCCCCGTGTGACTGCGGTAGGCTGAAGAATTTCGCCCCGCCCGTCGAACCGTCCGCCGCGCCGACCCGACCAACTTTGCGAGACGGGCATTGAGCGTGACACAGGCGGCTTCGGACGAGGTCCTCATCGCCAGGATCGCTCAAGGTGACCGGCTCGCCATGCAGGTGCTGTACGGGCGGCACCATGTCAGGGTCTACAGGTTCGGGCTAAGGCTCGTGCGGGACGAGCAGGCGGCGGAAGACCTCATCAGCGAGGTGTTTCTCGACGTCTGGCGTCAAGCCGGCAAGTTCGAGGGTCGATCCGCCGTTTCCACCTGGCTGCTGGCAATCACCCGATTCAAGGCCCTGTCTGCGCTCCGGCGCAGGAAGGACGTTGGGTTGGACGACGAAGCTGCCAACGCGATCGAGGATTCGTCTGACGATCCGGAAATCGCGGTGCAGAAAAAGGATACCAGTGAAGCGTTGCGGGAGTGTCTGACGGGCCTCTCGCCGGACCACCGGGAAATCGTCGATCTCGTCTACTACCACGAGAAATCCGTGGAAGAAGTGGCCGAAATCGTCGGTATTCCGGAGAACACTGTGAAGACGCGCTTGTTCTATGCGCGCAAGAAACTGGCCGAACTGCTGAAGGCAGCCGGCGTTGAGCGAGGCTGGCCATGATGGCATTGAGCAAAAAGATGCTGGAGCAAGAGCCCAGTGAAATTGAACTGCTACTGCCCTGGCACGCCGCCGGTACGCTGAACGCGCGTGACGCTCGCCGCGTCGAGGAAGCGCTGGCGCGTGATCCGGCGCTTGCAAAGCAATATGCCGCGATCCGCGGCGAGTACGAAGAGACCATCCATCTGAACGAGAGCTTAGGGGCTCCGTCGGCGCGGGCGATGCAGAAGCTGTTCGCCGCGATCGATGCCGAGCCGGCGCGGCCGGTCGGTTCGCTGCCGCTCTCGGCGCGCATCGCGACCTTCTTCTCGAGCCTGTCGCCGCGTACGCTGGCCTGGTCGGCGAGCCTGGGTGCCATCGCGCTGCTGCTCCAGGCCGGCATCATCGGCGCCGTGCTGATGAAGACCCAGCCCGCGACCTTCGAGACCGCTTCGCTGTCGGTCGGCGCGCCGATCACGCGTGAGCTTGGAGCTCCACCTGCGCGCGCGCTGGTGCGGTTCACGCCCGAGGCGCGCGTCGCCGACATCACCGCGCTGCTCGACAGCTACCAGGCTTCGATCATCGGCGATGCCAAGGGCGGCATGTTCCGTCTCCAGTTCGACAAGGCGATGGGCCGGGACGAACTCGCCTCGCTGCTCGGCAGGATGTCGCGCGAGAAGTTCGTCAACCTCGCCGTCGCGGCGCCGTAAGGCGCCGCTGCACCGATGACGCGCAAGTCCGAGAGTAAGTCGCGAGCCGGGGCCTACGCTTCATCGGTCGGAGCTGCACTCCTGCTCGCCGCCGGTCTCGGCGTCGAGGTTGCGCAGGCGCAGGCGATCATGCGCACGCCGACGATCAGCGTCCCCACGCGCACCCCGACCATCTCTCCCAGCATCGCCGCGCGCGTCAGCCCCGGTGTTGGTGCGCGGGCTGTCGGCGTCGGCCCCGGCCCGCGTTCTATCCCTGCTATCCCGCGTACCACCACCACGGCGCGGATGCGACCGGTCCCAGTGCTGCCCTATGCGCGCTATTCGCCGAACCTATACCCCGCCTGCACCGCCCCCTATCGCGACGCCGACGGCGAATGCCTGGCGCAGCCGGGCGCAGGCGGCGATGGCGCGGGCAAATCGGGCAAGAAGAGCGCCGGCAAGGGGCGGGGCAACAGCACGCCGGCCGCCGTCGACTTGCGCACCTTCGCCAACGAATTCGTGGCCGAGATCGACGGCGCGCTGTCGGCGACCGAAGCCGACGAGCTTGCGCGTCGCCACGGCTTGACGCGTGTCTCATCCGAGAATTTCCCGCTGATCGGGGCGACGTTCGGCCTGTTCCGCATCACGGACGGCCGGCCTTCCGAGACGGTGCGGCGGGAGTTCGCCGCCGACGGCAGCGTGCGCTCGGTCCAGCCGAACTTGCGCTACGTGCTCCAGGATCAGAAATCGTCGGTGCCGACCGAGGGCGATCCCGCGCAATATGCGCTGGCCAGGCTTCGCCTGCCGCAGGCGCATACGCTGGCGCACGGCGCCAACGTGACGGTTGCCGTGATCGACTCCGGCATCGACGCCCAACATCCCGAGCTCGCCCATTCCATCGCCGACAACTTTGATGCGCTCGGGAGCGCCGAGGGCCCGCATGTCCATGGCACCGGCATTGCCGGCGCGATCGTGGCGCATGCCAAGCTGATGGGCAGCGCGCCCGAGGCGCGCATCATCGCCATCCGCGCCTTTGGCGGCTCGACGGGTGGAGCCCAGAGCTCGTCCTACATCGTCCTGCGCTCGCTGAATTACGCCGCCGAGCACGGCGCGCAGATCGTCAATATGAGCTTTGCCGGTCCGAAGGACGCCGTGATCGAGCGCGCCATCGCGGCGGCCGCCGCCCGCGGGCTGGTGCTGATCGCGGCCGCCGGCAATGCCGGCGCGAAATCGCCGCCGCTCTATCCGGCCGCCAATCCCAACGTGATCGCGGTCAGCGCGACCGACCAGCAGGACAAGCTGTTCTCGGCGTCCAACCGCGGCAATTACATCGCGCTGGCGGCGCCCGGCGTCGACATCTTCCTGCCGGCGCCCGACGGCAAGTACCAGATGACCTCGGGGACCTCGTTCTCGGCCGCCTATATCTCCGGCGTCGCCGCGCTGCTGCTCGAGCGCAATTACACGCTCAAGCCGGAGGCGCTGCGCATGACGCTGGCGAAGACCGCGCGCGACCTCGGTTCACCCGGCCGTGATGATCTCTTCGGCGACGGTGAGGCCGACGCGTTTGCCGCGGTGATGGCTGTTCCCGCCGACAGCGCGACGCCTGTTGCGGCTGCGTCCGGTACAACAAAACGTGAAGATGCCGAGAAGCGTCGCGACGGGCCTGGCATCCGCGCGATCGAACAACCCTCGCTGTCGAGCGCAGACGATAAATCCACGATTTCTCAGGCGGATAGGCCGGCGACGCGATAGCGGCTGCGACAACTTTGCGCGCGGTGCGAAGGCCAAGAAATCGAACGCCGCATTGAACGTTAAGCCGGCTGCCACGACCAAATTATGTGGGAGCGGTCATCCCTCCCCATAAGTCATATCAGGCGCGAGCGCCCATCCACCCCAAGCGCCCATATGGCTCGACCCGTCCGGTTGTCCCCCCGGACGGGTCTTTTCTTTTCAGGCGTCTGATTTCTTGAACCGCTCGGCGCGATCAGCTTCCGGTTGAACGAACGCGGCGGCGCCCCTTGTCGGCGTCCGGGAGTCGCCCCGCAGGCCGGTTATGCTTGTGCGAAGCTTGACTCGAAAACACAGCAATTATCCGCACGACTACGGTGATTGACGACGACCGGCGTGTCGTTGCTGGACAAGTCAAAACTTTTCCACAAAATATTCATGTCGCGTCTAAATTGATTCGTGTGCGTTGCGTCGCGTCCGTATTTTTCTCCCAACGGGCTGGTTTATGACACATCGCCAAGAGGCTGTTCGCGACGTGGCGCGTGGCCGCGACATTGCGGCACGCTGGTGCGCTCTCGCCGAGCAGCGGCTGGAACATCTCTCCGAAATGTTCGAGACCGGACGCTGGCGCCGCTATCACTCCGAGCTCGCATTCCTCGAAAACATCCAGGAAGCCAAGCGCGCCGTCCAGACCTGGCGCGCGCTCGCGACCGGTGCTGACGTGGCCGCGGCGGCCGCGAGTGTCTCGCCCGTATTCGGCTGGTCGCCGGCGACCATGCCCCGCGTGTTTCCGCGCGACCAACAGGCGCAGACCGTGCAGCCGAAGGCCGTCCATATCGCCGCAGAGACCGCCCTCCCGGTCAGGCTCGCGCCCAAGCCGGAGGTCTTTGCCGAAATCACCGAAGCCCCGCTCGCGCCGCGAGCGACGCCTGCTACGGTGGCATTGTTCACTGCGCCCGCCGCTGTCGCGCCGCTCAAGGCTCCCGCTGCGCGGGCGCCGCTCACCGCACCCTCTGTGAGGTCGCCGGTCGCCGCGCCTGCCGCAATGGCGGCGTTCGCCGCACCTGCCGTGAAGGCGCCCCCCGCCACGCCTGCTGCAATGGCAACGCTTCTGCCGCAGTTCGCCCCGCCCGCCGCCGAAATCGTCGCCGCACCCGAGCGCGTCGTCGAATTCACCTTCAGCCTCGACGGCCTGCAAGCGAAGTACCCGCTGCTGAGGAACGCGTTTTAAGGCGGACATTCAAGACGGTCGCCGCGACTTCTTGCGCCGTCATCCTGAGGTGCGAGACACGTGGCGCAACGCGCCGCGTGGGGAGCCTCGAAGGATGCGCGGCCCGTCTGCCGCCGCGCTGACGCCTACTTCTTGGACCTCGGCGCTCCCGCCCGCCGCCGCGCAAGCTGGCTCACCGATCCCCAATCCGAGCGAATGAGCGCCTCCTTCTTGGCGCGACTCCACCCCTTGAGTTGTCGCTCGGCCGCAATGCCGTCGGTGATCCGATCGAAATACTCCGACCACATCAGGACCACTGGCCGTCTCGAATAGGTGTATCCCGGATAGGCACCGGCATTGTGTTCGTCGACGCGTCTCGACGCGTCCTCGCCGGTAGCGCTCCCGATATAGAAGGAGCCATCCGCACAGCGCAGCATGTAGACATAGATGCCCACAACATCATCCTTCGAGGCTCCCCGCGCGCTGCTGCGCACCGCACGGCTCGCACCTCAGGATGACGGCACTGTGCTTGTTGTCAATGCTTAGCGGAGCAACTTTTGAGTGTGTCGCCGAACAGCGTGACGTTGTCGAACCCAAGCTCCGCCTCTCGCCCCGTCATCCTGAGGTGCGAGACACGTGGCGCAACCCGCCGCGTGGGGAGCCTTGAAGGATGCGCGGCCCGTCTGCCAACGGCGCAGCTACCGCCGCACCGCATTGCCGCCGACCACCAGCTGCGCAAAGCGCTGCGCGCCGTCGGCCGACAGATCCGACGTCACCGCACGGGCGTGATCGAGCCCGACCACGGCGCCGCGCGGGGTTTCCGAGATCATGTTGTTGTTGACGAGCGCGGTGCCCGCGCCGGACACCACGGAGACGCCGACGCCGGCCAGCGCCTTGCGGATCACATTGCCCGTGATCGCGACGTCGCGCAGATATTTGCCCCAGCCGGCGACGATGCCATAGGACGGCGCGTTCTCGATCACATTGCCGGTCACGGAGCTGTCAGCCTCGATGTAGATGCCGACACCGGCATCGTCGTCGGGGGCGGTGCCGATCGGCCGCTTCGGGATCAGATTGCGGATGATGTTGCCCTGGACCACCGCGATGCGGCCGCCTTCGTTGAAATTGCAGACGGAGACGCCGACGGCGGCACCATCGACCGTGTTGTTGGCGATCACCGCGGCCTCGAACGCGAACTCCGAATAGAGCGCGACCTCGCGCACGTCGCTGACGCTGTTGCCTGATATGTGGATGTTCGACGCCGAATTGCCGCGCACCGCCGAGTAGTCGCAGTTCCTGATGCGATTGCCGCGCACGATCACGTTGCCGGCGCGAAACGCGTTGATGGCGTTGCCGTACTGGCCCGAGCCGCCGGGGCCCGCCTTGATGTCCTCGATGCGGTTGTCAGTGACCAGCGTGCCGTCGTCGCCGATTGCGGTGCGCAGGATCTCGATGCCGTTGTCGTTGGTGCCGATGATGGTGTTGCGCGAGACGCTGAGGCCTCTCGCGTCGAACGAAACCACTGCCGTCACCGCGATGTTGGTGAAGATGTTGCCCGAGATGTCGCCGGACACCTGCTCGAGCCAGATGCCGCTGCCGCCGGAGCCGGTGATCTCGCAATCGGTGATGCGGACGTCACGCCCGCCGAGGACGTGGATCAGTCCGCGCCGCGTCGGAAGCGGAATGCCGCCGCCGTCGAAGGTGATGCCGGTGAGGCCGATCGAGTCCGAGCCGTCGCTCTGGATCGCGGAAGCGCCGCCGGTGAAGACGAGCTTGGTCGCGCCGCGCACGCCGATCAGCTGGGCGCCATTCGGCAACCGCAGCAATCCGCTGCGATAGATGCCGGGTGGCAGTGCCAGCGGCGCCTGTGCCCGCGCAGCTTCGTCGATGGCGCGCTGGAGCACGCGGGTCTGGTCCTCGCTGCTGCCGGGCCGCACACCGTATTGCGTGGCATCGCGGCCGAGCAGGGATGTCAGCGGCGCCGCGCGCGCGGCGTCGGCCGGCATGGCGAGGGCGCCCGCGAGGCCTGCGGTCGAAGCTCCGATGAGATGACGGCGATTGAGGTCCATGACGCATCCTTCGGCGGACGCGGGAGGTCCGCGACCGACTAGGTAGCGCAGGGTGGCTGGGGCGGTGAGGATTGTTCGCGGTAGGGTTAAATGTTTACCGCAAAGACGGTGCCGTAGGGTGGGCAAAGCGTAGCGTGCCCACCATTGTTACACAAATGCGGAGGTATGGTGGGCACGGCGCTACGCGCCTTTGCCCACCCTACGAAATCTGAGTGTTCCGCTGCTTCCTTGCCAATCCCACCATCTCCATCAGCATGGCCTCGCCGGCATCAACCAGTTCGTCGAGCGTGATCCGCGGCGCACCCTTGCGCCGCACCGCGCCGCTGCGTGCGAGCAGGGGAATGTGGATGAACGCCGCAAGCTGTGGTCCGCCCGCCCTCACGTTCTCGATCGCGCGCCAGCTGAGATAATTGCAGAGATAGGCGCCGGCATCGCGCGAGGCGCGCGCGTCGATGCCGGTGAGGCGCGCGGCGCGCAGCAGTCTTGCCGTGTGCGGACCGAACGTCATCGCGTCCGCACGGCCGGCGATGCCGCGCTTGCTGGAGCGGGTGTTGGCGGCATCGGGCCAGAGCATGGTGACGGCATTGCGTGCGCGGGTCTCGATGCGGAGGTAAGGCGTACGCGAGGCGAGGCCGAACATCAGCAGCGCGTCGGGCTGTTCCTTCGCGAGCACATCAGGCAATTGCCGGTCGACCGCGGCATAGGTGACCGGGAAGATGTGGCTCGCGAGCGCGACATCGTCGAGCGCCGGACGGCGCAATTGCGCCAGCCGCGCCACCAGTGGCTGGGTCGGGTTATAGGGCGCGCCTGGAAACGGTCCGAAGCCGGTGAGGAGAATGCGGAGCTTTTCGCTCATTGCAGCAGCTCCAAAATCTGCTCGGCGGCGAGTGCCGGCGTGAGATGGCCTTCGGCCACCTCAGCCTCGATCTTCCTGACCTTGGTCCGCACCGACGCCTCGCTGCGTAGACGCGCCAGCATGCGCTGCTCCAGCATCGACCACATCCACTTCACCTGCTGCTCGCGCCGCCGTGCGGCGAAGTCGCCGGACGCGTTCATCGCCTTGCGGTGATCCAGAACCTTCTGCCAGAGTTTTGCAATCCCGTCGCCTGTCAGCGCCGAATAGGTCTCGACCGGCGGGTGCCAATGCTCGGACCGCGGCGCCAAAATATGCAGCGCGCCGCGATAGTCGGCGGCGGTGATATTGGCGCGCTTGAGATTGTCGCCGTCGGCCTTGTTGATCGCGATCATGTCGGCGAGCTCGACCAGGCCCTTCTTGATGCCTTGCAATTCGTCGCCGCCGCCCGGCAGCATCAGCGCGAGAAAGAAGTCGGTCATGTCGCAGACTGCGGTCTCGGACTGGCCGATGCCGACGGTCTCGACCAGCACGACGTCGAAGCCGGCGGCCTCGCACAACAGCATGGCCTCGCGCGTCTTGGCGGCGACGCCGCCGAGCGTGCCTGACGATGGCGAGGGACGGATGAAGGCGTCATTGGAGGCCGACAGCCGCGCCATCCGCGTCTTGTCGCCAAGGATCGAGCCGCCGCTGCGCGCCGAGGACGGATCGACCGCGAGCACCGCGACCTTGTTGCCCTGTTCGATCAAGTACGTCCCGAGCACGTCGATGGTGGTGGACTTGCCGACGCCGGGCGAGCCGGTGATGCCGACGCGAACCGCCTTGCCGGTGTCGGGCAGCAGCATCTGCACCAGCTCGCGCGCCAGCGCCTGGTGGTCGCCGCGCCGGCTCTCCACCAGCGTAATCGCCCGGGCGAGCGCCGCGCGACTGCCGGCGCGCAAGTCGCGGGCGAGGGTTTTGATGTCCAGCGAGGCCTTCTTCTCAGTCATGCCCTGCTTTACAACGCCCCGGCGGGGCAGGCGAGGGCCGCTCGCCCGATATCACCGAGTCGTTGCTGCCGCTGTCTGCACCGGCTTCACCTTGCGCCAGAC
This sequence comes from Bradyrhizobium sp. LA2.1, assembly GCF_040547725.1. Taxonomy (NCBI): domain Bacteria; kingdom Pseudomonadati; phylum Pseudomonadota; class Alphaproteobacteria; order Hyphomicrobiales; family Nitrobacteraceae; genus Bradyrhizobium; species Bradyrhizobium sp. LA2.1. The sequence goes on from NZ_JBEPQI010000003.1 coordinate 332,956, forward strand.
CCACACCATCACCGGCCACAGCAGCGCGCCAATCGCCATGGCGGCGAGGATGGCAGCGACCGGGCGCTCGAAGAACGGCAGGATGCTGCCGTCCGACTTGATCAGCGAGGTCACGAAAGCCTGCTCGACCATAGTGCCCATGACGATGCCGAGCACCATCGCGGCCACCGGATAGCCGTTCGCCTCCATGACATAGCCGATGATGCCGAAGGCGGCGACGGTGACGACGCCGAACATGTTGTTGCCGATCGCGAACGAGCCGACCGCGCAGCACAGCATGATGATCGGCATGATGGCGGAGCGCGGCGCCAGCAGGATGTAGGCGGCGATCCGGATCATGGCGATGCCGAGCGGGATCATCAAAATGTTCGCGATGATGAACATCAGATAGATCGCGTACATGCTCGACGCCTTCTCGGTGAACAGCGTCGGGCCGGGATTGAGGCCCTTCATGTAGAGCACGCCGATCGCGATCGCGGCGATGGTGTCACCGGGGATGCCGAACAGCAGCGAGGGCACCCAGCCCGAGGCGATGCTGGCGTTGTTGCTAGCGCCGGCCTCGACCAGGCCCTCGACGTGGCCGGTGCCGAATTTCTCCGGCTCCTTGGAGAAGCGTTTCGACATCGCATAGGAGACCCAGGCGGCCATGTCGGCGCCCGCGCCGGGCAGCACGCCGATGATGATGCCGATGATGTTCCCGCGCGTCATCTGCCAGTGATACTTCTTGGTCAGCTTCCATTGGCCGGCCATGATGCTTCCGAATTTTCGTCGCGGCAACGGCGGCGGCTCGGGCGTCAGCATCGCGCGCATCACCTGCGCCACCGCGAACACGCCGACCAGCGCCGGGATCGGCTCGATGCCGCCGAACAAATCGGTGATGCCGAAGGTGAAGCGCGGCACGCCGCCGGGGTTCTCGATGCCGATGCAGGACACGAGCAGGCCGAGGAACATGCCCGCGATCGCCTTCACCGGCGAGGAGCGCGCGACCAAAGTGGCGCACATCAGGCCGAGCAGCGCCAGCCAGAAATATTCGAAGGTCGAGAACGACAGCGCGATCTCGGCGAGCGGCGGCGCCAAGATCATCAGCGACAGCACGCCGGCGATGCCGCCGACGGCGGAGAACCAGACGCCGGCCCCCAGCGCCAGCTCAGCCTGGCCCTTGCGCGTCATGGCGTAGGCCTCGTCGGCATAGGCGGCCGAGGCGGGGGTGCCGGGAATGCGCAGCAGCGCGCCGGGGATGTCGCCCGAGAAGATCGCCATCGAGGAGGCCGCGACGATGGTCGCGATCGCCGCGATTGGCGAGAGATAGAAGGTGACGGGGACAAGCAGGGCGGTCGCCATCGTCGCCGACAGGCCCGGCAGCGAGCCGATCACGAGCCCGTACACGGAGGCTGCGAACATCGCGATGATGACCTCCCAGGTGGAGATCAGCGCGAACGCTTCAATGAGGGTCTTGAGCATGGGATCACCAGGGCGTCGGCAACAGGCCAGCGGGGAGCGGCACGCGCAGCAGCTTGCCGAAGATGAGGTGGATGGCGAAGGGCGACAGCGCCGCGAGCGGCAGCGCCAGCTTCCACTTCGCCCCGAGCGCGGTCGAGGTGACGTAGACCATGATTGCCGCGGTGATGATGAAGCCGAGCCGGTCGGCGGCGGCGACGTAGAACAGCAGCAGCGCCGGCGGCAGCAGGGCGCGCAGACCGTAGAGCTTGCCCTGCGGCGGCGGTGCAGCCGCCACCTGGCCGTCCTCGAGCGGGACCAGCTCTTCCTCCTCCTCGAAGGAATGGCCGATGCCGAACACGATCGCGAGCCCGCACAGCGCGAGCCCGACACCGATCACGAGCGGAAATACGTTGGGGCCGACCGGCTGCCCCGGCACCGGCGGCAGGATCCAGCCGCCATAAGCAGCCGCCGCGCCGAGCACGACGAGAAACGATCCCGTGACGGAGTCGGGAAGACGCATGTGAGAATCCTATGCGAGGTATTCTCCCTCTCCCCACGCGCGGGGAGAGGGTTGGGCTGAGGGGGGCTCTCCACGGGGGAGGTGAGAATTGGACTCGTGGAGAGTCCCCCTCACCCCGAACCCGCGCTTCGCGCGGATTCCGGCCTCTCCCCGCAAGCGGGGGGAGGCGATCAGAGCATCGCAGGTGCGGATCACGCCTTGCTCAGGCCGGCGGCCTTCATCGCCTCGCCCATCTGGGCGTCGCCCTTGTCCATGAAGCTTGCGAACTGACCGGCATCGCCCCACACCGTGCCGAAGCCGCGGTTGCTCATGAAGTCCTTGAACTCGGCGGAGTCGTAGACCTTCTTCAGCGCTGCGGTGAGCTTCGTTGCGATCTCCGGCGGCAGGTTCTTCGGTGCGCCGATGCCGCGCCAGGCGCCGGTTGCGTAGTCGATGCCCATCGCCTCCTTCAGCGTCGGCACGTCCTTGAAGATCGGGTTGCGCGCCGGCGCCATGATGGCAAGGCTCCTTGCCTTGCCCGCCTCGATGATGGCGCGCGCCTCCGGCACCGAGCACGTCGTGAGGTCGAGGCCGCCGGCGGCGAGATCCTGCATCGCGGGCGCAGCGCCATTCGACGGCACCCAGGCGACCTGGTTGGCGGGCAGGCCCATCGCCTGCATCCAGCCGACCAGCGCGAGATGCCAGATGCCGCCCTGACCGGTGCCCGACGCCTTGAACTTGCCGGGAGGCGCCGCCTTGATGGCTTCGGCGAGCTCCTTGACGGTCTTGTAGGGCGAGGAGGAGGAGACCTGGATGCCGGGCGGGTCCTCGTTCATCAGCGCCAGCGGCGTGTAGCTCTTCGGCGTCAGCTCGGTGAGGCCCTGCCAGTGCATCATCGAGATTTCGACGGTGAGCATGCCGATCGTGTAGCCGTCCGGCTGCGCGGTCGCGATCGCGCTATGGCCGACCACGCCTGAACCGCCGGTGCGGTTGACGACGTTGAAGGGCTGGCCGAGATCCTTTTCCAGGAGGGCTGCGACAATGCGCGCAGTCGCGTCGGTGCCGCCACCGGCGCCCCAGGGCACGATCACGGTGACCGGCCGGGCCGGATACGCCTGTGCGCGTGCGGGTGTGAGACCGAATGCGGCGGATGCGGCAATCGCGGCGGAAGAGGCCGCAAAAGTGCGGCGCGAAATCTTGGACATCAATGCCTCCCAGCGGCGCCCGTGACACCGGGCGCTCTTGTCAATGAAGGCATTCTAGTCGGCTTTGCGGCGCCGCTGCAAGGTAGCGCTACCACAGCGTTGTGAGCAATGTGTCGCTGCTCAAAACATCATCACTGCGGCTCCGCCGCGTCGCCCTTCGGTCGCGCACCGCCGAAGATACGCATGCCTTCCGCCGTGAGATAGGTCTTCAGCGTTTCCCACGTCACGAAGGCGACATATTCGCCCTCGGCGTAGGGGCCAACCGCGTAAGGCGGATAGTGGAAGGTGAGCCCGGAACTCTTGCCCGTTTCGGTTGACGGCGCGAGCGTCACCGCGCCGATCTTGAGCAGGCTCGGCTCGACGCTCTTGAACCACTCGTCGGTCGCGGTCTCGCTGGTGTCGCGCTTCTTCTTCTCGACTCTCAGCGAAGCGATCACGGCCTTCACCATCGCCTTCATAGTTGCCCCGTTGTCGGTGGTCTCGGTGAAGAACGGGCGGATCGAGATGCGCTTGCCCTCGCTCTTGTCCCACAGGATCGTGTTCACGTCCGAGTTGGGATGGGCGCCATGAGTGTCCATGTAGTCGTTGCGCAGGACGCTGACATAGCGATCTGCAACAACGGAGCGGATCGCATATTTGCGCTCGAAATCCCAGCCGCCGTCCTTGAAGAACTGCGGATCTTCCTTGCGCGAGGCGGCGGCCTCGGCCGCGTTCTTGTCGAGCCACTTCCTGCCTTCGGCCAGGCAATCCGCCGCGAGCGCCGCATCCGCCTTGATCCTGTCGTCGAGGAAGACGCGGGCGTCGATGCTCTTGGTCTTGATGATGGCGTCGGGCTTGGGGTCCGCGGCGAGGGCGGAGATCACGCACGTTGCGCTAAGCGCCATGGCGACGCTCAAACCGATCATGAACTTCAATGGGAGTGCTCCTTACGTGAGCGTCAGAATATTTCGAGGATGTGGTCTGCGATCTGCTGCGCAGAGTGGGGGGAGGCGGAGCGCCGGACAGTCGCCTGCGCCTGCAAGCCGGTTGCATCCTCGATGATCTGCTCGACGTCGATCAGGTTGAGCAGCGAGAAAGAGGCCTCCGGTTCGACCTCGACCAGGACATCGATGTCGCTGTGCGGGTGATAATCGTCGCCGTCCCGCGTGCCGAGGATGGCGAGCTTCGAGACGCCCTTGGCTTTGATGGCATCAGCGTTCTGGCGTATCGCAGCGATGACCTCATCACGTGTCATGGAGACAATCCGGCCGGTGATACGGCCAGCGTACCATCTACTCCGCCGCCTCGCTATGCCCGAGCCGGGCATTCAGCTTGCGGATCAGCTCCTCGGCGGCTTCCGCGATCACCGTGCCCGGCGGGAAGATGGCTTCGGCGCCGGCCGCATAGAGCGCGTCGTAATCCTGCGGCGGCACCACGCCGCCGATGATGATCATGATGTCGTCGCGGCCCTGTTTCTTCAGCGCGGCCTTGAGTTCAGGCACTGCGGTGAGATGGGCGGCGGCGAGCGAGGAGACGCCGAGGATGTGCACGTCGTTCTCGACCGCCTGCCGCGCAGCTTCATCGGCAGTTGCAAACAGCGGCCCGATGTCGACGTCGAAGCCGATGTCGGCGAAGGCCGAGGCAATCACCTTCTGGCCGCGGTCGTGGCCATCCTGGCCGATCTTGGCGACCAGGATGCGCGGCCGGCGGCCTTCCGCCTCCTCGAAGGCGTCGATCAGCGCCTGAACCTTCTCGACCTGGTTACCCATGCTGGACGCCTCCCGCTTGTAGACGCCGGTGATGGACCTGATCTCGGCGCGGTGCCGGCCGAACACCTTTTCCATCGCGTCCGAGATTTCGCCGACGGTCGCCTTCGCCCGTGCTGCGTCGATCGCGAGCGCGAGCAGATTGCCGTTGCCTTCGCCGGCCGAGCGCGTCAGCGCGGCAAGCGCCGCGTCGACGTCGGTCTGGTTGCGCTCGGATTTCAGTCGCGTCAGCTTGTCGATCTGGAGGCGGCGGACATTGGTGTTGTCGACCTTGAGGATGTCGATGGGAGCCTCATCCGTCGGCTTGTACTTGTTGACGCCGATCACCGCCTGCTTGCCGGCATCGATCCGGGCTTGCGTCTTGGCCGAGGCCTCCTCGATGCGCAGCTTGGGCACGCCGGCCTCGATCGCCTTGGCCATGCCGCCGAGCTCCTCGACCTCCTGGATGTGGCTCCAGGCCTTCGCCGCGAGGTCGCGCGTCAGCCGCTCGACATAATACGAGCCGCCCCAGGGATCGATGATGCGGGTGGTGCCGCTCTCCTGCTGCAGGAACAGCTGGGTGTTGCGGGCGATGCGGGCCGAGAAGTCGGTCGGCAGCGCTAAGGCCTCGTCGAGCGCGTTGGTGTGCAGCGACTGGGTGTGGCCTTGGGTGGCCGCCATCGCCTCCACCGTCGTGCGCATCACATTGTTGAACACGTCCTGCGCGGTCAGGGACCAGCCCGAGGTCTGGCAATGCGTGCGCAGCGACAGCGAGCGCGGGTCTTTCGGGTTGAACGGCTTCAGCAGCTTCGCCCAGAGCAGGCGCGCGGCGCGCATCTTGGCGACTTCCATGAAGAAGTTCATGCCGATCGCCCAGAAGAACGACAGGCGCGGTGCGAAGCGGTCGACGTCGAGGCCGGCGGCAAGGCCGGCGCGCAGATATTCGACGCCGTCGGCCAGCGTGTAGGCGAGCTCGAGGTCCTGCGTCGCGCCGGCCTCCTGCATGTGATAGCCGGAGATCGAGATCGAATTGTATTTCGGCATCTTCGTGGAGGTATAGGCGAAGATGTCCGAGATGATCCGCATCGAGGGCGTGGGCGGATAGATATAGGTGTTGCGCACCATGAACTCTTTCAGAATGTCGTTCTGAATGGTGCCCGAGAGCTTTTCCGGCGGCACGCCCTGTTCGCCGGCGGCGGCGACATAGAGCGCGAGGATCGGGAGCACCGCGCCGTTCATGGTCATCGACACGCTCATCTGGTCGAGCGGAATGCCTGCGAACAGCGTGCGCATGTCGTAGATGGAATCGATGGCAACACCGGCCATGCCGACGTCGCCGCCGACGCGCGGATGGTCGCTGTCGTAGCCGCGATGGGTGGCGAGGTCGAAGGCGACCGAGAGGCCCTTCTGTCCTGCCGCGAGGTTGCGGCGATAGAACGCGTTGGAATCCTCCGCCGTGGAGAAGCCGGCATATTGCCTGACGGTCCAGGGCTGGTTGACATACATTGTCGGATAGGGGCCGCGCAGGTAGGGCGCGATGCCCGGATAGGTCTCGAGGAAATCGAGCCCGGCCAGATCGGCCTCGCCATAGGCGGGCTTCACCAGAATGCCCTCGGGCGTCAGCCACGGCTCGGCGCTGCCTGACGGCGCGGCGGTAGCGATGCGCTCGAAGGCGACGTCGGCGAAATCAGGAATGCGGCTCATGGTTTCAACCATATCATTAGACGCTCAATCATGATCCGGATGTTGATGGCTTACGATGGTCGCCATCTTTTCCGGCCCGTAATTCTGCTGCGTGGTCTGGCTCGGCAAATTGGAGATTCCGACCACCCAGCCGAGCCGGGATTCGGATCCGTATTGGCGCGTCGGCACCAGCTGGTCGGGCCGGTCGAAGGCGCCGGTCATGATCTCGATCCGGTCGCCGTCGATGCGGCCAAAGCTCAGCGGCGTGCCGCAGGCGGCGCAATAGCCGCGATCAGCGATCGAGGAGGAGCGGAAGAACGCCGGCTGCCCCTTGCTCCAGGCGAAGTCCGTCCGGTTGATGTCGGCGAAGGACGCGAACGGCGCGCCGCTCGCCTTCTGGCACATCCGGCAATGGCAGATCGAAACCCTGTTGGGGGTTGCCGAAATCGCAAAGCGCACCGCGCCGCATTGGCAACCGCCGGTGAAAACTGGTTTGCCCGCCTCGCTCATGCCTGCTCCATCCGTCGGTAGGCGTCTTGCAGTGTCGCAAGCGCATCGCCTCCGGCGAAGACAAAACCCGTGACGCCGGCCGCACGGAGTGCCGCCTCGGCATCGGTCGGACGGCCTGCCAGATAGATATGTCGCGCGCCCGCCGTTTGCAGGGCCTTCGCCGCGGCGTCGGCGTGTTCCGGATAGACCTTGTCGCTGGAACAAAGACAGGCGAGCTCGGCGCCGGAGGCCTTGAATGCGGCGGCCAGTTTGGCCGGATCGGCAAAGCCCTCGCTGTCGACGGCCTGGATGCCGCCGGCCTCGAACAAGCTCTTGGCAAAGGTCGCCCGCGCCGTGAAATCGGCGGGCGTGCCGAGATTGGCCAGAAACACCTTTGGCCGCGCGCCGCGCGCCTTCAGCGCCGCATCGGATTTGTCGCGCAACGCCTCGAACGGTTCCGCAAGCCGGATCGGCGGCAGCGCATCGAACTTGTACTTCTGCTCACCGTAAGGCGCGAGCGCGACCGGCGTCGCCTTCAGCACCGCCGTTTCGCTCTCATGCAGGTTGGGAAACTCGCTGGCGCCTGTCAGCACGTCGCGGCGTTTAGCGATATTGGCGTCGCGCGCTTTTCGCGCGGCTGCGACCTTGCTCTGGAACAGGCCTTGCTGAAGCGCGGCGAAGGCGCCGCCGGCTTTCTCGCTCTCCTGGAACAGCGCCCAGGCGGCGTCGCAAAGCTGCGCCGTCAATGTCTCGATGCCGCCTGCGCCGGCGGCGGGATCGCTGACCTTGGCGAGGTTGCATTCCTCCAGCAGCAGGGCTTGCGTATTGCGCGCCACGCGCCGCGCGAATGGATCAGGCAGCCCGAGCGCCAGCGTATGCGGCAACACGGTGATCGCATTGGCGCCGGCGAGCCCGGCCGCGAATGTCGCGATGGTCGCGCGCAGCATGTTCACGTAGGGATCGCGCTGCGTCAGCATGCGCCAGGCCGTATCGGCGGCAATGAACAGCGGCTTCGGCGTCAGCCCGCACGCCGTCTCGATGCGTGCCCACAACAGCCGCAGTGCGCGGAATTTTGCCATGGTCAAAAACTGGTCGGCATCCGCAGAGAGCCGCGCATAGATCATTCCCTGCGCCTGCTCCAGCGGAACGCCGGCACCTTCGATCGCGCGCAGATAGGCGACGCCGCAGGCCAGCACGAACGCGAGCTCCTGCACCTCGGAGCCCCCGGCATCGTGGATCACACGCCCGTCGGCGGACGCGAACGGTCCCGTGAAGCCGAGCGCGGCGAGACCCTTGATGGCGCCGGTGACGGCCGGAACGATCTCGTCCCATGTGTAGGGGCTGTGTCCCCACACCGCGCCGGCCGCAAGCGGATCGAGCCCGAAGCGGATGTTGCAGGCGGCGGGATCGAGGCCGTTGCTCTTCACATATTCCGCGACATGGATCGCCGCCATCCGCGATTGCGGACCGATCTGGAGCTCGATGCCGATGCCGGCATCGAGATGAATATCCTTGAAGACCTTGGCGACAGCATCGGCCGAAGGTTCCAGCCCGAACCCGTGAGCGCCACTGCCGCCGGCGAACACCAGCGCGAGACCCGTCGCGCCATTTTCAAGATCGGTCAGCGCCTGCGCATTCGCGAGCGCTGCATCGGGATGGTCGATCCGCTGCATGATCTGCCACGGCGCGGCGGCAGGCCGTCCCACCACGGGCGCAACGCCCCGGGCGCGGGGATAGAGCGGGTCGATCTTGAGGCCGTCATAAGTCTTGCCGACCAGCTTCTCGAACGGCGCGCCCTTCAGCACGCCGTCGACCAGCTTGCGCCAGTCGTCGACCGTGGCCTTGGGAAAATCGGCCGCGAGCGGCAGGTCGTCAGTCACGGAGGTCATACGGCCAAGGGCTCCCAAAAATCTTGTTGTTCGCAGGCGAAATTGCCACGGCCGGCCGTCGCTGCAAACGGTTGTTTTTGGTTAACCGGTATCCGGAAGCCGCTCAATGCCTTGCGTCGAGACGCTGGCAAGCCCGTCACGCGCACGTATGCCTGAGATTACGCGGTCGGGCGCGATTTCAGCCAGCGGCACCAGCACGAAGGCGCGCTCGAACAAGCGCGGATGCGGCAAGGTCAGGTCGGGCTTCTGCAAGCTGACATCGTCATAGGCGATCATGTCGAGATCGAGCGTGCGCGGGCCCCATTGCCTCTCCTTGTTCCGCGTGCGGCCGAATTTCTGCTCGACCTTCTGCATCACGAACAGGAGTGCATGCGGATCGAGATCTGTCTCGATCTCGATGCAGGCATTGATGAAGGGATCCTGGTCCTCGTCGCCCCAGGGCGGCGTCGCATAGTCCGAGGAGCGCGCGACCAGCGCGGCTTGCGCCATGCCGCAGATGTGCGAAATCGCCTTCCGGAACGTCGCGCGGACATCGCCGACATTGCCGCCGAGTGCGATCAGCACACTCGCCATCTCAGGGATGCCGCGAGCGCGTCAGCATGATGCCGACGTCGTCGAAGATCGCGGCGATCGGCGCATGCGGCTTGTGCACGGTGATCTTCACGGCGCGGATGCGCGGGAAGTGCGACAGGATGGCATCGGCGACCGCGCCGGCCGCCCGCTCCAGCAGCTTGTAATTTGTGTTCTTGAACGCCGCCGTCGTGGTCGCCACGACTTCGGCATAGGACACCGTATCGGCGAGCCGGTCGCTACGCGACGGCTCCGACAAATCGGTATAGAGCTCGAGATCGATGACGAAGCGCTGGCCGACTTCGGTCTCGTGATCCATCACGCCGTGGCGGGCGTGGATCGACAGGCCGGTGACGAAGATCGTATCGGTCATTGCTTGCTCTCGATTGCGTTCGCGACCCGCAGGGCCTGCAAGGTCTCGGCGACGTCATGGGTCCGGATGATCTTGGCGCCGCGCTGTGCGGCGATCAGATGCGCGGCGATCGAGCCGGCGAGCCGTTCTTTCGGCTCCGAGGGCGATACCGAGGCGATGAAGCGCTTGCGCGAAGCGCCGACCAGGACCGGCAGGCCGAACATATCGAATTCGCGCAGCCGCGCCAGCGCAATCATGCTCTGCTCGGCCGTCTTGCCGAAGCCGATGCCGGGATCGAGCACGATTTTTTCGCGCGCAATGCCGGCCTTGGCGGCGATATCGAGCGAGCGCAGGAAGAACGCCTTCATGTCTGCGACGATGTCGATGGCGGAATCGACGGTCTCGCGGTTGTGCATGACGATGACGGGGACGCCGCGCGCGGCGATGAGCTGTGCCATGCCGGTGTCGCGCTGCAGGCCCCAGACGTCGTTGGCGATCGCAGCGCCCTGGTCGAGCGCAAAGGCCACGACTTCAGCCTTCATGCTGTCGATCGACACGGGCACGCCCAGCGCCACCACGCCTGACAACACCGGCTTCAGCCGCGCCAGCTCGTCCGCCGCCGTCACCGGCCGGGCGCCTGTGTAGGGCCGGGTGGACTCGGCACCGATGTCGATGATGTCGACGCCGGCCTCGATCATCGCCCGCGCCCGCGCAAGCGCCAGCTCGGGCGCGATAAACTCGCCGCCGTCGGAGAAGGAATCCGGGGTGACGTTGAGCACGCCCATCACTGCCGGAATCGGCCGCTCCAGCAGCGTCCGCAGCACGTCGGGCCCGGCCGAGCCGGCCGGCGGGACGGATGGGGAGGGCGAGGCATTCATGCGGCCCGCTTTAGCGGTCGGGGAGGGGGGATTCAAGGTGGGAGGTGGCGAATGTCGATGTGTTCGCGGAGCATCGATCGCCTCCACTGTCATTGCCCGCGAAAGCGGGCAATCCAGTATTCCGAGGCCGTGCGGTGATACGGAGGAGCCGCAGCGTACTGGATACCCCGCCTTCGCGGGGTATGACACCGAGAGCTAACGCGGCAGGTCGTATGCCGAGGGAGATGCCCTAATACGTAATCTTCGGCGGCAGCTTCTTCGCCTTGGCGATGATGTCGCCGACCGATTTTTCCGAGGGCAGGATGCGGACGAGCTTCTTCTTCACGTTGGCTTCCCGCATGCTCTGGGCGAGCCGTGCCGGATTCCGATAAGCGAGCTCGCGCACGGTGGTGACGCCGGCGGCGCGGACGAGGCCGACCTTGGCCCGGCCCATCCCGGGAATGCGCATGTAGTCGGAGACGTTGGCCCATTCCAGCAACTGCTGCTCGCTGATGCCGGTCTTGGCGGCGAGCGCCTTGCGACCCTTCACGGTCGAGGCCGCCTCGAGCAGCGCGTCGGTCGTGCGGATTCCTTGCGCCTTTAATTTGTTGGCGGCAAAAGCCGGCAGGCCCTCAATCTCGGAGATCGGATATGTCATGATGCTCGATATGAAAAGCGTCGCTCAGGCGAACTGGCTGAGGCCCGGCGTCCCCGCAATGATCTTGCCCATCTGATCCGCTCCGATTTTGTCTCGGCCGTAGCGGAAAAGTTCACGGGCAACGTTCTGAATCTCGGACATGCCAAGTCCCAGGCCCATCAGGCGCGTGCCGACGGCCATCAGGCCGCCGCCCATCAGCCGCGACAGTCCGCCGCCGCTCCTGGACGCCTCGATCGCCGCTTCTGCACCGGGAATCTGATCGATCAGCGCTTCGACGTTCTCGGAAGGACCTTCGCTGCGGAGGAAGCCCAGGATAATGCCGACGGTCTTTTCAGCCACAGCACCATCTATGCTGGCGTTCGACGCCAGCCGCCCGATCAGCTCGTCCATAAGGCCCGCCCCTCAGCCGGTTTGCATGCCCGAGTATTGCTTCCGAAATGATCTTGATCCGGAGCGATGTGAAATACAAGCGATGAACGCACGCAAGGTTCCGATTCACTCTCGAAGGCGCGAAAAGTGTTGCAACGATGCAAGAGCGGAGATGGATTCAGCGAAAAATTGCCGCGGTGCGAACGCGTCTTTCCTACTTTCGGCTGATGTCGGCGGTATGTTTCCGACAATGTCGCATGCTCAGGGCGCGTTGAACGGTTTTAATCCGCACGCGACATGCGTTAAACTACGGAGCAGGTGCATTCGAGTTTCAATAGGCGAAACACGGCAGAGAGATCAGAGAGAAGCATGACCGCACAGGACAGCAAGCTCGGCGACACCGACGACAAGATCTTCGTCGGCAAGGGAGACGAGCAGGCATGGCTGACGCTGGCGCTTGCCAATCGCCACGGCCTCGTCACGGGTGCAACCGGGACCGGTAAGACGGTATCGCTGCAAGTCATGGCGGAAGGATTTGCGCGCGCCGGCGTTCCGGTCTTCGCATCCGACATCAAGGGCGACCTCTCCGGCATCTCCGAGGTCGGCGAGGCCAAGGATTTCATTGTCAAGCGTGCCGCCGAGATGGGGCTGACGTTCCAGCCCGACCAGTTCTCGACGGTGTTCTGGGACGTGTTCGGCGAACAGGGCCATCCGGTGCGGGCGACCGTCACGGAGATGGGGCCGCTTCTGCTCGCGCGCATGCTCGACCTGAATGACGTGCAGGAAGGCGTGCTCAACGTCGCCTTCCGCGTCGCGGACGACAACGGGCTGACCCTCATCGACATGAAGGATCTGCGCGCGCTGCTCGATGCCATCGTGCCGGATGCCGGCAAGAAGGGGGCGGACGCCGTGGAAAGCCCGCTTGCCGACATCAAGAAGGAGGCTCAGGGTTTTGGCAACGTCACCAAGGCCACCGTCGGCACCATCCAGCGCCAGCTTCTGGTGCTGGAAAACCAGGGCGGCACCAAATTCTTCGGCGAGCCGGCGCTGACGCTGAAGGACTTCATGAAGACCGACCGCGACGGCCGCGGCATGGTCAACATCCTTGTTGCCGACAAGCTGCTGCAGAGTCCACGGCTTTACGCGACATTCCTGCTGTGGATGCTGTCAGAATTGTTCGAGGAGCTGCCCGAGGCCGGCGACCTGCCGAAGCCGAAGCTGGTGTTCTTCTTCGACGAGGCACATCTGTTGTTCAACGACGCGCCGAAGGCGTTGATGGACAAGATCGAGCAGGTGGTGCGTTTGATCCGATCCAAGGGCGTCGGCGTCTATTTCGTGACGCAAAACCCCGTCGACGTGCCGGACCGCGTGCTCGGGCAATTGGGCAACCGTGTCCAGCATGCGCTGCGTGCCTTCACCCCGCGCGACCAGAAGGCGGTCGCCGCAGCGGCCCAGACCTTCCGGCCCAACCCGAAGCTCGACACCGCCAAGGTGATCATGGAGCTCGGCAAGGGCGAGGCGCTGGTGTCCTTCCTCGAAGGCAACGGCACGCCGACGATGGTCGAGCGTGTCATGATTCGGCCGCCATCGGCCCGCATCGGATCGATCACGCCGGAAGAGCGCAAGGCGATCATGGATGCGAGCCCGGTGAAGGGCAAATACGACACCGCTGTCGATGCCGAATCCGCCTACGAGATGATCCAGAAGCGGATTGCCGGCACGGCCGCGACTGCCGATGCCGGTGCGGCCGGCGGAGGTGGCGGCATCCTCGGCCAGATCGGCTCGATGGTCGGCACCATCTTCGGCACTAACGTCAAGCGCGGCCGCCTGTCCGCGGGCCAGGTCATTGCGCGCGACGTGACGCGATCGGTCACCAACCAGGTGATCGGGGGGATGGCGGCCAATCTCGGCAAATCGGTCGCCGGCCAGCTCGGTGGCTCGATCGGCCGCACCCTGGTGCGAGGCGCGCTCGGCGGGCTGCTGCGTCGTTAGGCAGAGAAGCCGGATTTGAGGCACTAAAGCCTCCATTGCGTCAAGCCCGGCAGGACGAAATCTCGCGAGTATTTGGATGCGATTGCCCCGCACGCCGGGCGAGGCCGAACACCATAAATTCAGGTGAAGGGGGTTCTCCAAGCGTCCGTCGGTCTGCTACGTGCTATTTGTTGCCGACGGGACATAATGTGACATCACCGAATCTATCAGACAAACTTGGCCCGCACAGAGCCTTGTCGCTGCGTGCGCCGCTCGATCTGCTCTTCCTGATCTGCTGCGTCCTCCTGACCGCTGACGTGCTCGTTCCCGAGATCTTCGGCCACGGCAAGACCAAGGATTATGGGCTGTGGTACTGGGCCGGGCAGCAGGTGCTGCACGGTAGATCGCTCTATCCCGACCAGATCGGCGAGTATTTCGAATTCATTTATCCACCGCTGCCGGCGATCCTGCTGGCGATCCCGAGCTGGTTCGGCAAGATCCCGCTCTATGTCGTGCTGTCGATCCTGAACGTGGTGGCATGGTGGTACACGGGCAACTTCTCCAATGCCATGACGGGATCGGGCCGCAGGCCCGGCCCATGGCTCGAAGCGCTGCCGGCCATCGTCACCGTGACCTTCGTGTTCGACATGTTCGACCTCGGCCAGCCGAACCTCGTGCTGCTGGCGATGATGCTCTGGGGCTTCTGGTTGTTGCAGCGTCAACGGTCCTGGCTCGCGGGCTTCCTGTTCGCGCTCGCCACCGCCATCAAGGTGTTTCCGATCGCGGTGCTGCCCTATCTGATCTGGCGCAGGAAGTGGGCGGCCACCGTCGCGACGGTCGCTTTCACCGGCATCCTTCTCTATGTCGTGCCTGCACCGATCCGCGGCTTCGAGCGCAACGCGGCCGAGCTCAAGACCTGGTACCAGGGCATGGTCGGCACGAGCTCGGAAAAGGGCTTTGGCCAGCGCGATGAGCAGAACTGGTCGTGGGTCAACCAGTCCCTCATTGCCGTCACGCACCGTCTGGTCCGACCGATCAACTACAATCAGGAAGATCCCAGCAAGCCACCGCGCACGATGAATGTCATCGACGTCGACTACAAGACGGCGAACTTGATCGTGATGGCGTTGTCGGCGTTGCTCGGGCTCGGCTTTCTCGCGGTGATGCCGTCGCAAGCGCGGCGAACGGCGCGCTCGGATGCGGAGGAGCTCGGCATCCTGTTCTGCCTGATGACGGTGGCATCGCCGCTGGCGCGGCAATACTACTTCATGTGGCTGTTCTTCCCGATGACGGTGCTGATGCATCGCGCCGCCTTCGACGCGCGACCGAACGTGCGGCTGGGAACCTGGCTCGCGCTGGGCGCCGCCGGCATCCTCATGCTGCTGTCGCTGCCGTGGTTTCCCAATGTCATCCAGGCCTGGGGCAATAACCTTGTCGCGACCGCCATTCTTGCGGGTAGCCTCGCATGGCACATCCGGCATCCGCCGGTTGCGGCTGGCTCCGAGGCGGCGGCAGCGCTAAAACCCGGTACCTCTTGAGACTCAAAAGTCAGGAATACGACCATGGCCAATGCGCAGCTTCAATCGGTGCTCGATCACATCGACAAGGATTTTGACAACAGCCTGGAGCGTCTGTTCTCGCTGTTGCGGATCAAGTCGATCTCTGCGGATCCGGCTTTTGCCGCCGACTGCAAGGCCGCGGCCGAGCATCTCGCCAAGGACATCGCGAGCCTCGGTGTCGCCACTGAAGTGCGCCCGACCGCCGGCCATCCCGCCATCGTCGGCAAGACCGGGGCCGGCGGACGGCCGCATGTGATTTTCTACGGCCATTACGACGTGCAGCCGGTCGATCCGCTCGATCTCTGGCACCGTCCGCCGTTCGAGCCTGCCGTCACCGACCATGCCGACGGCCGCAAGATCATCGTCGCGCGCGGTGCCGAGGACGACAAGGGCCAGGTCATGACCTTCGTCGAGGCCTGCCGCGCCTGGAAGAAAGTGACGGGCTCGCTGCCGATCGACATCACCTTCCTGATCGAAGGCGAGGAGGAGGTCGGCTCCAAGAATTTCGTGCCGTTCATCGAGGCCAACAAGGACGAGTTCAAAGCGGACTACGTGCTGGTCTGCGACACCGGCATGTGGGACCGCAACACGCCCGCGATCACGACGTCGCTGCGCGGTCTGCTCTATGAAGAGCTGAAGATCACCGCCGCCAATCGCGATTTGCATTCCGGCGTGTTCGGCGGCAGCGCCATGAACCCGATCCGGGTACTGACGAAAATCCTGGGCGGCCTGTTCGACGACGACAACCGCATCACCATCCCCGGCTTCTATGACGGCGTGAAGGATCTGCCACCCGATATCCTGGAGCAGTGGAAGAAGCTCAACCTCACGCCGGAGATGTTCCTCAAGCCGATCGGTCTGTCGATCCCCGCCGGCGAGAAGGGCCGGCTGCTGATCGAGCAGGCCTCGTCGCGTCCGACCTGCGACGTCAACGGCATCTGGGGCGGCTATATCGGCGAAGGCTCCAAGACGGTGATTCCGTCGCACGCCTCGGCCAAGGTCTCGTTCCGCCTGGTCGAGGGGCAGGATCCCCAAAAGATACGCAAGGCCTTCCGCGACTACGTGACGGCGCGTATCCCCGGCGACTGCAAGGTCGAGTTCGGCGATCATTCCGCCGCGCCCGCGGTGGCACTCGACTGGAACATGAAACCGCTCGCCGCCGCCAGCAAGGCGCTGACCGAGGAGTGGGGCAAGGAGACCGTGCTGATCGGCTCGGGCGCCTCGATCCCGATCGTCGCCGATTTCAAGCGGACGCTTGGGCTCGACTCGCTGCTGGTCGGCTTCGGATTGGACGACGACAACATCCATTCGCCGAACGAGAAATACGACCTCCGCAGTTTCCAGAAGGGCATCCGCTCCTGGGCGCGGATCCTCGCGGCGCTCGCGGACGTGAAATAAGCGCGGTGCCGTAGCCGTAGGGTGGGCAAAGTGTAGCGTGCCCACCACTTCCCAGGCGAGTTGCAAGATGGTGGGCACGGCGCTATGCGCCTTTGCCCACCCTACGAGATCTCTCCTCGTCATTGCGAGCGAAGCGAAGCAATCCAGAATCCCTCCGCGGAAGCAGTCTGGATTGCTTCGCCGCTTCGCGCCTCGCAATGACGGGTGCGGCGGCGACCGCCCCAAATAAAAACGCCGCCCGGAATTGGGCGGCGTTTCATTCCGAAACGTGTAGAGGGTGTTGAGACCTACCCTACACGAAATCCAGAAAATCTCAAGACCGGTAACCCGGAAGCTCGCGGTCGAGCTTGCGCAGCAGCGGCGGCCAGACCAGGTTGGTGGCGCGCAGCTCGGCGCGGTCGCGGTTGGCGAGCAGCTCGGTGTTCTTCTCGATCGCAATCTCCTCAACCGGGTAGACCGGCGTGCCCAGCGCGCGCGTGCGCACCTGCATCGAGCAGGCGCGCTCGAGATGGTACATGCGCTCGAACGCTGAGGCGACCGACCGGCCGACCGTCAGCGTGCCGTGGTTACGCAGCAGCATGTGGTTATGGTCGCCGAGGTCCTTCTGCAGCCGCGGCCGCTCGTCGTGGTCGAGCGCGATGCCCTCATAGTCGTGATAGGCGAGGTCGTGGGTGACGAGCTGGGCGGTCTGGTTCAGCGGCAGCAGCCCTTCCGCGCTGCTCGACACCGCGGTGCCGTCGAGCGTGTGGAGATGCAGCACGCAGATTGCGTCCTCGCGCACCTCGTGGATCGCCGAATGGATGGTGAAGCCGGCCGGGTTGATGCTGTACTCGCTCTCGGAGAGCTGGTTGCCGTGCAGGTCGACCTTGACGAGGCTCGATGCCGTGATCTCGTCGAACATCAGTCCGTAGGGGTTGATGAGGAAATGATGGTCGGGGCCGGGCACGCGGGCGGAGATGTGGGTGTCGACCAGATCGTCCCAGCCGTACAGCGAGACGAGGCGGTAGCAGGCGGCGAGATTGACCCGTTGCTGCCACTCCGCCTCCGTCATGTTCGACGGCACTTCCTTCAGGCGCGCTTCCGCTGGCGACATGGCTTATCTCTCCGAACATCGTTGTTGCGGGGAGGGAGCGTAGTCGCGGGTGAGGCTGGCGGCAAGGCGGTCAAATCGCAGCAGCCACGCGTAGCCCGCATGGAGCGCAACGTAACGCGGGGGCCTCACGAAAGGTCCCGGAGAAAATTATTACGGCGCCGGGATCGACAGCAGGCTGGAAATGCTGCGGCCGCGGATGTCGTAGACGCGGGCGAACACCACGTCATCGCGCTTGATCTCGACCATCACGGGCGCGGTGAGGCCCTTGCAGTAGAACTCGCCGAGCGTCATCGCGAAATCGGCCGCGTTGGAATCCCAGCCAATGGTGAAGTCGGGCCCGAGCGCCACCTGGGCCGGGCGCTGCGGACCGCACACCGCGACCTTCCATTTACGGTTTCCCGGCGCCACTTCCTGCCGCTCGACGATCTGCTCGCGCAGTTCGTCCGAGGCCTGCTTCAGCGCAAGGCCCCAATAGTCCAGCATGAAGCGGTCGTCGGCGCCGCGCACGGTGCCGGCGATGTGGTTGAAGTGCGTGTACTGATAGGGATGCAGCCGGATCATCTCGGCCAGCGAGAGCGCGAGGCCGAAGCAGAAGGTCGCGAGCACGACGGGCTGCCAGGTGCGGTGGTTGGTGCGCAGGCGCTCCATCGCCCAGGCAAAGGCGACGCCGCCGAGCACCGCCATCGGCGGGATCACGAAGACGAAGTGGCGGATGCCGTTGTACAGCGCCGGCCGCTTCACCATCGCGATCGCGAGCGGCAGGGTCGCCGCCAGCGTCAGCATCAAGAGGATGGTCTTGCGGCGCGCCGGAACCTCGCGGCGCGGCAGCATCGCGAAGGTGCTGACCACGGCGCCGCCCATCAGCACCAGCATCACCTCGGGAAGCTGCAGCGCGAACAGCGTCGGCAGATAGGACCAGGGCATGTCGGGCACGGACACGATCGCGCCGTCGAACATCTCCTTCCAGGGCTTCTCGAAGAAGTGCGAGAAGTAGGTCAGGGCCTCGAAGGGATTGCCGGGCTCCATGATCGACCACGGCCAGATCAGGCCCATCACGAGATAGCCGAACACGAGGCCGGGCAGCAGCACGTAGACGACATGGGCGAATCGGCGGGCTGCTTCGCGGGCGCCTTCGGTGCGCAGCTCCTCCAGGAACAGCGGCATGAAGCCGATCATGGCGTAGACCAGCGCGAGGCCGCCGAGGACGCGGCAGCCGAGCGAGAGGCCGGCACCCAGGCCGACGATCAGGATCGTGCGCGGCGACGGCTGCGGATATTCCTCGGCGAGGCGTACGAGGCCCAGCATCAGGATGATCATGGCCACCGCGAAGGGCGCATCCTTCGGGTTCATGAACATGTGGCCGTAGAAGATCGGGCAGAGCGCGAGCAGCAGGAGCGCGGCAAGACCGGCAAGGGGCCCGCCGATGCGGCGGCCGAGCCGCCACGTCACCGCAAGCCCGATCACGCCGACCATGGCGCCGAGCATGCGTCGCGTCTCGAACAGCTCGAGCGGAATGACCTTGTGCAGGAGAGCCGCGACCATGTCGAAGCCGCCGCCATACATGTAGAGATTCGCGAAAGAGAGCGCCGCGGTGTCCCTGAAGCCGGAACCGAACATGCGCAGCAGCAGGTCGGCATATTCAGCGTGGGTGTAATCGTCCCAGCCGAGCCCGTAGTCGCGGAAGGTCAAGCCTGCAATGACGGCGACCGCAGCCAGCACCAGCATGGCGAGATCGTCGCAAGTCCGTTCAACCGAGCGCCGCAGAGGCGTGTCGATCGCCGAAGTCGTGATGGATGTCATGGCTATTGGTGACCCGGAATCCCCTCTTGGCCCTGCTGGTGCCCGCGGGCCACTTCCCCGGAATCCCTATAGCGCAGTTCCATTACCAAGTAATTGGGCATTATGGCTAAAATCCTGATGCGACGCAGCAAATCCAGACAGTTGAGAGCAGCTTAGAAGTAGCGGGCCGTAGCTGAAGGGAATGTGAATAAGTCCCTGATATCCTTCCCTTTAGGAACGCAGGCTCTAATTCGCCGTTGGCGTGGAACACCGTATGACGGTATCTTGGCGTAACGGGTGTCGCGCACGGCTGCGCGACCAGGGGTGAGTTCGATGAGCTTGGCATTGTTGATTGTGGGGATTTTCGCCGTCCTGGCGGGCCTCCTTACGATCCTGTTCGGCTTCACCGTTAGGGAGGCCAGCCTCGGCAGCACCCTCATAATCTCCGGCACCATTGGCGTCTGCTCCGGAATGTTACTGGCCGGCCTCTACGTCGTGGTCGTGGAACTGAAGGGCATCGCCCGCCGGCTGGCCGGATCGGCCGCGCCGGGCGAGGTTCGGGTCAGGCCCGTGCTGCCGGGCCTCGCGGTACCTGGCGCGCCAGTGTCCGAGCCCCCGGTATCGGCGACGAAAACCGAGCCACCACCGGCCGCGGCTCTGCCGCCGTGGCAGAGCGAGGCCGCCGCGCGCGAGCGTCCGCGCGCCGAACCGCCGCCGGAGCCGGAAGCTCCGACACCGCCTGCGGCTCCGGAAGCGCCGCGCCGCCGCAATCTGTTGTTCGCATCGTCCTCCCGCAAGGAGCGCGAGCGCGCGGAGGCGAAGGCGACAGAGAGCTTGCCGCCGCAGCCTCATGACGAGCCCACGGAACCGGCCGACCCGGAGAGTCAGCCGGCGAGCTTCGACGATGCCTGGCCGAGGCCGGACCGTATGCGGCCACCGGAACCGCCGGCCGCCGGGCGTCGCCCGCCGCCGCGCTCGCCGTCGATCTTTACCGAGCCCGGCCCGCCGCCGCCTCCCCCCGAACCGACGCCGGTCGAGCAGGCGCCCGTGACCGTGCTCAAATCGGGTATCGTCGACGGCATGGCCTATTCGCTCTATTCCGACGGCTCGATCGAAGCGCAGATGCCGGAAGGCATGATGCGCTTCGCCTCGATCGACGAACTGCGCGCCCATCTCGACCAGCGGTCGTGAGACCGCCGCGTCCAAGTAGAGCGCCATCGTTCTTGTCACTTCGTCAGTAATCAGCTCATATTCGTCAGTCGTCTTATTTCGGCCGAATGTATTGTTGACACGGAATACTTAGGCGTCGTCTCCCGGCGAGACGCAAGGTCAGGGAAAGGTCGGGCCCATGTCGGATAACGGGGCTAAGAATTTCATCGAGCTGACGGCGAGCATCGTGTCCGCCTATGTCGGCAACAACCCGACGCCGGCGGCCGATATTCCGAACCTGATCAGCCAGGTGCATGGCGCCTTGGTGCGCGTGTCGTCAGGCCGCACCGAGACCGCGCCGCTCGAGCCGGCCAAACCGGCGGTGTCGCTGAAGAAGTCGATCGCGCCGGACTATCTGGTCTGTCTGGAAGACGGCAAGCGCTTCAAGTCGCTGAAGCGCCATCTGCGCACCCAGTACAACATGACGCCGGAGCAATATCGCGAGAAATGGGGCCTGCCGGCCGACTATCCCATGGTCGCGCCGAACTACGCGGTGGCGCGCTCGCAACTGGCAAAGCAGATGGGACTGGGACAGCAGCAGCGGAAGCGGAAGTAAAGCTACGCGCTGGATCCCGTAGGGTGGGCAAAGGCGCGAAGCGCCGTGCCCACCATCTTTCTTCAATCGCGCTGGAAATGGTGGGCACGCTTCCGCCTTCGCTCTTCGAGCTACGGCGGACAAGTCGCTTTGCCCACGCTACGAAGCTTCTTCACGACGCTTCCGCGAGCGCCTCTTTCGCGTCGGTCTTGATACGTTCGACCATCGAGCGCAGGCCGTTGGAGCGCTGCGGCGTCAGATGATCGCGAAAGCCGAACTCGTTGAATACCGCGATCGCGTCGGTCGCAAGGATCTGCTGCGGCGTGCGGCCGGAGTAAAGCGAGAGCACGATCGCGACCAGACCGCGCACGATGTGGGCGTCACTGTCGCCGCGATATTTCAGGATCGGGGCGCCGCCATCGCGATCGACCAGCTTCTGGAGCCAGACCTGGCTGACGCAGCCATTGACCTTGTTCTCGGCCGAATGCTCGGATTCGGGCATCGGTTCCAGGGTGCGGCCGAGCTCGATGACGTACCGGTAGCGGTCGTCCCACTCGTCCAGAAGCTCGAAATTGTCCCTGATTTCGTCGATCGTCGTCATGCTGGCCCAATGTTCCCGTTCAGGCCAATATAAGGATGCGAGGACGCGAAATCGATAGGGTTTGGGCGCTAATTCGCCGGCGCCGCTGCAGGGCCGCGCCATTCCAGCGCGAGGTCGTCCTGGCTCAGGGTGTCGCGCGGCGCCTCGCCCGAGGCGGCATCGCCTTCGCCGGCCAGCGCGATCGAGCCGGTATGATCGGGCGCCTTCTTGTCGGTCTTCTCGAGCTGCTCTTTCTTGTCGTTGATGATCTGGTAGATCTTCTTCGCGCCGTCCTGTGCGCGCTGGCCGATGATGGTCGCGGCTTGGCCGCCGACCTCGCAGGCCGCCGGCTGGCGCTTGCAGAACTGGGTCACGTCGGAGACGGCCGCGGTCGCAGCCTGCACCGCATCGGCGGCGCCGATCTGCGGCAGCTTGTCCGATTCGGGCGTCTTGTCCCGCGGCAGGAGCACCAGAACCAGCCCGAGCCAGAATGTGATGCGGAGCAGAAAGCGCATCTTATCGACCTGTATGTTAGATCCCGCCGCGGCGATGCCCGCGAGGCGCCGGACCTAGCAACTCTCGATAAATCGCAAGTGATTGCCTTCCGCTTAATTCGCGGAAAATCTACGCAAGAATCTTCCTGAACCGCCACGTCGTAAATTTTCGATTGACGCCGGAGCCCCGTGATTTCGGTGGCGCCGCTTGTCCACCAATTCGAAACCATGCGGGGACTGGTGAAACCCTGTGTTCACCATCCCCGATGATGACGTGGTCAAATCGCCTAAAAATCTCCGCGATGACACAGTGTCCGGCGGCGGGCCGCATTGCCTTAGCACTCGTTTAAGGTCGCTCTGACACGGTGGCTCAACGATAAGGAGGCGTTCCGGCGCGTCTTCTCGACGAGTGGGCCGAAGCGCGAGACCCGTGACAGTTTTGAGTATCATCCGCGATTGTCTCGATGCACTGCTGCATCCCTCCGCGCGTTACGACGCGCTGACGCGAGCGCGCCATCGTGCCTTCATGGCGCCGCGGCTGCTCGGCAGCCTGGCCGCGTTTGCCGCATTCCCGGTCTATCTCGCCACGCGCGGCGCGCCGAGCGCGATCGAGGTCGCCGCCTTCGCGTGGCTGATCGCCCCCATTCTCCTGTCATGGTTCCTGTCGCGCACCGGCCGCTATGAAGGTGCCCATGTGCTGTCGTCGCTGGCGCTTGCCGGCCTGATCATGGCGGTTGCCGGCACCACCGGCGGCATCGAATCATTCGCCGCGATCTGGCTGGTCGTGGTTCCCCTGGAAGCCGCGTTGTCGGCCTCGCGCCGCGTCGCGGCCTTTGCCTCCCTGCTTGCGCTGTCCTGCGCCGGCGTCCTGATCCTTGCCGGCCAGCTCGGCTGGCTTCCGGCCGGAGACGCCAGCGCCGCACAACGCGGCGTGCTGATGGCGTTCGGCGTCGCCTCGGCGACGCTCTATGCCGCGGGCCTCGCCTTCGGCGCGGAATCGCTCGCGCGCACCAGCGTTGCGCTGCTGTTGCGCGAGGAAGAGCGCTATCGCCTGCTGGCGCGCAACATGAGCGACGTCATCTCGCGGCATCGGCGCAACGGCGCTGTGCAGTTCATCTCGCCGGCGGTGGAAGCCATGCTCGGCATGCCTGTCGCGCAGCTGCTCGGCCACGGCCTGTTCGACCGCGTCCACGTCGCCGATCGTCCGGCCTATCTCACGGCGCTCTCCGATGCCGCGCGCGGGGACGTGCGCAGCGTCGAGTTCCGGCTGCGGCGGGAGCCGGCCGGATCGGAGCGTGGCCAGGTCGATTTCATCTGGGTCGAGATGCGCTGCCGGCCGCTCGACCAGGACATGGGCCGCCAGGATATTGACGGTGACGCCACGCGCGAAGCGGAAGTCGTCGGCGTGATGCGCGACGTCACCGATCGCAAGCTCGCGGAGCAGGCGCTCGATCAGGCGCGCAGCGCCGCGGAAGCGGCCGATGCCGCCAAGACCCGCTTCCTCGCCACCATGAGCCACGAGCTGCGCACGCCGCTCAACGCCATCATCGGCTTCTCCGAGATGATCGCGCAGGAGCAGACCCTGATGCTGGGTGCGGCCCAGCGCAAGGAATATGCCCAGCTCATCAACGATTCCGGCCAGCATCTGCTCTCGGTCGTCAACGGCATCCTCGACATGTCGAAGATGGAATCGGGCAATTTCGAGATTGCGTCGGAACCGTTCGCGCCGCGCGCATCTCTGATGCATTGCTGCAATCTGCTGGCGCTGAAGGCGCGGGAGAACGGCATCGACCTCATCACCGATGCGCCGCAGGACCTGCCTGTCATGACCGGCGATCCGCGCGCCTTCAAGCAGATCGTGCTCAATCTCGTCGCCAACGCCATCAAGTTCACCGAGCGCGGTGGTCAGGTCACCGTATCGGCCGCGGTGTCCGGATCGCAGCTCGCGCTGCGCATCAGCGACACCGGCGTCGGCATTGCGGCAGATGATCTCAAGCGCATCGGCGCGCCGTTCTTCCAGGCCGGAAAAACTTATCAGCGCCGTCACGAAGGCACGGGTCTCGGGCTTTCGATCGTGAAGAGTCTGGTGGCGTTGCATCTCGGCGAATTGACTGTACAAAGCAGGCTCGGCGAGGGCACCTCCGTCACCGTCAGATTGCCGCTCGTCTACACGCCGCCGCAGGCCAAGACGTCCGATAGAATGGCGGCCGAGAGCAAGATCGCGACGCTGACGCCGGTGCCGCGCCAGGAGCTTCAGGACCAATCTCACGACCAACCCGCTCTGGTGAAGAAAAGTGCCTAAGAAGTCTGCCAAGGACGAAGCCGCTCCGCGCCGCCGTGGCGCCAAGGCCGCGGTCATCGATGTCGAGACCGAGCGCAATCTTGCGATGCGCATCCTGCTGCACAGTCCCAAGGACACGCTGGCCGGTCTCGTCGCCGTCGCCGCAGTCAGCGCGATCGTTGCCAACGCGCTGTTCCTTCAGACCGGCCGGCATCCGGCGCCGATGTTCGGCACCGTGATCAATCTTCCCGCGCCGTCGTCCGTGCCGCTGTCGAACCCCTTGCCGCGTCCGCGCCCCGTCGGCGCGGATACCTCGCCGCTGGAGCCGAGAGCGACGGAATTCCGCGCCGAGCCCAAGCCTGTCGAGCGCGCCGCCGAGAAGGCCCCCGAGAAGCCGGTCGAGGCGACGGCATCGACGCCGCGCGCGGGCGATCCGATGACCAATCTGGTCAAGCAAACGACGTCGGCGCCGCCGCAATCCGTCGCCATCGCGCGTCCGCCGGCGCCGATTCCCGTCGCGCAGAGTCCGGCCGCGCGGCGTATCGCCGGCGTGCAGCGCGCGCTGTCCGAATACGGCTATGGCAATTTGAAGATCACGGGCACGATGGGCGCAGAGACGCAGTCCGCGATCCAGAAATTCGAGCGCGAGCACAAGATGCAGGTGACGGGTCAGGTGTCCGACCGCCTGCTGCGCGAGCTTGGGGCCGCGATCGGCCATCCGGTCGAATAAGCGTCATTGTTGCGCGCAGGCTGGTGCTGATTGCAGCACTGGCCTATCGTGCTCTTCATGCGTTTGAAATCAAACATCTGGGTTTCCGCCTACCTGCGCCGGTGCCAGACCGAAGGCGTGTTCGGGGCGGTGCGTCGTCGCGGTGCCGAGGAGGCGGGCGCGGTATTCGTGAAGGTGTCGCTGCTCGACGGCAACGCGATGCTGTACGTACCGGCGCCGCAGACCGTCTATGACGACGGCCGGCCGGTCGATCGCTTCTTCGTGCCACTTGCCGCGCAGCCGATGCCTGAGCCAGCAGTCGAGGAGCGCCTCACCAAGGAAATCCGCTTCGATCCGGACGCCTGGATCGTCGAGACCGAGGACCGCAAAGGCCGTCACTTTCTCGAGTTGGCGAAGACCTAGCGGTCCGATCCGTCGGTGCCCGTCCGCACCGCAGGCGCCGAGCCCGGCTGCACGCCCGGCCGGGTCTGGCTCGCGCCCGCGCGCGCGCGCTGGCGTTCGCTGTCATGCAGCGAGGACTGGTATTTCGCGCGCGTGACCGCGAGCGTCGAGCCGCGCCAGGCCGCCAGCATCACCAGCGCGGAGCGGTCGCTGAGCCGGTCGTAGAGCCGCGACAACCGGTACACCGCATCGACCGACGTGCCGATCTCCGGCTTGAAGAACAGGAGGATGCGCTGGAAGTTCGGGCTCGGCATGTCGAGCGCGCGCGCGGCGATTGCGAGCGCTTCGCCGCCGGCATCGTCGACGATCTGGGCGGCGACGCGCGAGGGCAGGATCAGGCTGTCGCCGAGCTCGTAGGTGAAATTCTCGACATCGTTGGCGATTGCCGCCATCTCCAGGATCTGGATCGCACGCTTGGCGCGCACGGTCGGAATCCGCGGCGCGGCCTTCAGCGGGGTCTGCGCCAGATTGTGCAGGACCAGCGCGCGCTGGGTCGCATCGGCGCGGAAGAACATGTCGTGGATCTCGGCCGCTTCCTTCGGCTGCATCGCCATGTTGGCGGCCAAGCGCAACTCGGCGTCGGTCGGCGTGCGAGCAGGCGAAGCCGCCTGCGGGGAGCTGCGAATTTCGCGCGCGAGCGGAACCCTGCGGCCTTCCTGGGTCGCAACCAGCCCGAGTTTCTGCAGGACCGGGACGGGCGTCAGCGGATAGATCGCAAGCTTCGCCTTGACGGCCGCGCGCGTCGCATCGTCGACCTGGTCGATCAGCCGCGTCGCAAGCTCGATGAACTGGCGCTGCTCGTCGTCGCTGTGGGTGGGCGCCTGGACATAGAGGTCCGTCAGCACGCGCAGCAGCGTCGGGCGAACATCAACGCCTTCGCGACGGGAGAGGCTCATCAGCCCGTCGAATCCGGGAAACAGCGACTTGGTCATGGAGAGATACGCGACCTGGGAAAGATACTCGTCCGCGAGCCTAACGCAGGTTCCTTTAAAGGCTCGTTAAGGAAAACGAGGCGTGAAGTCGACCCCATCATTTCAGGTGTTGTCGTCCCGCAACGGGACGCGGGAGGCCGCCCGTGAAGTTACGGTCCGGCAGGCGCGTTTACACCCCGTTAACCATGAACTGATCTTAATGAACGCACGTTGCACCAGCGCGCTCGGTCGCGCGGCAATTGATAGAGAGCTGATATGGGGACCATTATCGAATTTCCGGCCGGTCGCCGGGCAGGCTCGTCGGGGGATGCCACGCCGCGTACGGAAACGGGAACGATTCTGATCCTCCCCGTGATCCGCATCGAGCGCCAGACGGAAGAGACCAGCGGCGATCGCGGGCCGGAGCAGGGCACAGCGCCGGGGCGCCGTCGTCGTCGCCGCTAGCATCCGGCTCTTGCAATGCCGGATGCCATCCGTCAGATCCGGCCTGTCGTAACGGCCGTCCTGCTCGCACTCGTCGGTGCGACGCTCGGCGCGTGCAGCGGCGGCGATTTCGGCCGCACCCGCGCTGACATGCGCAGCGACGACATGCATCGCTGGCTCGGGGCCGAGGCCACCGGCAGCGTCGGCCTGAAGTCGTCCCAATTCCAGCTCACCGACGCGGAGCGCCAGCTTCGCGATCTCGCCTATCCCATGATCGAGCCGCCGCTGTCGCGGCCCGCCTGGAAGAGCGTATTCGGCGACTACAGGGCGCTGCCGTCGCCCTGGCAGCAGAAGGTCGTGTTCGACCGCACCATGTATGGGCGCACGCTGATCGACGAGCCGCATCGCTCGCATTCATCGCGCTATGCGCAGCTGATCGAGGACGTGCGCAACGACATCACCCGTTTCGAGCCGTTCTTCGGCTCCGCGATCCGCGTCATCGATCTCGACAGGAAGCGCGATGCGACCATGGCGCGGGTCTCCGAGCTCTCGCCAAGGGAGAGGGATGATGCGGTCGCGCGCATGCGGGAGAACTCGCTGATCATCCAGTGGGTGCAGCTGTGCCTCGAGCAGCGCGTCTCGTCCTATCGCTGGGCGCTGGAGCGTCTGGTGATCCAGGCGCCCGACGGCATGGCCGCCGATGCCGACCGCCTGATCGGCGAGCTCGCGGCCCAGACTGCCAATCCGCCGGTTGCGGCCCAGCCGCCCTATGGCCGCGCAGTCATCTCGAAGGGCTAGGACTTCCTGCGTTTGTTGCGCCGTGGGCCGGTCGGATCCGGCTTGCGCCGCTGCTTCTGAAGTTTCCCGACAAAATCCTTCAGCGCATCCGCCAGCGGCACTGATGCGCGATAGGCAAGCCCGACCTCGCGTTTGACCTTCACCTCGATCTCGCGCACCGCGACGTCGGGATTGCCGCGCGCCACGCCTTCCGGGACGATGGCAATGCCGACGCCGGCCGCGACCAGCGCCATCGCCCAATCCTCCGATTGCGCGATCGCCGCGGTCTGCCTTCGTTGTGAGTTCCGACCGAAGAATTCGCTTTGCTCGCAATGGCAGCGGTCGATCAGGGGGACGCCGGCGAGATCGGCGGTCCGCAGCTTCTCCTTCAGCGTCAGCGGATGCGAGGGCGGAAGTGCGGCGACATAGCGCTCGCTCCACAGCGCGACGAAATGCTCGTCGGCGCGCAGCATGCTCTTCGAGATGATGCGCGCATCGGCGCGCTCGTCGCTGCCGACGAGGCGAAGCGCGATGTCGGTGCGCGCCGTCAGCGGCTTCAGCAGCGCGATCGTTCGGGGGATGTCGAGCGTGCGCATCAGTCCCAGCGTGACGGTGGTCTTCGTATTCGGCTTCCTGAACAGGCTGCGTGCGGCGTCCGCATCGTCGATGATGCGGCGGGCCAGCGCATGAAACTGCTCGGCTGAGGCGGTCGGCGCGACGCCCTTCTTGTGCCGGATGAACAGCGTGGTGCCGAGCTCGGCCTCCAGATGGGTGATCGCGGTCGAGATCGACGGCTGCGATACGAAGCATGCGCGCGCCGCCGCGGTCAGATTGCGCTCGCGGTACACGGCGGCGAAGTAGCGAAGCTCGCGGATGTCCATAAGATGAACCTAGAGATAGTATCAGTATTCAATATTTTACCTATAGATCGCCCGGTGGCAAGAACGCCCTGCTCACAACAGCAGGAACGCGCCATGAAGATCCACCACCTCAACACCGGCACGATGTGCCCCATGGGCCGCCGTCTTGTGAACGGCACTGGCGGCCTGTTCCAGCGCGCCCGCCTGGTCTGCCATTGCCTGCTGGTCGAGACGAAGGACGGACTCGCTCTGGTCGACACCGGCATCGGTCTCGGCGATATCGCAACGCCCGATCGGCTGGGGGGCCGATGGCTGCGCCAGACCGCGCCGAGGCTGGATCCGGCGGAGACGGCGGTCGAGCAGGTGAAGGCGCTCGGCTACTCGCCCAGCGATGTGCGCCACGTGCTGCTGACGCATCTCGACCGCGACCACGCCGGCGGCGTACCGGACTTTCCCCATGCCGCGATCCACGTCCATCGCGCCGAATACGACATGGCGGTGGTACGCAAGCCCGCGCCGCCCGAAGGGCGCTATGTCACGGGGCAGTGGAGCCATGGGCCGCGCTGGACATTCTATGGCGAGGCCGGCGAGGACTGGTTCGGCTTCAAGGGCGTGCGCGCGCTCGGCGACAAGGAAGCCGACATCCTGATGATCCCGCTCGCTGGCCACACGCTCGGCCATTGCGGCATCGCGGTGCGATCAGGTGACAAATGGCTGCTGCATGCCGGCGACAGCTATTTCCACCACGCCCAGCTCGACCCGTCGCCGCGCGTGCCGTTGATGCTGGGTTATTTCCAGCGCCGCGGCGACATGGATCGCAAGATGCGGATCGCCAACCAGGCGCGGCTGCGCGCGCTGAAGCTCAACCACGGCGACCGCGTGAGCATCGTCAACAGCCACGATCCCGTCGCCTATGAAAGCTGCCGCTGCGCTGCGCATTAGGGTGTCGAAGCCGGGCCGCCGGTTATGCGCCCGAACGCACTGCTTGAGTCCGGAGCAAGCGGTGCTTCACCGTTCGGGCGATTGCCGCCGGCGCGTCGTCGGGAATCGCAAAGCATGAGCTCGCGTTGATTTCGCACAGGACGTACGTGTCGGTGCCCGCGGCGTCGCGGGGCCCGTACAGGAAGTCCGCGTCCCAGATCACCGGCAGCGACGGCTCGTCGATGCCGAGCGTGTCCATCAGCTGCGGCGTCCATTCGTCCTCCATCGATCTTCGGAGCGCCTGGAATTGCGAAGCATCGGGTCCGTACATGATCCGTGGGCCCGGCTGAGCCTCGGGTGCGTCGGGGCCTTCCGGCGGCGGCGGGATCAGGGCCTTGATCAATTGATGCCCGAAGCCCGCGACCTTGGCGCCGCTCATGTAGCAACGGATCATGCCGTCGGGCAGACGGGGTTGGAACGCCTGGTCGATGATGCAGCCGCCCCATCCGAAATACGGTTCGCAGCGGGCGAGCAAGGCATCGAGCGGCATGTCCTCGGGTAGACTGCCGCGTTGGGCATGCAGCACGCGAACCATGGCGTCCGCGTTGGGCTGGGCCTCCACCTTCCACACCCCTTGGCCACCATTGCC
Source organism: Bradyrhizobium sp. LA2.1 (assembly GCF_040547725.1). Classification (NCBI taxonomy): domain Bacteria; kingdom Pseudomonadati; phylum Pseudomonadota; class Alphaproteobacteria; order Hyphomicrobiales; family Nitrobacteraceae; genus Bradyrhizobium; species Bradyrhizobium sp. LA2.1. The sequence goes on from NZ_JBEPQI010000003.1 coordinate 363,323, forward strand.
GCGATTTTGCTTGAGCACGCGCGGACCGTTCGCCTGAAGGCGCGCGGGAAATTCGGCGCGGAAGCTTGCGGCGGTGTCATAGCGATGCGTGTCGGCTCCCCAGCCGAGATGACGCGTTCGGTAGAGCACCTCCTTGACGCCCATCTTCAGGATCACGTCGGGATGTGCGCTCACCCATGGCCCTTGCGCCGCAACGTCGCGAAGTAGCGGGTCGAGGGCCTCGCGCGTCTTGCCCTGATGGATCGGATCGACCCAGACGAGCACGCCATCGACGGCGAGCAGTTGATCGCGGACGGCGCCGGCGAAGATCTCGTCGTAGATCACCGGCCGGGCTTCGATGCCGACCGCGGCGAGTGCTTCGAAAACGCGGACGAAGCGGCTGTTTTGTGCCGTCGTGTCCCGGCGCGCGGCAGCGTCGCCGCGGGAGAGGATGGCAACGGTAGGGCGGAGAGGAGGGTGGCGTTCGGTATCCATGCGCAAGCTCCACGAATGGCGTGCTGCGCAGAGCTTGGACCGAGGTCTCACGGGGAGTCTGCTTCGTCCCCACGCCGATCAATCTACGTGAGATCGTCCGGCCGTTGCAAGATGGTGTTTGTGCGGTTCCATCCAGATGGCGAACGCTTCGCGCGCGCCGCTACGGTGGCGGAGGATAGCGGTCGAATGTCGGCAGTTCGTGCGCGCGCTCCATCCATCGAAGGCGCTCTGCGACCTGGATGTGCATCGTCGCCGGTACGGCATCGGGATCGTCGTAGGTCGCGCTCTGGACGTCGATGACCCCGGGCAACATGTCGGCGTTGACATAAAACAGGCCGGTTCCGCAGTCGCCGCAAAAGTGCCGCCGCGCATGTTCCGAGGAGTGATACACCTTGGGCTCGCCTTTGGTCACCTTGACGGCATCGTCCGCGTACATCGTCCAGCCGACGACGGGAGCGCCCGCGTGAAGCCTGCAATCGCGGCAGTGACACAGCGCGTGCACGATCGCTTCGCCCTCGACCCGATAGCGGATCGCGCCGCAGTGACAACCGCCGGTGATGGTGCTCATGCGTTCCTCCCGATGGAAGCGAGGTTTCGTTGATCGATAGCTCTCGAGACCTGCGGCTTCAACGGCGCAATCGATTTGCGATTGCGTCCTACTGTCGCGTGACAACTCCTGCCACGGCGCGGGCGATGTGATCCGCGACTACCATTTGAACGAAGCTGCGACCTCGTAGCTGCGCGGCGCGCCGAGGATGATCTGGTCGGTGTAACCCGGATCGCCCCAGGCCGCGTAGAGCTTGTTGGTCAGGTTCCTCACGCGAAAGCTGATCCGGGTCTGGTCCACGCCCGGGAAATAGGCTTTGGGGATGTCGACGAATGCGAACGCGTCGAAGATCGTGTAGGCGTCCATCGTGACCAGATTGTCCTGGAAGTTGAAGCGGTCGCCGACGTGACGGACGAGGCCGCCGATCTCCACCGGCAGCTTCGTGTCGAAGCGATAGGAGGCGCCGGCGTTGGCGATGAAGTTCGGAACGTTGGGCGGTGTCTTGCCCGAATAGGACTGGAAGTCGCCATTGCCGTCGACATAGGTGAAATCGATGAAGCGCGACTGCACGAAGGCGACGTTGCCCCATAGTTTCAGGCCCGCGACCGGATTGACCGCGGCGGCGATCTCGACGCCCTTGGAGGCCATCTTGCCGGCGACGTTGAAGAGGATGCCGCTTTCGGGGACGTAGACGTTCTTGCGCTCGATGTCGAAGGCCGAGAACGTGGCCTCCGCGCGCTTGTCGGCCGACAGCACTTTCACGCCGGTCTCGTAGGTCCGCGACGTCGTGAGCAGCAGCGGCGTCGTGGGCCTGAGGATGAAGATGTTCGCCACCGTCGGGTCGGCTGCCGTCGCGTACTGGCTGTAAAGCATCACGCCGGGCGCGATGTCCCAGGTGTAACCGATGCGTCCGGTGACCGGATTGAACGTCTTCGAGAAAGGATAGTTGGCTTTCAGGAGGCCATTCTCGTCGAAGCGGGTCCGCGACAGCTCGATATTCTCAAAACGGATGCCGCCGATCAGCGCAAAGGTCGAGGTCAGCTTGAGCCGGTCCTCGAACGACAGCGAGGCGGTGTCGAGATGGGTGTAGATCTTCTCGTCGCTGCGCGGGCCGTAGAGGCCGCGGTCCGGATTGAGGAGGTCGACGTAGTCATTGAAGAACAGCGTGTCCTGCGAGACGTTGAACTGGTTGCTGCTCGCCGCCACGGTGGCGACGAAGCGATTGTCCATTCCGCCGAGATTGGAATTGACGGTGAGGTCGGTGATGTTGCCGTAGAGCCGCTGCGCGTGATCGAGCGCCAGGCGCTCGCGGTAGATGCTCTGCGCGCCTGCGAAATTGCCTACGGTCTGGTCGAACGACGAGATCTCGTTGTTGAACCAGTGCCGGTGGGCGTCATAGCCATAGACCTGGCTCTTCAGCGAGATGTTGTTGGTGATGTCCCATTGAAAGCCGCTGCGCAGCCAGAGCTCGTTGGCGCCGCTGTGATTGTCGAGCACGTTGTAGTTCGTGGTCAGCGTGCGCGCGTCGATGGTGACCGGGACCGGCGTGCCGCCGCCGAGGTAATAGTTGCTCCAAAGGCCGGAGACGACGCCGTACGTCGGCACGATGCCCGGCGCGTTCGCCGGCACCAGCGGCGTCCCCCAGTAGAAGCGGTCGTTGTCCTGCCTGTATTCGGTCGCGCCCCAGATCTTCAGGTTCTCGTTGACGCGATAGTTCAGCTGGCCCGAGACGTTGCTGAGCTTCGAATAGGTGTCGTCGATAAAGCCCTTGTTGTTGAAATGGCTGATGTCGAAGCGGTAGTCGAGGCCGTTGATCAGCGTGCTGCCGCCCGAGCCGTATCCGGCGCGATAGCCGTTGAAGGAATCGTAGGAGGTGAAGGCGTCGTTGACGATTGGTCCGGTGTGCGGCGCCTTGTTCACGTAGTTGATGGCGCCGCCGGTCGCACCGAGGCCCGCCACCAGCGAGTCCGGTCCCTTGATGATCTCGACCTGCTGGAGGCCAGCCACGTCCATGGGACGGCCGGTCATGGTCGACGGCCCGATCGGGATGCCGTTGTAGAGCGTGGAGATCTGGTCGCCGGAAAAGCCACGCATCGAGAAGATGGCGGGCGCGCCGGGCGCATCGCCGCCGGTGACGCCGACTGCAGCCTTGGCGACGTCGGTCGTGGTCCGGATGCCCAGGTTCTGCATCGTCTGCTGACTGATGACCTCGACGGTCGCCGGCATCTCGCGCGCCGTGATGCCGAGCCGGGAGCCGACGTCGGTGACGGCTGCCGTGTTGAGCGGCGTCTGCACCGGGCCGCTCGGAGCTTGCGTGGCCGGAACGGCGACAGCAGGGGCGCCACGATTGCGTCCCGCGGCGCGCCGGGCGGCGCGCTGCTTCTGAGTGCCGGGGCTGACGGCAGGAGCCTGTCGCGGCGCAGGCGGCGACACGATCACCGGGCCGACCTCCCGGGAGCGGTTGTCCTGCGCCGCGCTTTGCGCGAGCGCCGCGGACGACAAGGACACCGACGAGAGCAGAGTAATCAGGAAAGCACGCGATAACGCTGGCCTTGCGCCAGCACGGAAATGAAGATTTTGCACGACAACGCTCTGCGGCGACGCAAACAAACCGTCACCGCGGTTGCCTTAGTCATCCACCTTCGCCCCAGGCGGCGGATGCACCGGCTACTTGTCCGACATCAGGGCACCCCGCCCAATGCGTTCGCGCGTGACCATGGCTGGTAGCAGGTTTCCTGGCTCGCGGGTCATCGCCTTCGACCACCTTCCCAGAGGCCCAAGCGGGGCTCCAGTGGTTTGTTTGGTCGTCGACTATCCGCCTACAGTTGCGGGGGCAGCCGCGGAATTGCCCACTGAGGTGGACGCACCGCATTCCCTTGAAGAGTCCTTGCGGACACTACCGATCACGAAACTGGCATCAGGGGATGAGCGCGTCAACATCCGCGCGGGCTGCTGGACGGGCCGGTCGGTCGATGGTGGCCTTGTGTTGCTGTTTTGCACGATAGTCCGAAGGGGTGCGTCGAAACGTCCAACCCGGCCTCCGGACGAGCCTGGGTAACGAACGCTTGACCACGATCAATGACTGCCTTTGGTGTCCGAATATGCTACTGAGGCCGAGTTCCGGCCCGACAAGGTAAGTCGATATTGATGCAGTTCGTCCGTACCATCGTGGCAGTCGCCATCGCCATATCCCTGGCGATGCTGCCGGTTGGCGCGTCCGCGGCGAACCTCGCAATGTCGTCGGATGGCATGCAGACGGCCATGCACATGAACGGCGACGCCGACATGTCGATGGACGATTGTTGTCCCGACATGAAGGGAACGGGCTCCCATAGCGGCGGCTACAAGTGCGGTATGGGCTTCTGCTGCGTTGGTGGGATCATCGCGCTCGGTGATGTCAGGCCCGTGGCGTTCGAACGTCTCGCGGTCGTGGCCAGCACGATGGCTATCCCCCCGGATCAGGTCGTTTCCTTCCGCGGCGGCAGTCCTCCTTTCCGACCTCCTCGAATCTGATCTCGCAAAGCCCGAGACGCGAGCGGCAGGCCTGCTCGCGACGACGACTGACGTGCGCGCTTCAAGCGCCACGGCGAAAGATCAATTCATGAGGACAGGACAATGCTTTCCAAGATCAGCACCGCGGCTCTCGCCGCCACCCTTTCGCTTGCCGCTTCCGCCGCGATGGCGGGCGCGGGCGACTACGCCTTCGAGCCCGTCACTCCGCAGATGAAGAAGGGCGAAGACGTCACGCTCGCCGTTCGCCTGACGAACAAGCAGACCGGCAAGCCGATACCGGACGCGGTCATCTTCAAGACCCGCCTCGACATGGCCCCGGACGGGATGGCCGAGATGGAATCGGCGGTCGCGCCGCTGCCGTCCAGGGAGCCGGGTGTGTACGCCTTCAAGACGGACCTGCCGATGGCTGGCCGCTACCAGATGACGCTGTCTGTGAAGGTGCAGGGCGAACCGGAGACGGTCACCGGCAAGGTGATGGTCACGGCGGTCAAGTGAGCGTTCGGGCGCTGCCCGGCAGCGCCCGACATTCCCCTTTTTCCTTCACACGGACGCGCGCTCCCGGGCGCGCGGATACACGACATGAAAACGCTGCGTCTCCTGACGGCCCTTGCGCTGGGCGGCGGCCTGGTCCTGGCCGGCTACTACTGGCATTCGAACGGTGCGGGCTGGCTCGCTGAGGCCGACATATCATCGGCTGCGGCTGCCGCGGAGCGAACGCCGCTCTACTACCGCGATCCAAGTGGTGCGCCGCTCTGGTCTGCTGGTCCGAAGAACGACGACCGCGGGCGGGACTATCTGCCGGTCTACGACGACGATGGAGCGGCCGTCGCGCCGGCGCCACCGAAGGCGCAGGCGGCTTCGCCGCGAAAAATCCTCTACTACCGCAATCCCATGGGGCTGCCCGATACGTCGACCGTCCCAAAGAAGGATCCGATGGGGATGGACTATGTCGCCGTTTACGAAGGCGACGACACCGACGACGGCACGGTGAAGCTGTCGCCCGGCAAGATCCAACGCGCGGGCGTGAAGTCCGAGCCCGTCGCGCAGCGCTCGATCCGGGTCTCGGTGAAGGCGCCCGGCACGATCCAGCTCGATGAACGCCGCGTGTCGGTGATCGCGATGCGCGCCGAAAGCTTCGTGCAGAAGGTCGCCGACGTGACGACCGGCACGCGCGTGAAGGCCGGCCAGCCGCTGATGGAAATCTACAGTTCGGCGGTGGCGTCCGCGGCGGCGGAATATCTCGCGACGATCACCTCCAAGACGGTCGGCGGTGTCGAGATGTACGGCCGCGGCTCGCGACAGCGGCTGGTCAATCTCGACGTTCCCGAGTCCGTCATTGCGGAGATGGACAAGACGCACACCGCGCCCGTCGCCATACGCTGGTCTGCGCCGCGCGACGGGGTCGTGCTCGAGCGCAACGCGATCGAAGGCATGCGGGCCAATCCCGGCGACGTCCTGTTCCGGATCGCGGACACCTCGGTCGTCTGGGCGCTGGTCGACGTGGCCGAGCGCGATCTCGGCAACATCGCGGTGGGCCAGTCGGTCGCGGTGCGCGCGCGCAGTTTCCCCGGCCGAACCTTCACCGGGACAATCGCCGTCGTCTATCCGCAGGTGAACCGCGACACGCGAACCGTTCGCATCAGGATCGAGCTTGCCAATCCGGACGCGGTGCTGCTGCCCGACATGTACGTCGATGCCGACATCGACACGGCCGATGCCGCGCCCGTCCTGACGATACAGGACAGCGCGGTGCTCGACACCGGCAGCCGGCAGGCCGTCCTCGTCGACAAGGGGGAAGGGCGCTTCGAACCGCGGGAAGTCAAGCTCGGCCGTCGCGGCGGCGGTTATGTCGAGGTGCGCCAGGGTCTCGCGGACGGCGAGGCGGTGGTGACCTCCGCAAACTTCCTGATCGATGCGGAAAGCAACCTGAAGGCGGCGCTGAAGGGGTTTGGCGAGGCGGCATCCCATGCCACCGACGCCGGCCCTGGCAATGCAACGGGAGATCACAAATGATCGCCCGCATCATCGCCTGGTCGGCGCGCAATCTGGTGCTCGTGCTGTTCGGGACCGGCTTCGCGGCCGCCGTCGGCCTCTACGCCCTGGTTCACCTTCCGCTGGATGCGATTCCGGATCTCTCGGACACGCAGGTCATCGTCTACACCGAGTATCCCGGCCAGGCGCCGCAAGTGATCGAGGATCAGGTCACCTATCCGCTGACGACGGCGATGCTCACCGTGCCGAAATCGAAGGTCGTCCGCGGCTTCTCGTTCTTCGGCGTCTCCTTCGTCTACGTGATCTTCGAGGACGGCACCGACATCTATTGGGCGCGGTCGCGCGTCATGGAATTCCTGAACGGCGCGGCGTCCAGGCTTCCCGCCGGCGTCACCCCGACCATCGGACCCGACGCGACCGGCGTCGGCTGGGTCTACCAATACGCCGTGGTATCGAAGGAATTGAACCTGGCGGACACGCGCACGATCCAGGACTGGAATCTGAAGTTCGCGCTGGCCAAGGCCGAAGGCGTCGCCGAGGTCGCCAGCGTCGGCGGCTTCGTCAAGCAGTACAACGTGGTCCTCGACCCGCAGCGGATGCGCGACCGCGGCATCAGCATGCAAAAAATACGTGAGGCGATCCGCGCCAGCAACGCCGACGTCGGCGGCCGCACCGTCGAGCTCTCCGAGTTCGAATACGTCATCCGCGGCAAGGGCTACATCAAGAGCATCAACGATCTCGGCAACATCGTGCTGAAGACGAGCAACGGCACCCCGGTGCTGCTGCGGGACGTCGCCAGCGTCGAGCTCGGGCCGGACGAGCGGCGCGGCATCGCCGAATTGAACGGCGAAGGCGAGGTCGCAAGCGGCATCGTGCTGCAGCGGTTCGGCGTCAACGCCCTCGACGTCATCGAAAACGTCAAGAAGCGCTTCAGGGAGATCGCGAGCAGCCTCCCGAAATCGGTCGAGATCGTACCGGTCTACGACCGCTCGAACCTGATCTATGCGGCCATCGATACCCTCAAGCATACCCTGTTCGAGGAGAGCATCGTCGTCGGGCTCGTCTGCATCGTGTTCCTGCTGCATGTCCGCAGCGCACTCGTCGCGATCCTGATGTTGCCGGTCGGCGTGTTGATGGCGTTTGGCGCCATGAAGCTGCTCGGGCTGGGATCGAACATCATGAGCCTCGGCGGCATCGCGATTGCGATCGGCGCCATGGTGGACGCCGCCATCGTCATGATCGAGAACGCACACAAGCACCTCGAACGGGCGGGGCCCGATCAGTCACGCGTGCAGGTTCTGATCGACGCGGCATCCGAGGTCGGTCCCGCGCTCTTCTTCAGCCTGTTGATCATCACCGTGTCGTTCATGCCGATCTTCACGCTGGAATCGCAGGAGGGCCGATTGTTCAGCCCGCTGGCGTTCACGAAGACCTTCTCCATGGCCGCCGCGGCGTTGCTGTCCGTCACCCTGGTGCCGGCGCTGATGGTGATCTTCGTCCGCGGCAGGATCGTCCCGGAGAGCAGGAACGTCATCAACCGCTTCCTGATTTGGGTCTACCGTCCCGTGATCAAGGGGGTTCTGCGCGCCAAGACGCTGGTCATCCTGGCTTCGCTCGTCGTGCTTGCGGTGACGATCTGGCCGGCGCGCCAGCTCGGCACCGAGTTCATGCCGGCGCTGAACGAGGGAACGCTGCTCTACATGCCAACGACGCTGCCTGGCATTTCGGTCACCAAGGCAGCCGAGCTGATGCAGATGCAGGACCGCATCATCAAGTCGTTTCCGGAGGTCGCTTCGGTCTACGGCAAGGCGGGACGAGCCGCTACTGCGACCGATCCCGCCCCGACCGAGATGTTTGAGACGATCGTCAACCTGAAGCCGAAGGAGCAGTGGCGTTCCGGCGTAACCGTCGACAGTCTCATCGCCGAGATGGACAAGGCGTTGCAGTTTCCGGGTGTCTCCAATGCCTGGACCATGCCGATCAAGGCACGTATCGACATGCTCTCGACCGGAATCCGCACGCCGGTCGGCGTCAAGGTCATGGGCACGGACCTCGCCGAGATCGACCGGCTCGCGAAGCAGATCGAACGCGTCATCAAGACCGTGCCCGGCACCTCGTCGGCCTACGCCGAGCGCGGCATAGGCGGCTATTATCTCGAGATCGTTCCCGACCGTGAGGCGCTCGCCCGTTACGGCATCCTGATCCAGGACGTCCAGGACACCATCGCGGCCGCGCTCGGCGGTCAGACGGTCACGACGACCGTGGAGGGACGGCAGCGGTTCACCGTGAACATGCGCTATCCGCGCGACCTTCGCGACAACCCCAAGGCCATCGCCAGCGACATCCTGGTGCCGATGCCGTCGGGCGGCGCCGTGCCGCTCGGCGAGGTGGCGAAGGTCGAGCCCGCGCGCGGGCCGACGTCGATCCGGACGGAGAACGGCCAGCTTGCGACCTACATTTACGTCGACATCCGGGATCGCGACATCGGAAGCTACGTCGCTGACGCGCAACGCGCCGTGACGGAGAGCATCCGGTTTCCCGCCGGCACCTACGTCGTGTGGAGCGGCCAGTACGAATATCTGCAGCGCGCCGCCGCCCGTCTGAAGATCGTCGTGCCCGTGACGCTCACGATCATCTTCCTGCTGCTGTACCTGAACTTCCGGGCGATGACCGAGACCCTGATCGTGATGCTGTCACTGCCGTTCGCGCTGGTCGGCGGCATCTGGATGATGTGGTGGCTCGGCTTCAACCTGTCCGTCGCCGTCGCGGTCGGCTTCATCGCGCTCGCAGGCGTCGCCGCCGAGACGGGTGTCGTCATGCTGATCTACCTTGACCATGCGCTGGCCGAGGTGAAAGCCAGGTGCAGCGCCGAGGGGAGGCCACTGACGCGCCGGGATCTTCACGATGCCATCATGGTGGGCGCGGTCGAGCGCGTGCGGCCCAAAATGATGACGGTGGTTGCCATCATGGCCGGTCTGCTGCCGATCATGTGGAGCACCGGGGCCGGATCGGAGATCATGCAGCGCATTGCGGTGCCGATGATCGGCGGCATGACGTCATCGACACTGCTGACGCTGGTCGTGATCCCCGCAATTTTCGGCTTGGTGAAGGGGCGGGGGCTTCCATCGGGCGAGCGATCGGCTCCTGCCGACGAATGGACCGCGCGCGCGTCGCAAGCCGCCGAATAGGCTGGGCAGCGGAGGTGGTCTTCACGGCGACCTCCGCTCCACCATGAAAAATCCGCGGCGGATTCCGACCGAGGAGCGTTAGGGTCGGTGGGTTGCCTGGCGCGCGTCGACCACCTCGCCATCCTCCTTTACGAACCGGCCGACCGGATTGCCGAGGAGATCGACGACGGCTTCGGAAGGGCGGCACAAGCGCGTGCCCTTCGAGGTCACGACGATCGGGCGGTTGATGAGAATGGGATGCGCGAGCATCTGGTCGATCAACTGGTCGTCGGTCCATTTGGGGTCGGCGAGGCCGAGCTCCTTGTACGGCGTGCCCTTCTCGCGCAGCAGTTCGCGAACCGGAATGCCCATCGCTGCAATCAGCTGCTTGAGCGTCTCGCGCGATGGCGGGGTCTTGAGATATTCGATGACAGTGGGCTCCGCGCCGCTCTGCCGGATCATCGCCAGCGTGTTGCGCGAGGTGCCGCAATCGGGGTTGTGGTAGATCGTGACGTTCATCGGGTCGTCTCCGCAATTTTTACGGGGCCGCGGGCCCTGGAGTGCCCGAGCAGCCAGTTCATCAACAGCATGCCGGCGAATGCTCCGCAGAGCTCCGCAAGGATGAATCCGGGCAGGTCGGTCGGACGAATGCCCGAGAACGTGTTTGTCAGCGACCGCGCGATGGCCACCGCCGGATTTGCAAACGACGTGGAGGCCGTGAACCAGTAGGCTGCCGTGATGTAGAGGCCCACCAGCCAGGGAACCGCCGTCCGCTGAAATCGGATGCCGGCCAGGATCGTCGCGACCAGACCGAAGGCGGCGACAGCTTCGGCGAACCATTGCGGCCCGCCCGTTCGAACCTTCGTCGAGAAATCGAGCAGGGGAAGTCCGAACATCAGATGCGCGGCCATCGTCCCCGCGATGCCGCCGGCGATCTGCGCGACCACGTAGAGCACGGCTTCGTTGACCGGAAGCTCGCGCTTGCCGGTGAAGACGAGGGTCACCGCGGGATTGAAATGCGCGCCGGAGATCGGACCGAGCACGGTGATCAGGACAACCAGAATGGCGCCGGTCGGCAGGGTATTGCACAGAAGCGCCAGCGCCACGTCCTTGGTCAGCGTCTCGGCCATGATGCCGGAGCCGACGACGGTGGCGACGAGAATGCCGGTGCCGAGCGCTTCGGCTGCGAGGCGCCGTGGAAGATCGAAATTGTCCATCAGCCGGCCTTCGGCGTTGAATGTGTTGCGCCCTGGGAGCGTCCGATCTCGCGCAGCTTGGTGCCGAGGGAGAGCTTGTCGATGCTCCTGAGCGGCAGGCTCACAAAGGTGTCGATCCGATTCTTGAGGTAGCGGAATGCGGTGACGAACGCTGCCTGTTTCTCCAGATCGGTACCTTCGGCTGCGGCGGGGTCCTCGATACCCCAATGTGCAGTCATCGGCTGTCCCGGCCAGATGGGGCAGGATTCACCGGCCGCATTGTCGCAAACGGTGAAGACGAAATCCATCACCGGCGCATCGGGAGCGGCGAACTCCAGCCAGCTCTTCGAGCGCATCCCGTCGGCGGGGTAGTCCATGCTTTCCAGCGTGCGCAGTGCCAGCGGGTGCACGGCGCCTTTCGGGGTGCTGCCGGCGGAGAAGGACTGAAAGCGGCCGGCCCCGTCCTTGCGGAGGATGGATTCGGCGAGGACCGAGCGCGCCGAATTGCCGGTGCACAGGAACAAAACATTGTAGATCTGGTCAGGCACGGCTTCGCTCCTTTCGCTTTGGCGAGCAGCAGGCTTGAAGGCTCTCGACGACCGGTTCGCAAACCTCCGGCCGGCCGCCGCAGCAATCCCGAAGCAGGAAAACCGCAACGTCCCTGAACTCCGCAAGGTTGGCGCGATAGACGATCGAACGGCTGTGTCGCTCGGAGGTGACGAGGCGGGCACGCGTCAGGATCGAGAGATGAGCCGAAAGCGTATTCGGAGGGACTTCCAGCAGACGTGCGAGGTCGCCGGCCGCAAGACCATCGGGCTCGTGTCGGACCAGCGTCCGGAAGGCCTCCAGACGGGTCGACTGTGACAGGGCGGCGAGCGCGAGGACGGCTTCTTCAGTTTCCATATATCCAGATTTATAGAAATGATGATAAAGCGTCAATTGAATTTCCGAACTCGCCGCGTTTAGAATGCGTTGTGTCTTGCGATCGAGGAAAGTCGGCCATGCAAACCCAATCGGTCATTACGTGTCCGGTCTGTCATCACGCGTCAGCCGAAACCATGCCGGTTGACGCCTGTCAGTTCTTCTACGATTGCAAGGGATGCGGGACCCGGCTCAAGCCGACGAGCGGCGATTGCTGCGTCTTCTGTTCGTACGGATCGGTCCCTTGTCCGCCGATCCAGCAGAACGGAAAGTGCTGCTGAAGCCGCCCCGCCGGGGGGCGGTCTCTCCCATATTTCCAATATTCTAGAAATACGGTTGACGGCGAGGGCGGACCGGCGCATCTTATGGTCATGAAGATCGACGACGCAGCAGCACGCTTGGAAGCCCTGGGTAACCGGACCCGGCTTCAGATCTATCGGGCCCTGGTCCGCGCTGGCCGATCGGGCATGCCCGTCGGCCGCTTGCAGGACAAGCTGAAGATCCCGGCATCGACGCTGTCTCACCACATCAAGTCTCTGGTTGCGGTCGGGCTGATTAGTCAGGTCCGCGAATCCACGACCCTGGTCTGCCACGCGAACTACGACGGGATGCGGGGCCTGGTGGATTTCCTGGTGTCGGAGTGCTGTGCGGACGAAACCGAATGCAAGGATGCCAAGACGGCGGCCTGATTTTTTTGGGCCGAATTATTCGATGATTCTAGAATAACGGGAGTAGCGAAATGAGCGGCGGAAAGACAGTTGCCATTATCGGGGCAGGGCCGGTCGGCCTGGCTGCGGCCGCGCACGTGCTCGAACGCGGCATGTCCCCCATTGTGCTCGAGGCCGGACCCGAAGCCGGACACGCCGTCCGCCAGTGGCAGCAGGTCCAGCTGTTCTCGCCGTGGGAGTACAATGTCGACAAGGCCGCCGCGCGCCTGCTTGCACCGACGGGATGGAATTCGCCGGACCCGCAATCCTATCCGACCGGCGGCGAACTGCTTGACCGATACCTGATGCCGCTCGCGACGCGAACGTCGCTACGCGATGTGATCCGGACCTCCAGCCGCGTCTCGGCCATCAGCCGCGTCGGCTTCGACAAGGCAAAGACCAAGGGCAGAGAGCAGGTGCCTTTTGAAATCCGCTATCAGAACGGCAAGGGGCCCGAGGTTCTGCGTGCAGACGCCGTGATCGATACCTCAGGCACTTGGTTCTCCCCCAATCCGGCCGGCCGCAACGGTTTGCCGGCGATCGGTGAGTCCGAATGCGGCGACCGTATTGCCTACGGCATGCCGGATGTCCGGGGTGTCGCTCGTCCCAGATATGCTGGCAAGACCGTCGCTGTCTTGGGCGCGGGCCATTCAGCGGTGGGCACGCTGATCGATCTCGTACATCTCGCCGACGAAGTGCCGGGCACTCAGCCCGTCTGGCTGTTGCGCGGCGCCGATCCCGCGAAGGCTTTTGGCGGCGGCCGTAACGATAAACTCGCGGCGCGCGGCGAACTCGGGAGCGCCTTCGCCGCACTTGTTGCCTCCGGGAAGATCAAGGTCGAAACCGAATTCGGCGTCACGCACCTCTCGGACTCCGAAGGTCGCCTCAAGATCGCGGCAGGGTCCTGTTGCGGTGGGCGAAGCGTGGTCGTGGACGAACTGATCGTGTCGACGGGTTTCCGTCCTGACTTCTCGTTCCTGTCTGAATTGCGTTTGCGGCTCGATCCCGCCATCGAGGCACCGGTCGCTCTCGCACCGCTGATCGACCCCAACGAGCATAGCTGCGGGACGGTGCGTCCCCACGGGGCTCGCGAGCTCGCGCATGATGAAGCGGGTTTCTACATGGCTGGCATGAAGTCCTACGGCCGCGCTCCGACCTTCCTGATGATGACGGGTTATGAGCAGGTTCGCTCGATTGCGGCCGACATCGCTGGCGACAAGGAGGCGGCGGCGAGGGTGGAGCTTGTGCTGCCGGAGACCGGCGTCTGCACGCGTGGTGGTGTCGAGGCTGCGGGAGCTGCATCGGGATGTTGTGGCGGCCCTGCGAAGGAGGATTTGTCCGCCTGCTGTGCTGCCGACGAAACGGCCAAGAAGGCCGGCGCTTCGGGGTGTGGTTGTTCATGAAGCAAGTTCTCGCGGGCCAAGCCCGAGGCCCGCTCGGCGTCGTCGCCGCGCTCGGCACCGCGCAAACGGTTGCATGGGCGTCGAGCTATTATCTCCCGGCCATCCTGGCTGCGCCGATTGCGCGCGATCTCGGTCTCGCGCCGACTTACGTGTTCGGCGCGCTGTCGGGAGCGCTCGTCATCTCTGGCCTGCTCGGCCCGCGCGTGGGGCATGCCATCGATACGTTTGGCGGGCGCAGCCTGCTTGCCATTTCGAACCTCGTGTTTGTGGCAGGCCTGCTCCTGCTGTCCGTGGCCCATGGCGCGGCGGTGTTGATTGCGGCCTGGGCGTTGCTCGGGATCGGCATGGGCATGGGCCTCTATGAGGCGGCCTTCGCGACGCTTGCGCGCATCTACAGTACCAATGCACGACGAACCATCACCGGTATCACGCTGATCGCCGGTTTCGCCAGCACGCTCGGCTGGCCCCTCACGACCTGGCCCGCGTCGGAGTACGGCTGGCGCGTCGCCTGTCAGGTATGGGCGGCGATCCATATCGCTGTTGCGTTGCCGCTCAATCTCTCGCTGCCGCGCGCCGTTCCATTGGACCAGCAGGCTCGACCGGGGCCGGGTGCAATCCAGCAATCCGGACGCCAGAGCGAGACCTTCGCGATGGTGCTGCTGGCTTACATGTTCGCGGCAGCAAGCTTTGTCAGTTCGGGCATTTCGGCCATTCTGCCGACCATGCTGGTTGCGTTCGGCGCCACACCGGCTCAGGCCCTGCTCGCGGGCGCGTTGGTCGGGCCTGCGCAAGTCGGCGCGCGTCTGCTGGAAGCAGGATGGCTCGCCCGGTTTCATCCGCTGCTCTCGGCGAGGCTGGCCATGCTGATGAATCCGATCGGCGTCGTTGCGCTGGTGGTGGGCGGACCCTTGCTCGCGTCGACCTTCACGGTGCTGTACGGAGCGGGCAACGGCATCATCACCATTGCCCGTGGTACGCTTCCATTGGCGCTGTTTGGGCCGGCCGGATTCGGCAAGCGGGTCGGCATGATCTCGCTGCCTTCGAGACTGACGGGTGCCGCCGCGCCGCTCGCATTGGGGCTGATGGTGGAGCACATCGGCAGCAGTGCGCTGTGGATCAGCGCGCTCGTCTCGGTTTCGGCCTTCTTCGCGCTCTTGCTGCTTCGTACGGAGCGGACAAACTCAACGCCTCTCCAGGTGGGAGAACAAAATTCGTAAGCTCGGCGGCCGGTCTCTGATTGCGGTGATGTGCATAGGGCAGGTCGGCAACTTGCTGCCGCATGTGACCTTGTCCGCAAATCTGGCGCAGCATTTGATGCCGGAGTGGGGCCTCTCCGCCGCCGAAGGCGGGCTGATGGCAAGCGGTTATGCATTCGGCTACATGCTCGCGGTGCCCGTGCTGACGACGTTGACCGACCGGATCGACGCGCGGATTGTCCTGCTCTGGGGCTCGATCGTCAGCGGGCTCGCGACTGCAGCGTTCGGAATCTTCGCGCAAGGGTTCTGGTCGGCGACCGCGATCTGGTCCCTTGCAGGACTTGGTTTTGCCGGCGCCTACATGCCGGGCCTGAAGGCGCTGACGGACCGGCTTCCCGCCGGCGACACCTCGCGCGCCGTTACGCTGTACACCTCGAGCTTCTCGGTCGGCGTCGGCCTCTCGTTCCTGGTCGCCCAACTGATCGCCGACCGCTGGGGGTGGCGCACCGCCTTCCTCGTCACCGGCCTCGGTCCCGTCGCCATGGTCGTCGCGTGCCTTCTGATGCGGGAGCAGCGGCCCGCGCAGAAGGCGGGGCGTCTGCTCAACTTCGCACCCGTCTTCGCCAACCGCGAGGCGCTCGGATACATCTTCGGCTACGGCGCGCACTGCTTCGAGCTTTACGGCATCCGCACCTGGCTGGTCGGGTTCTGGACCTTCGTCGTTGCGCACCAGGGCGCGCCGTCTTGGTTGAGCCCCGTCGTGCTGAGCTTCTGCTTTGCGGTGATCTCGATGCCCGCAAGCATCCTCGGCAACGAGGCCGCGCTGAAATTCGGCCGCCATCGGGCGATCACGGTCGTCATGATCGCGTCGGCCTGCGTCGCACTTATCATCGGGCTCAACGCGACGGCGCCGGCATGGGTGCTCGCACTGCTGCTCCTCGCCTATGGCCTGACCGTGCCCGCCGATTCAGGTGCGTTGACTGCCGGCATGTCTGCCGCGGCGACTTCCGAACATCGCGGCGCGACCCTGGCCTTGCATTCGACGGTCGGCTTCGGTCTGTCGGCAGTTGGAGCCTGGGGAACCGGCGCCGCGCTCGACGCGGCCGGCGGTCCGCAGAGCGCGACCGGCTGGCTGCTGGCGTTCATCGTTCTTGCGGCGGGAATTGCGCTCGGTCCGTTCGCGCTGCTCTGGGCGCGGATGGATCGAACGCATCACGCCTGAGCCAGCTCTACTCGTGCCGCCATATCTCCACGGCTGAGATGACCAGGATCACAGCCAATGCCGGCAAAAGAATCGAATTCGGGACAACGCCGAGCAGCAAGCTGCCGATGAATGTACCGACGATCGATCCGATCGCCATTGCAAGCATGAACTGCCAGTTGGCGCGGAGCACTGAAAAATTCTGATCGCGACTATAGCGCGCGAATCCCACGAGCATCGTCGGAAGGCTTACCGCGAGTGAGAGGCTGCCTGCCAGCTTCACGTCCGCGCCGAACAGCAGGATCAGGGTGGGGATCAGGAATTCTCCACCGGCAACGCCGAGCAACGACGCCACGATGCCAATCACGAAGCCTGCCGCTACGCCCGCGACAATCAGGTACATGCCGGTGAGCGCCGGGGCGGGTGCTGCCGCAGTGCCGTGTGCGAACAGAAGCACACCTGCGATCAGCAGCAACAAGACGGCTATGATCTTGTAGAGCGTTTCGGACTTGAGGCGCGTCGCCCAGGATGCCCCGGCATAGGCGCCAACAAGGCTGCCCGCCAGCAGGTTCAGGATGACCGGCCAATGCGCATATATTTCGGCAAAGGGAACGGCGCGGGCACGAAATGGCAGCGCGCTGGTCACCACGATCAGGCTCGTCGCCTTGTTGAGGACCACGGCTTCAAGACCGCGAAACCTGAACAAGCTGATGAGTAGCGGCAGACGAAATTCGGCGCCCCCGAGGCCGATGAGGCCGCCCAAGGTACCGATGATTGCGCCCGAGCCGAACGCGGCGGAATTGTTTCGCATGGTCACGACGGAAAAAATGCGCTGGTGCGCGAAACTAGACTTGCCCGTAATCCGTCGTGGCGGGGGGCTTCACACCTGCTTACGGCAGGGCGTGGGGCTGAGGAACAGGCTAGTCTAGAATCTCGGGCGTTGCAAACTTACGTCCACTCGGCTTCGAACGGCAGGAGACGATGACGATCCTTCGATCATGGCTCGCTTTTCTCCGACATGAAAAAACCCGCGACGGATTGCTCCGCGCGGGTGTTACGAACTTGAGATGCTGCCTGTACGCCGGTCTTTTTGCTCGACGTGCCAAAGGTTCCAAACCGTCGGCGCTATCCTCGTGACGTGCCTCCGATGACTTCTGCATTCCCCGATTTAAGCAGGTTGACAGTTCGGCCATCCGGGTTTTAATTCGCCGCTACGGGGATGTGCGATCTCCCCGTGAGGCGACATGCCCAAGTATCGCGTCCTTAATCACCAAGGGCGCAGCATGTCAGCATCATACATCCCCATTTCTTCCGGCAGATTATCTAGACTGATCGGCACGGCGAATACGCCGGCGCTTATCGATGCGCGCATTGACGGGGACGTCTCAGCCGCCCCCCGCCTGATACCCGGCGCCGGGCGACGCTCGCGCGATGTCCAGGATTGGGTCTCCCGCTTGATGGGCCGATGCGATCGATCTCGGGGCGTGATTAGCCGCAGCTGCTTCAAGACCTAGGAGCACATCAATGAGAAACACACTCTTCGCGTTCATCGGTCTCGGCGCCTGCCTCCTTGGCTCGGTCTCGACGGCTCAAGCGCAGAACATCGACTGGCAGAAGGTTGACGAGACGCTGGGCCGCAAGCCCGCCGTCTCGGACGACGTCCACCGTTACGGCTTTCCCCGCAGCGATCTCTCCGTGACGTTGGACGGGGTGACGATCAAGCCGGCGCTGGCGCTCGGCGGCTGGGTTGCGTTCAAGCCCGGGCATGGCGGCGCCATGGTCATGGGCGACCTCGTGTTGCTCGAAACCGAGATCAATCCCGTGATGGCGAAGATGATCGCGAACGGCCTTGAGATCACCGCCATCCACAATCATCTGCTGCGCGCGAGTCCGGCGACGTTCTACATGCATGTTGCCGGGCACGGGGACCCGGTCAAGCTCGCCGCTGCGATCCACGATGCACTTGCCGAAAGCAAGACTCCATTGACCGTCGCAGCGCCGGCGAGCCCGCCGCCGGCCGTGGACCTCGACACCGCGAAGCTCGACCAGATTATCGGCAGCAAGGGACAGGCCAACGGAGGCGTCTACCAATTCAACGTGAAGCGACGTGATCCGATCACGCAAGACGGCATGCCATTGACCCCTGTCGCTCCAATGGGCGTTGCGATCGGTATCAACTTCCAGCCGACCGGGGGCGGGAAGGCGGCCATCACGGGCGACTTCGTGCTGACGGGCAACGAGGTCAACCCTGTCATTCTGGCGCTGCGCACGCACGGCATCGAGGTGACCGCGCTGCATAGCCACATGCTGGATGAGCAGCCGCGGCTTTTCTTCATGCACTTCTGGGCGAACGACGACGCCGTCAAGCTTGCCGAGGGCTTGCGTGCAGCCTTGGACAAGACTGCCAGCACGAAAAGTTGAGCCAAGGATCAGAAGGAGAAGCCCGATGCGTTACGAAGCCAAACCGATGCCGTTCGATCCGAAGTCGATCAACGGCATCTCTGAAAAGGTGCTCGTCAGCCACTACGAGAACAACTACGGCGGAGCCGTGAAGCGGCTCAACGCGATTGGCGCGCAGCTCGCAGAGCTCGATTTCGCCAAGGCGCCGAACTTTCTCATCAACGGCCTGAAGCGCGAGGAGTTGATCGCAACGAACTCGATGATCCTGCACGAGATCTACTTCGACGGTCTTGGTGGATCTGAGAGGCCGAGCGGCGCTCTCGCCGATGCGATTGCGCGCGACTTTGGCAGCATCGAGCGCTGGCGTACGGAATTCGCGGCCA
The DNA here is from genome assembly GCF_040547725.1 of Bradyrhizobium sp. LA2.1. Taxonomy (NCBI): domain Bacteria; kingdom Pseudomonadati; phylum Pseudomonadota; class Alphaproteobacteria; order Hyphomicrobiales; family Nitrobacteraceae; genus Bradyrhizobium; species Bradyrhizobium sp. LA2.1. The sequence continues at coordinate 382,423 of NZ_JBEPQI010000003.1, forward strand.
TGGGCAAGGCCGAAGGCGGCGGCTCGGGTTGGGTGATCCTTGCCTATTCCCCCCGTGACGGGCGGCTCATCAACCAATGGGCCGCAGATCATACCACAACGCTCGCCGGCGGTCGGCCGGTGCTGGTGCTCGACATGTATGAGCACGCCTATCACATGGATTTCGGCGCTGCCGCCGCCCGCTATGTCGACGTCTACATGGAGGCCATTCGCTGGGAGAACGCCGCCAAATTGTACGATCGATACGCCGGGGAATCCTGAAAGAGGCGCGGGCCCACATTTCGAGGCGATGGGGGATCGGACGCTGAGGTAATCGAGTGATCGATTGCGGGGACCCGCGACCTCCCCATCAGATGGATATGCATCCAAGTGCTCGCCTGCATTGTTCTTGGGGAGACGACCCATGGATGGACCTGTCTTCGCTCTCTTCGCATTTGCCGCGCTCGCTGGCGGCTTCGTCAGCGGCTTTTCCGGATTCGCCATGGGCCTCGTGGTGTCGGGCGTATGGCTGCACATCATCACGCCGATGCAGACCGCTACCTTGATCGCAGGCTACGGCTTGCTCACGCAGGGCTACGGCATCTTCAAGCTGCGACGTCTCCTCGATCTTCGGAAGGCTTGGCCGCTCGCGCTCGGAACTGTCATCGGCATCCCGATCGGCGTCAGCATTCTCGCGTATCTGAACCCCAGCTACCTCCGATTTGGTGTGGGGGTCCTGCTGGTGCTCTACGCAGTCTATGGCCTGACGAAGCCCGTATTCGCTCCGGTGAAGATCGGAGTCGGGGCCGATATCGCCATTGGCGTTTCCAACGGCTTGCTTGGCGGCCTGACTGGGCTCGGCGGCGTGATCTCGACGATTTCCTGCCAATGGCGCGGCTGGCCCAAGGACGTGCAGCGCGCGGTGTTTCAGCCGGTGTTGTTCGTGGCGTTCGTTGTCATTTCGACCGCTCAAGCCGTAGCCGGCACCATCACCAGGGAGACGCTGGTGCTCTATGCGCTCGGCGTTCCCTTCATGGTCGCCGGCCTTTGGTCCGGGTTCAAATTGTTCGGCAAGATCAACGATGAGAACTTTCGCAGGACCGTGCTGGCGCTTTTGCTGCTCGCGGGATTGTCGCTGATCGCATCGGTGCTGTCGTTCGGACTGCGTTGATATCAGCCGAAGCCCCGGCGGCTTACCACCTCGGACTATTCTCCGCGGACGAGAAAATCGCCGGAAAGAGGCCTATCGCCGCCTCGTTGCCTTTGGTGTCCCGGTGACGGATTTAAGCAGGCGCAGGTCGCTCGCGGCCTCCGCGAGCAGCCAGTCACGAAATGTCGCAATCTTCGGAAGTGACGCGGTCGCCTTGGGGCAGACGATCCAATAGCTCTTCGACAATGGCACCGACTCCGGGAAGGGCAGCGCCAGCCGTCCATTGATCAGGTCCCAGGCCCCTAATGTCGTGCGGGCCAGGGCGATGCCCTGGCCGTTGATTGCGGCATCGATGACCATGCTGGCGCGATTGAGCACCGGACCATGCGTGACATCGGCGTCGTCAATGCCGACGCCACGTAGCCAATTTGCCCAGTCGGATCTGCTGTCGAGGTGGATCAGGGGAAATCTCAGGATATCCGCGACCCCGCCGATGCGGCGGCGTCCCGACAGCAGCTTGGGACTGCATACGGCGAAGAGCCGTTCCGTGCAGAGCCTTGTGGCATCGAGGCCCGGCCAGTTTCCATCGCCATGGCGGACCGCAAGATCGACCTCCTCACGCGCAAAATCGACGTGATGCATCGTTGCCGAGACGCGGAGATCGATTCCCGAATGCGCTTCCGCGAAATGGCCGAGGCGATGCACCAGCCATTTGGCGGCAAAATCCGGGGACGTGCTGACCGTGAGCACGCCTGCGTTTTGTCGCTGCAACAGCCGCTCCGTACCCGCGGCAATTCGGTCCAGCGCATCGCGTATCACCGCGAGATAGTCGCGGCCCGCTTCCGTGATGATCAGGCGCTGGCGCTCGCGGCTGAACAGCTTGATGGCGAGCTCCGTTTCCAACGCCTTGACCTGATGGCTCACCGCACCTTGCGTGACGCACAGCTCTTCGGCGGCCCGCGTGAAGCTCTCGTGGCGGGCTGCGGCTTCGAAGGCCTTTAGTGCGTTCAGCGGTGGCAAACGCGGGCGCATGACGCACCTTCCTGAGGAACTTCATGAGAAAAATTGGGGCTGGCCCGAGAAACGATGCTTTGCGGACTTTGCCCTGCCGGCCCTATGCAGGCGGCCACGACACGAAATCATGGGAGTTGGAGGCAATAAATGTCAATAACTATTGCCGTTCGCGGTTTTCCGGCGCGAGTTCGACGCAGCGCGACGGCTGCGGATCATAAACAAAATTCATGGCAGACGTTGATCGGCAGATGGCTTGCCCGTATCGAGCGGATAATCAGCGCGACGATCTTCGCGCGATTGCCGACAATCCCCATCTCCTTGCCGATCTCGGGCTCACCCGGGAAGAGGCCTTGGAGCAAGCGAACAAGCCGTTCTGGCGCTGATCGAGCCCGATCGACAGCAAGCGAACCGGGAGGAGAAAAGATGTCCGAGACCATCGTTTACGGCTTTCCCCGCAGCACGTTCGTCAACATCGTGCGGCTCGTCCTCACCCACAAGGACGTGGCCTACCGCTTCGACGACCTCGAGCCCGTGATGGGCAGGAGCGAGCATCTCGCGCTCCATCCGTTCAACCGCGTTCCGATCTTCCGGCACGGCGACTTCACCGTCTACGAGACGCGCGCCATCGTCGGCTACATCGACGAGGTGTTCGCGGGAGCACGGCTGACGCCGCAGAACCCGCACGCGCGGGCTCGCATGAATCAATGGATCGGTGTCGTCGATTCCTACGTCTATCCCTACATGATCTACCATGTGACCCACGAGCGGCTGGTGTTTCCCGAGCTCGGGATTGCATCCGACGAGAAGGTGGTGGCGCACGCACTGCCCAAGGTCGAGAACGCACTCGTGGCCATCGAGCGCGAGCTCGCCGATGGTCGGGACTACCTCCTCGGTCCAGAACTCTCGATCGCGGATTTCTACCTTTTGCCAAGCACCTTTGCGTTCAGCCTGACGGAGGAAGGCAAGGCCATGTACCCGAAATATCCGGCCTTCTGTCGATGGCGGGAGCGCATGGAGAGCCTGCCGACGACGCGGAAGCTGCGCGCGATCCTGCCGCCGCGCGCGCCCATTGCTCATGCCCGCGAGTGGGCGCACTCGCACCGCCCGAGATATTGAGCTAGGCTTGGACTGACACTGGGGGCAGGGACTTTCCGCCAGGTACCCGACGCAGTGGATTGCGTTTTCGAGCGGCGGGGGACGACGGTGATCCTTAGATTACGGCAACCTGTGCTACGGCATGAAAAAAACGCGGCGGATTGCTCCGCCGCGGGTGTTACGAACTTTCGATGTTGCCATCATGCCGGTGTTTTGCCCGACGTGTCAAAGGCGGCCAAAATGGTCTCGCCGCTGAGGTCGCGCTGCTGCTGATCGGTCGTTCAGATTAGCTAACAGTTTCAACGCCCCCGCTACTGTGCATGGGGTTGTTTTTCAGTTTTTGTATTGCGGCTCGCCGAAACGGCCGCGCTCAGCGCCGTCCGCGCGGCGCTTCGGCCTTGGCGGGCGGCTCGGTCTGCGGCGCGCAGGTCGCAGCCTGAAGCGAGTTTTGCGCCTGCTGCATCAGGCCAGGCTCGGCGGCGAGCGCCTTCATCACGATCAGGCCGGTGGTAGCAGGGGAGTCGATGATGAGGCGGTCGGCCGCGGTGATCTCTTCGTCCTCGGGCAGCTCGTTATGCTGCGGCTCGGTCATGAGGTCGAGCTCGATCACCTTCTTGCCGGCGGAGCGGTCGTTGATGGCGTAGTAGGCGATCTCGTTGCGGGTGTAGAACGACACCGAGGTGTAGGCCTGGCTCACCGGCACCGTGAGCTTGAGCGGCCCGCCCGTGAGGTCGTAGCGGCAGATCGCGATCGCGAAGGCCGGGTCCATGAACGGCATCGGCGAATTGTTGGGATCGGCGAGGGGAAGCTGCGTCACGGCGTTGAGCTTGGTCATCGGCGTCAGCCGCGAATAGGCGTCCTGTGTCGCGATCCGCGGCAGCGCCAGCACGCTGACGAGATGGACCACGAGGCCCAGCACCACGCCCGCGACGATGGTGAACATCAGGCGGATCATGAGCAGCCCACCGTCTTGATCGTGGGCATCGGCGCATCGCGCTGGGTGCGCGTCGCAACGCCGACAGGGGTGTCGTAGAGGCGCAGCATCAGCGCGTAACGCTCGATGCCGCCGGTCGGCAGCCAGTTGCCGGCGCGTGAGCGCGAGGCGATGCGGATCTCGAACGTCCCGTCGGACTGCCGCACGATCTCCTGGCTGGTGAAGCCGTAGCGCTGCAGCGAATTGGCGACGAGGTGGCCCTTGCGGTCGTACAGCGTCAGCGTCCAGAACCGCGCCGGCGGCGTCACGCCGGAGACGACGACGTCGCAGCGGCCGTCGAGCGCCTTCTTCTTCTCGTCGGCGGTCGCGGTGAAGGCGACGCCGTCACCGGTGCCGATCGGCAGCTCGCCGTTGCGCACGATGGTGGCGCGCGAATAGGGATCGACGTCGGCGGTGCCGGTGCGGGGGCGGGCGGTCCAGGGGCCGATGGTCAGCGCGCCGATCTCGGTGCCGCGCGTCGTCGTCATCCAGGTCGCGCCAACGCCGACCACGCTCGCGAGCAAAAGGGCCGTCAATGTGATCAGGATCAGCCGCACGGGTTTCGATCAGTTCTTGCGCGGGACGGATGCATTCGCATTCTCTTCCGCATAGTTCTGCGGGAAGGCGAGCGCGCTCGTCGACGAGGCCGGCTTGGCCAGCTTGTCGTCGTCGGCAGCCGCCTTGGTCGCGGTCCTGGCGGCGTCATCGAGCAGCTTCTCGACGCGCACCAGCACGTCGGCGCCGCGCTTGGTCAGCACGGGCGGCGGGCCGGGCTTGGTCTCCAGCACCTTCGGCGCCGCATTGGCCTGCGCTGCCGTCGGCTGCGGCGGCAGCTTCTGGCCCATGCCGATGCCGGGGATTTCCCGGACCTCGACGCCCTGATGCGCGGTGACCATGATGTCGTGCCAGGTCTGCGCCGGCAGCGATCCGCCGGTCATGCGGTTGGTCGGCGAATAGTCGTCATTGCCGTACCACACCGCGCAGGTGAAATTGCCGGTGTACCCGACGAACCAGGCATCACGATACGCATTGGTCGTGCCGGTCTTGCCGGCGGTCGGAATGCCGTCGAGCGCGGCGCGGCGCGCGGTGCCTTCGCTGACGACGTGGCTCATCATGCCGGCCATGTCGGCGGCAACGGAGGCCGGGATCGCCTGTCGCGGTTTTGGACCGTCGCGGTCCCAGCGCCAGACCGGATCACCGGCACCGGTGCGCACTTCCAGCACCGAATGCGGCGTCACCGCCTTGCCGCGGTTGGGGAAGGTGGCGTAGGCGACGGCGTGCTCGATCACGGTGACTTCGTCCGAGCCGATCGGCAGCGACGGCGTGTCGGGCAGCGGCGCCTTGAGGCCGAAGCGGCGGGCGACCTCGACGATCTTGGCGCGGCCGAGCTTAGCCGGGTTCGGCGCCTTCGGCTGTTCCTTCTGGCCGATCGCGATCGACAGCTTGACCGGCACGACGTTGATCGAGCGCGTGATCGCCTGCGTCAGCGTCACCGAGCCGGAATAGGAATGGCCATAGTTCTGCGGACACCAATTGCCGATGCAGACCGGGCCGTCGACCACGATCGAGTTCGGCGTGAAGCCGTTGAGGAGCGCGGTGGTGTAGACGTAAGGCTTGAACGACGAGCCGGGCTGGCGGTAGGCGTCGGTGGCGCGGTTGAACTGGCTCGCGCCGTAGTCGCGGCCGCCGACCATCGCGCGGATGCCGCCGTCGAGATCGGACACCACGGTTGCGGCCTGCGTCGCGTGATAATCGCGGCCGAACTGGCGCAGCTGGTTCTCGATCGCGTCTTCCGCGGCCTTCTGCACGTTGGTGTCGATCGCGAGGCGCACCACGAAGACGCGCTCGGTGTACGACTTCGGGAAGGTGTCGACCAGCTTGCGCATCTCGTCGAAGGCGTAGTCGAGATAGTAGTTGGGCGAGGCTTCGTCGCGGCGGTCGACCGCGAAGGCCGGGTTGCGGCGGGCGCCGAACACCTGGCCCTCGGTCATGAAGCCGGCGTCGACGAGATTGTCGAGCACGACGTTGGCGCGGGCGCGCGCCGCGGGCAGGTTGATGTGCGGGGCGTATTTCGTCGGCGCCTTGAACAGGCCGGCGAGCATCGCGGCTTCCGCCAGCGTCACGTCGCGCGCGGATTTGTTGAAGTAGAAGTGGGCTGCGCCGTCGACGCCAAAAGTGCCGCCGCCCATATAGGCGCGGTCGAGGTACAGCTTGAGAATCTCGTTCTTGGTCAGGCGCCATTCCAGCCAGACCGCGAGGAAGGCCTCGTTGACCTTGCGCTCGATGGTGCGCTCGTTGCTCAAGAACAGGTTCTTGGCGAGCTGCTGAGTGATCGAGGAGCCGCCCTGGCGGACGCCGCCGGCCTGGGCGTTGGTGACGAGCGCGCGCGCGGTGCCGGCGATGTCGATGCCGAAATGCTCGTAGAAGCGGCGGTCCTCGGTGGCGAGCGTCGCCTTGATCAGCACGTCCGGAAAGTCTTCCAGCGGGATCGAGTCGTTGTGCTTGATGCCGCGGCTGCCGATCGGGTTGCCGTAGCGGTCGAGGAAGGACACCGCCAGGTCGGACTTCTTCAGCCAGTCCTCGTCCGCGGTCTCGCGGAAGGCGGGGATGGCGAGGGTGAGCATCACGACCAGGCCGCCGAGGCCCAGCGTCGCGGCCTCCGACAGCGGCTCGATGAACACCCAGCGCTTCCAGCGGCCGACATAGAAGCGGTCCATGAAGGTCGAGTAGCGCTCGTAGAGCTCGCGGATGCCCTTGGCGGAGGAGAACAGCGAGGAATCGATGCGCGCGTCGAGATCCAGAAAGAAATTCCGGATGCGGCTCTTCCAGTTGGATGGTGTGTTCTGGACCACCTAGAACCCTTGAGGCTCGGTTCGACAGCGTTCAGGCACCCGGCCGGGGCGGCACCGAGACGTCTTGAGGGAATGTTACGGCAAACCCAAGGCGCCGGTTTCGCGTCCGAGGGGACTTGCTGTTCCTTCTAGCCGAGCAGGGCCCATAAACCAATGGTCAGGCTCGCGATTTTGAACAACAGGCCTAATTGACCCCGGTTCATTACGGGCCTCAATTGGGCGTTGCTTGCAGCGTCCCGGCCGCACGCCGTAGATGAACGAGCCGTAGCTCTTTCGAACCCTTGTTGAGGCGCATGACCGCAGCTCCCAAACGACCTTCAGGCCAGGAAGGATTCTTCTGGAAAACCAAGACGTTGGAACAGCTGTCGACGGCCGAATGGGAGAGCCTGTGCGACGGTTGCGGCCGCTGCTGCCTGAACAAGCTCGAGGACGAGGATACCGGCGATATCTATTTCACCCATGTCGGCTGCAAGCTGCTCGATGCCGGGACCTGCGGCTGCAAGGACTATCCGAATCGCTCCGCCAAGGTTCCCGATTGCGTCCGGCTGACCCCGGCCAATGTCCGCACCCTGAACTGGCTGCCGCCGAGCTGTGGCTACAAGCTGGTCGCCGAAGGGCGCGACCTCTATTGGTGGCATCCGCTGGTCTCGGGCGATCCCAACACCGTTCATGAAGCCGGCGTCTCCGTCCGCGGCCGGGTCGAGGGCAGCGAGGAGGAGATCCCGGACGAGGAGCTCGAGGACCACATCGTGCAATGGCCGGCGCAGCTGCCGAAACGGGCACGCCTGAAGCGACGTCCGAAGGACTGACCCGCCTGCGACGTCGAATCACGTCATCGCGATGACCCCGCGGCGGGATGCACCCATGCGCCGCGGTGCCTGCCTGAGAAGAACTTTCCTCTCTACATTGCCTGCATAGAACGAATCCTTCGCGGCGTTTGCGCCTCCTCACGGCTTCCGATCGAGATGAACAAGTTCGACCGGCAGAGCAGTTCTGCCGACATTCAGGCTTTGCCTGACGACATTGCCGAAGAGCTGTCCCGCCTTCCCAGCGAGGTCTTGAGCGTCGACGACGCGCCTTCGCTCGCGCCGCCGGCGCCGTTGTCGCAGGACGAGGTCCGGACCATCGTGATCAGCCTGATGCTGACGATGTTCCTGGCTGCGCTCGACCAGACCATCGTCGCGACCGCGCTGCCGACCATCGGGCGCCAGTTTAACGACGTCTCCAACCTCTCCTGGGTCATCACCGCCTATCTGCTCGCCTCGACCGCGGTCGCACCGGTGTTCGGGACGCTGAGCGATATCTACGGCCGCCGCGTGATGATCATCATTTCGCTCAGCCTTTTCGTCGCCGGCTCCGTGCTGTGCGCGATCGCGCCGAGCATGCCGATGCTGATTCTGGCGCGCGGTCTTCAGGGCCTCGGCGGCGGCGGCATCATGCCGGTCGTGCAGACCGTGATCTCCGACATCGTCTCCCCGCGCGAGCGCGGCCAGTACCAGGCCTATTTCTCCAGCGTCTGGATGGTCGGCGGCATTTTGGGCCCGGTCATCGGCGGCGTGTTCGCCGAGCATCTGCACTGGTCGATGATCTTCTGGATCAATCTCCCGCTCGCGGCCGCCGCCATCGCGATGCTGCTGCCGAAGATGAAGAAGATCCCGGTGTTCCACCGCAAGCGCAAGGTCGACTGGCTCGGCGGCGTGCTGCTGATGGCCTCTGCGGTCGTCTTCATGCTGGTGCTGACCTGGGGCGGCACGCGCTATCCGTGGCTCTCGCCGACCGTGCTTGCGATGGTGGGCGGCGCCGTCGCGCTCGCGGTCACCTTCGTCTGGCACGCGCGGCGGGCCGACGAGCCGTTCCTGCCGTTGAAGCTATTGACGGGTTCGGTGGCGCCTTTCGCCATGACAGCCGGTGGCTGCGGGCTCGGTGCGATCACGGGCCTCACCGTGCAGCTGCCGCTCTACTACGAGTCGGTCTACCATCTCAGCGCCAGCGAGGCGGGCCTTGCGCTGATTCCGCTCGCGGCGGTCTCGACCTGCGGCGCGGCGATTGCCGGCCGTACCATGGCGCGCGCAAAACACTACAAGCGCGTTGCCATCATCGGCACGTCCTGGGCCGCGCTGTGCGGCCTCGCCCTCACGGTCACCACCTTGCCGCTGTGGGGCTTGCTGATGCTGATGGCCGCCTTTGCGCTCGGCCTCGGCACGACCTTTCCGGTCTGCGTGGTCTCGCTGCAGAATTCGGTCGCGCGCCCGCAAGTCGGCACCATCACCGGCGCGATGAACTTCTTCCGCTCGCTGATGTCCTCGTTCACGGTCGCAGCGTTCGCGGCGATCCTGCTGATCGCGCTCGGCACCGACGTTCCGCTGGCCGGCGAGCATCACGCCGCGGGTGCCATCGCAATTCCCGCCGACGACATGCGCCACGCCTTCCGCTACGTCTTCGGCGCCGCCACCGCGCTGATGACCACCGCCGCGCTCTGCCTGATCATGATGGAGGAGCGGCCACTCGCCGGCCCCTCCGTCACGCAGCAGGTGGAGATGGCGGAGTAGGGGTTAGCCGCCGCGATCGGGATCGTCGTCGGCATCACCTGCGCTCGTCTTTCGCGCTTTCGCTGCAAGCTGTTCCTTGAGCCGCGCGAGTGCTTCGGCGGACCAATCACTGACATCTGTTACCGCGACCCAGGCATCGACATAATGCTCTGGCGCGTAGACATGGCCAAAGCCCATCGGCGTCGCGGTCGCGACCGCCATGTCGAGGGCGAGCTGCAGCATCGTCACGATGGGATACCAACGCAGCTCCGGTGATACGTCCGGCCCGCGCGGCGCATTCATCCAGTCCGGCGCCCGATAGGCGTCGCGGTAGGCGAAGAACGTGATCGCGTCGCTGGCATATTGCAGATAAACGACGCGCATCGGCCCCCAGGGCCTATCCGGCGGCACCGTCGGCCCGTTCTGGTTCATGAAGCGGACGAGGCGGCCGTCGCGGAATTCCGGGAGCCAGGCCGGCGATCCTGGATTGCGGTTCGCGGTGACCGATCGCCAGATGCGGCTCTCGAATGGCGCCCCGCTCCACAGCGCGCCGCCAATGGGATCCCCGATCGTCTCGAACAGCTCCGCGGATTTCTCCGAGTTCATGGCGCCGAGGCTCAGTCCATGCAGATACAGCTTCGGCCGCTTGTCCTTCGGCAGCGTCGTCCAGTAGCCGTAGATTTCCGCGAACAGTGCGCGCGACGCTTCCGCGCCGTATTCGGGCTGAAACAGCAGCGACAGCGGACTGTTGAGATAGGAATACTGCATCGCGACGCTCGCGACATCGCCATGGTGGAGATATTCGACCGTATCCATCGCGGCCGGATCGATCCAGCCCGTGCCGGTCGGCGTGATGACGATCAGGATTTTGCGGTCGAAGCCGTGTTGGCGCTTGAGCTCCTCGAGCGCAAGCCTGGCGCGCGCTTGCGCGGTGTTGCGGCTCCCGAGCCCGACATAGACGCGCACGGGATTCTGCGCAGGCCTTTCCGTGACGGCGCTGATCTCGGCTGCGGCCGGGCCTGAGGCAATGAACCGGCGCCCCATGCGCCCGAGCTCGGTCCACTTCACCAGCGATGCCGGGCTTCCCGTCCGACCGGGATCGGTCGGCTGCGGCCGCTCGGGCTCGAACAGAACATCGAGTTCGCGGAAGGAGGAATCGAGTGCGTTGAACGCCGTGCGGATCAGGACATTGCTGGCGATCGACCAGAACAGCAGGGCTGCGACGAGCACGCCGATCACGTTCGCGACCTTCCGCGGAACGAGGCGTCGTGTGCGCGCGGCGAGAAAGCGGGCGACAAGCGCGAACAGCCGCCCCAGCGCCAGCAGCAAGACGAACGTGATCAGGGCGATGACGCAGACCTTGAGCGGATGGGCGGTCTCCAACGGCGCCATCTTCATCACGGCGCGGATCGAGTTCTGCCATTCGGCCGTGCGCCAAAGGAAGACGATGACGACGAGCAAGCAGACGGCTGCGGCCAGTGCATTCGCAATTGATCTTGCGCGCGCCGAAGGTTCGGGCAGTTCGAGATAGTGCCACAGCCGGCGCCACAGGATTCCGGTGAAATAGCCGATCGCAAAGCAGCCGCCGGCGAGGGCACCTTGCGTGAGATAGCTGCGCGGGATCAGCGTCGGCGTCAGCGCGGCAGCGAAGAACAGCGCACCCAGCATGAGGCCGACGCCGGACAGCGACAGCAATTGTCGCCGAATGAACCGAGCTGGATTCATGAAAGCACCTCCCGAGCCACGCTATCCTCCGGTCGTGTCCGGAAAGCTGCTCTTTCGCGGCAACAGGATCGTGAACTCCGTGAACGCGCCGGGCTCTGTCGTGACGTCGATCGTGCCGCCGTGCTGCTTCACGATGATGTCGTGGCTCATCGACAGCCCGAGACCGGTACCTTCGCCGGCCGGCTTGGTGGTGAAGAACGGATTAAACATCTTCGCCTTCACGTCTTCCGGAATGCCGGTGCCGTTGTCGCGGATGCGGATCTCGATGCTGTCGCCGCGGTCGCGGGTCGCGGCGATCACCACCGGCTCGTAACCGGCGGCGCCGCTGCCCATCTGGCGCCTGGTCACCGCATAGAACCCGTTCGAGATCAGGTTCAAAAGCACCCGGGAAATCTCCTGCGGAAACACCTCCGCCGAACCTGCCGCCGGGTCGAGCTCGCTCTTCATCGTCACGTCGAAGAGCGGCTTCTCGGCACGCGCGCCGTGATAGGCGAGGTTGAGGCTCTCCTCGACCAGGGCGTTGATGTCGCTCAGCCGGTGCTCGCCGCCGCCCTCGCGCGAATGCAGCAGCATGTTCTTGACGATGGAATCGGCCCGCCTTCCGTGCTGCACGATCTTTCCAAGATTGTCTCTCAGCAGCCCCGTCAGCTCGTCGACCTCCGCGCGCAGATCGTCGGCGAGCGGGACGGGCGCAAGCACCTCGTTCAGCTCGTCGGTCAGCTCGGCCGAGAGCGATGCAAAATTGTTGACGAAGTTGAGCGGGTTCTTGATCTCGTGCGCAATTCCGGCGGTGAGCTGGCCGAGCGAGGCCAGCTTTTCGGTCTGGACCAGGCGGTCTTGCGCCGCGCGCAAATCGTCGAGCGATCTGGCGAGCTCCCGCGTGCGGTCCTGCACCTCGTTGAACAGGCGGGTGTTCTCGACCGCGATCACGGCCTGGTCGGCAAAGGTCTTGAGCAGGCTGATCGCCTTGTCCGGGAAAGGCCCGGCCTCGCGGCGCGTCACGCCGATGGTTCCGATCGCAATGCCGTCGCGCAGCATCGGAATCACGAGGATGCTGCGATAGCCTCGCGTCCGCGCCAGCTCCCGCATCGCCTCCGTGAGGTCGGGCTCGTTCTGCATGTCGCTGCGGAAGGCGTATTCACCACTCGTCGCCACCCGGCTGTGAATGCCCGATGCCGCAAGCGGCGCCGGGAACGAGCTACGCAGCTCCGCGTTGCCGGCCTCGTTGTCGGTGGTGAAGGCGGCCAGATGCAGCATGCCGTTGAAGACGCGGGTGACGGTGGAGGAATGTCCGCCGACCAGCGCCTTGGCACTGTCGGAGATGGCCTGGAACACCGGCGTGACGTCGGCCGGCGAGGCCGCGATCACCTTGAGGATGTCGGCGGTCGCGGTCTGCCGTTCCAGCGCTTCCCTGGTGGCGTTGAACAGGCTGACATTCTTGACCGCGATCACCGCCTGGTCGGCGAAGGTCTGCAGCAGCCGCACATGATGCTCGGCGAATGTGCCGGTCGTCCGCCGCGTGGCGATGATGACGCCTTTGGCCTCGCCCTCGCTCATCAGCGGCGTGAACAGCATGCTGCGAAAGCCGCGGGCGCGCGCGATGTCGCGTGCCGCCGGCTCGAGCTCGGTATCCGGCAGCTGCGCCGATTCACCATGGGCCGTGAGCTGGTACGCCGGGAACTGCGCGAACGGCACCGGAAACGAGGCCTGGAGCACGCGGTCGCCGGCTGGATCGCCCGGCGTGAATGCCACGAGGTGCGCGGCGCCGTCGACATAGCGCAGCACGGCGGTGGAGAAGCCGCCGATCAGCCGGTTGGCGTTGGCGGCGACGGCGTCGAACACCGGCTGCACGTCGGAGGGCGAACTCGCCAGCACTTTCAGAATGTCGGCGGTCGCGGTCTGCCGTTCCAGTGATTCCCGCGTCTCGTTGAACAGGCGCGCGTTCTCGATAGCGATCGCGGCCTGGTCGGCAAAGCTCTGTTGCAGCGCCATCTCATCATCGGTGAAGGGCGCGAGGCGGTCGCGGTAGACGATCAACGCGCCGATCGCCTTACCTTCAAGCCGCAGCGGCGAGCCGGACATCGAACGCGTGCCGGCGGCGCGAGCGTGAGGCATGCCGGGCCAGTCGGCGATGGCCGGATCGACATTGTCGAGATCGGGAACATGAACCTGCCGGTTCTCGGCCACGATGGTGCCGGGCATGTTGCGGCCGCCGATCTTGAGCTGGGCGAGCGGCACGCCGGCGCCGACGCGCATAGAGCTGTCGCCGACCCGGATCACCCTGGACCACCCGTCGCCTTCCGCAATGTGAATGGTGGCGCTCGGCGCGCCGAACAGATGCATGGTCGCTTCCGCGATCTGTTGCAGCGAGCCCTCCGCATCGCCCGAGGAGTTAGCGATGGTGCGCAGGATCTCCATGCTGGCGTTCTGGCGGTCGCGCGCAATGGCAAGCTCGGCTTGCAGGCGGGCGTTCTCGGCCGCTTGGGATCGCAATTGCCGTTCGAGCTCGGCGGCCTTGTCCTGGGGAGGCGCGGTCATTGATCATCCGGCTAAGCGCCGCGACGTACGCGGTACCAAGCCCGATTATCACATCTCCTGCGGCCGGAGCCAGCGCCGAGCCCCCGCCTTAGTGCAAACGGCTCATGTGCCCGGCCGCGACACCTCGGTCTCCTTGCTGGTGATGAACTCCAGCAGCACGGGCACGCCTTCCTTCGTCTTCTGGATGCCGCGCTTGATCGCGGGGATGATGTCCTCCGGCCTCGTCACCCGCTCGCCATGGCCGCCAAAAGCGCGCGCCATTGCGGCATAGTCGCCGGAGATGTCGGTCGAGCGATATTTCTCGGTCGAGATCGGCATCACCTTCAACTCGATCGCCATCGAGAAATTGTTGAGCAGGATCGACATGATCGGGATGCGCTCGCGCACCGCGGTCTCGAAATCCATACCGGTGAAACCGATGGCGGCGTCGCCCCAGACATTGATGCAGAGCTTGTCGGGCTTTGCGAGTTTTGCGCCCATCGCCAGCCCAAGGCCGTAGCCGAGCTGCGTCGTCTTGCCCCAGCCGAGATAGGTGAGGGGCTCGACCGCCTTCCAGAACGGCGAGAGCTGGTCGCGCGGGCTGCCTGCATCGTGGGTGATGATGGTGTTCTTGATGTCGACGGTGTGCTGGAGGTCCCAGAGCACACGATAGGGGCTGAGCGGGGCGTCATTGCTGGTGAGTTTCGGTATCCATTTGGCCAGCCACTCCTTGTGTGAAGCGGCGATCTCGGCCGCGACCGCTGATGCGTCGCGATCCGCCGTGACGGTCTTGCCGATCTCCTCCAGCAGCGCATCGAGCACGAGGCCGGCATCGCCGACGAGGCCGACCTTGGCTTCCACATCCTTGTTGAGATGGTTCGGATCGAGCGTGGAGTGGATGATGGTCTTGCCCTTCGGCATCGCGACGCCGAAACTGGTTTCCGTGAACGAGCAGCCGATGCCGAAGATGACGTCGGCCTCAGCGAGGAATTTGGGGACCGCGCGCGGCACCGCGAGGCCGCCCGAGCCGAGCGATAGCGGATGCGTTTCCGGGAACGATGATTTGCCCCCTAAACTGGTGGTGACGGGAATGGCGAGCCGCTCGGCGAGCCGCTTCAGTTGCGGCCAGGCCTGCGCGTAGTGCACGCCCTGGCCGGCATAGATCACGGGGCGCTTCGCGTTGACGAGCAGGCCCGCTGCCTCCTTCACATGAACAGGATCGGCGCCGTAGCGCGTGCGCAGCACCGGCGTGTAGTTCAGCGGCTCCGGCACCTCCTCGTTCCACATGTCGGCGGGGATCTCGACGATGACGGGCCCGCCGCGGCCGTTCTTGAGCTTGGTGAAGGCACGGCGAAAAATGTTGGTGACCTCGGCCGCCAGAATGATCGGCTCGGACGATTTCGAAAACGCCTTCATCGCCTCGCTGGAATTGAAGTTCGGCTCGATATGCGCGAGCCGGCGCTGATAGCCCATCGGCAGCACCAGCACGGGCACGGATTCGCCGTAGCATTGCGCAACGCCACCCATCGCGTTCTCGGCGCCGGGCCCGTGCTGCATGCAGAACGCGCCGATCGATCGCCCCGACGTCACCCGCGAGATCGCATCCGCCATGTGCACCCCGACGCGCTCCTGCCGCACCATCACCGGCCGGATTTCGGCCTTGGCCGCGTGCTCGATCAGATGGTTGACCGGATAACCGCAGAGGATCTCGATCCCCTCGCGCTTCATGATTTCCGCAATGGCGGTGCCGAGCTTCATGGCGTCTCTCTCCTCAGGCGCAGGCCGGTTGCTCCGGTCGATTGGGGAGAGAGGATCAGGAATTTACAGGAGGGTAAAGCACGGTTGGGCGACGGTCGCGGTAGGTCAGCCATGCAGCGAGCTGCCGTAGCCCGGATAGGGCGACTTGTCCGCCGTAGCTCGAAGAGCGAAGGCGGAAGCGCAATCCGGGCTACAAACGTCCTACTTGCAGTTTTTGCAGATCGTCAGCTTTCGTTTCAGCGCCTCGTCTTCCTGATCGACCGATGACTGGCCGCCGAGGCCATTTGTATCAGGATTGGACGTGGAATTGGACTTGGCGCCCTTTGCTGCGCGTGACCTCACAGGCGGCGTCACCTGGCTTGAGGCGTCATTGTCGTCGACGGTGCCTACACTGAAGCCATCGTAGTCGGCGGGCGGATTAGGCATCGGCGGAGGCCCGCCGATCACAGGCGGCGAAGCCTCCCTGCCGGATGTCGCCGGCGGAATTCTGGAAGTTTTGGCGCTCGCGCGCGGCGGCGATGCATTGGGCGGAGCAAGCGAAACCGGAGGCGCGACCGAAGTCTGTCCTCTCGCGCTGTCGTGCGACCAGGCGCCGACAAACATGAGGCTGAGAGCCAAGAGCGTCACGCTTCTCATCCGCATCCTTCAAGCCGCTCTGGTCCAATGATTGAGCATGGTTCGTCGAACCACAACGGGCTGAAGACTATCAGGACTCAAAAGGCCGTCAAAGCGCGGGAGCGCGAGGATGTGGTTGCTTGAAGGACGTTGCGTAGCGTCCGGGACACGATTTTGAGTGCGTTACGGGCCACGCGCTATTGCGAGCGCAGCGGGGTAATCCAGAATTCCTCCGCGGGAGGACTCTGGATTGCTTCGCTATCGCTCGCAATGACGAGATCGGGGAGGGAGCATGCGCCGACGGCCGCGCCGGGGTCGGCGCGTGCAGGACGTCGCCTCAGGCCAGGGCGGCCGTTACGAGGCGGCTTTTACTTCAGCGACGAGCTGATCGAGTTGAACTTGTTGTTGAGGAGCTGGCTGCCCGTGTTGTTCACGACGGTCACGATCGCCAGCGCAATGCCGGCGGCAATCAGGCCGTATTCGATGGCGGTTGCGCCAGTCTCATCGGCAAGGAAAGACCTAAGCAAAGTCATTGCCAACTCCTCTTCATCCGATCCAATGTGTGGCAGCGTCGTTTTCGGACTGGTAAATAGTTCGAATAGATTTTTCTGCGCGACGGAAGAATGAAGCCCGGGCGGCCGCGCCTCCGTCACATACGATGGCATCCATTAAATTAAGGTTCCATCGATCCATCCAAATGGATTCAAATCGACCGCCCCCCGCAAGGACACGCGGACGCCGGTGCGCCTGTCAGGGCGTGATGGTCGGGCCCGGTGCGGCGGGGAGGCGGCGCTTCAGCACGGTCGCGAGACGGCCGACGAAGTCCTTCATCGTGCACGGCTGCGGCCGCGGCGCCGTGCTCGCCGCCTGCTCGTGATCAGGCGCGTCGTTCACGATGCTGATGTAGTTCTTTCTGACGTCCTGCTGCACGGGGCACGCGAACCTTGGCTCGATCGGAGCCGGAACCATGCTGCGCATAAGGGGAACCAACGGTTAATTTTGTCGCCCGTAGGAATACCCTGTCGTGCTGGACACGAGGGCGCCGATTAACGGTTTGTTGAGCCTGTTCGTCACGGTCGGCACGGATGCCTGCCAGGAATGACAACCAAGGCGCTCATCGGCTGCGGCCGTCCGCATTCAGCGCCCGCAACATCGCGATGCGGGCGAACATCACCCAGCCGCCGCCTGTCTCGGCTGCGTTGATCAAGGTCTCGATGGCGGTCTGCCAGTGCACCTCGTGCTGTGCGTCCTCAGGCAGCTGCATGATGTAGTCTGCCGCGTCTTGCAGCGTCAACAGCTTGCGCTTGTGACTTACGCGAACGGGATCGTCGAACGCCGTCGACCAGGGCATGTCAGGCCGGCCGATCGGCGAGGGGAGACATCACGGCGCGATTGCAGACGCGGATTGCGTCTAACCGGCCTTCTTCGCCCGCGCCGGCGCGCGGACCGGCTTGTCGGCCTTCTTGGGCGGCGCTTCCTTGGCTGCTGCAGTCTTGCCGCCCTTGCCGGCGATCGGCAGCAGCATCTCGCGCTGGCCCTCGACGCGCTTCTTCGGCTTCTTGCCCTTGACGGTCTCCCTGACGGGCTCCTTGGCGGCCTTGGCCGTGGGCGCCATGTCCTTCTCGCCGGCGATGCTCTTCTTCAACGCGTCCATCAGGTTGATGACGTTGCCGCCGGTCTTCGGCGCGGCCTTCGCCGCGATCGGTGCACCACTGCGCTTCTTGTTGATGAGGTCGATCAGAGCGGTCTCGTAGTGATCCTCGAACAGCTCGGGCTCGAACGCGCCGGACTTCTTCTCGACGATGTGCTTTGCGAGGTCGAGCATGTCCCTGGTCAGCTTCACGTCCTGGATGTCGTCGAAATATTCCTTCTCGCTGCGCACCTCGTAAGGGTAGCGCAGCAGCGTGCCCATCAGCCCGCTCTCGAGCGGCTCGAGCGCGATGATGTGCTCGCGGTTGGTCAGCACGACGCGGCCGATCGCGACCTTGTCCATGCTGCGGATGGTCTCGCGGATCACCGCGAAGGCGTCGTGGCCGACCTTGCCGTCAGGCACGAGATAATAGGGACGGATCAAATAGCGGCTGTCGATATCGGTCTTCGGCACGAACTCGTCGATCTCGATCGTGTGCGTGGAGTCCAGCGCGATGTCGTCGAGCTCGTCCTTGGTGACCTCGATATAGGTGTCGGTGTCGACCTTGTAGCCCTTGACGATGTCCTCGGAGGTCACCTCGTCACCGGTCTCGGCGTCGACCTTGAGGTACTTGATCCGGTGGCCGGTCTTGCGGTTGATCTGGTTGAACGAAACCTTCTCGGTATCCGAAGTGGCCGGATACAGCGCGACCGGGCAGGTCACGAGCGACAGACGCAGAAAACCCTTCCAATTGGCGCGGGGGGCCATGGGCTACTCCAAACGCAACGGGGACAGAGGACGAGGATACCATCGGGGAACAACGAATCATAGCAAGGCGGATTGCGGAATCTTGCAACTGCGTTAACCGGCCGCCCGGCGCGCGGTTGCAGCCCGATGCAGCGGCAAAAACCGGAACATCATATCCAATCACGCGTTGGCTCAAGACATCAGGCCGCGAGGGGGTTGCGACCACCGCAGCCGACATCCAGAGATTGAGGGCACTATGGCAGCCACGCGAGAGCACGATCAGATCGTCGAAACCGCCACCGAGGCGCGTCAGGGCGAGCCCGGGCCGTCAGTGGCGGCCCTGCTTACCATCTCGACCGGGCTCGCGGTCCTGATCCTTGCCGTCATCTGGTTCGTGTTCTTCCGGACCTGACGGCCGATCGACGGGACGGTTCGGACCTTCCGACTCGCCGCGTAACGCGGCACATTGCGCCCGCCACGCCCGCCGGCTCGTCCGGTGGCTGCCTGGCGGGCGCCGTCGCGTCGGCGCTTGAGAAGCTCTATATGACCAAAAAGTAACGCGGCCGGTTCCCCGTGTTCATATTCAGTTCACGCCGGAATTGCTCATCTCTGGCGATCGATTGTGCAGTCTATTTCTGGAGAGAAGCGTGCGCCTGCTTGTTGTTGAGGACGACCCCGATCTCAATCGGCAGCTCACCAAGGCGCTGACCGACGCCGGCTACGTCGTCGACCGTGCCTTCGACGGCGAGGAGGGGCATTATCTCGGCGATAATGAGCCCTACGATGCCGTTGTGCTCGACATCGGCCTGCCGAAGAAGGACGGCATCTCGGTGCTGGAAGCCTGGCGCCGCAACGGCCGCACCATGCCGGTCCTGATCCTCACCGCGCGTGACCGCTGGAGCGACAAGGTCCAGGGGTTCGATGCCGGCGCCGACGATTACGTGCCGAAGCCGTTCCATCTGGAGGAGGTGCTGGCGCGCATCCGCGCGCTGCTGCGCCGCTCCACCGGCCATGCCCAGAGCGAATTGAGTTGCGGCCCCGTCACGCTCGACACCAGGACCGGGCGGGTCAGCGTCTCCGGCAATCCCGTCAAGATGACCTCGCACGAATATCGGCTTCTGGCCTACCTGATGCACCATTCGGGGCGCGTCGTGTCCCGCACCGAGCTGGTCGAACACCTCTACGACCAGGACTTCGACCGCGACTCCAACACCATCGAGGTCTTCGTCGGCCGCATCCGCAAGAAGCTCGACGTCGACATCATTCAGACCGTCCGCGGCCTCGGCTATCTCCTGACCCCGCCGCCTGCTCCCGGCGCTTGAGGCGTCAGGACTTGACGGCCGGCCGAACAGGGGCCTTGGTCCGGTCATGACGTCCGACGCCCCGCCACCCCGCGCCTGCCGGGATCCTTCCGATGCCCGCTAGCTCGCTTGCCAACCGCCTGTTCCTATCGGCGACGGCGTGGCTCGTGGTGATCCTGGCCATCACCGGGGTGGTGCTGTCGTCGGTCTACAAGAGCGCCACCGAGCGCGCCTTCGACCGCCGGCTCAATCTCTATCTGCGCACCCTCATCGCCGAGGTCGCGACCCCCGACGAGCCGCCGGACCGTCAGTTCCAGTCGCTCGGCGAGCCCCTGTTCGAGCTACCGCTGTCGGGCTGGTACTGGCAGATCACGCGGACCGATACCGAAAAGCCGGAGGTGCGCTCCTCGCGCTCGCTCTGGGACAAGAAGCTGCCGAAGCTGGAGGAGCAGGGCACCGAGCTCACCGCCGCCGGCATTCGCCTCGCCTATGTCGACGGGCCCGAGGGACAGAACCTGCGCATGGTGGAGCGGCCGGTCGATCTCGGTGCGGACGGCAAATATCTGGTCAGCGTCGCCGGTGACGACACCGAGATTTTCGACGAGACGCGGAGCTTCGACTACTACCTCGGCGGCACCTTCACCGCGCTCGGCATCGTGCTGCTGCTGACCACGGTGTTCCAGGTGAGGTTCGGTCTTGCGCCGCTCAAGCGCATCTCGGAATCTATCGCCGACATCCGCTCGGGGCGGGCGGAGCGGCTCGAAGGTGAATTCCCGGTCGAGATCGCGCCGTTGGCGCGCGAGACCAACGCGCTGATCGATGCCAATCGCGAGATCGTCGAGCGCGCGCGCACCCATGTCGGCAACCTCGCCCATGCGATCAAGACGCCGCTCTCGGTGATCGTGAATGAGGCCGGCACGCACGCCACCGAGCCGTTCGCAGCCAAGGTGATGGAGCAGGCGGACGTGATGCGCGACCAGCTCGCCCATCATCTGGAGCGCGCGCGCATCGCGGCACGCGTCTCGGTGGTCGCGACCGTGACGGAGGTCGCACCCGTCATCGAGGCGCTGCGGCGGACCATGGAGAAGATCCATCGCGATCGCGACATCGTGGTCGAGGCCAAGGCCGATCCGTCCGCAAAATTTCGCGGCGAGCGGCAAGATCTGGAGGAGATGGTCGGCAATCTCGTCGACAATGCCTGCAAATGGGCGGCCTCGCAGGTCTTCATCGAGGTTCTGGTGGAAGCGCCGCACCAGACGGGCGCCGGCCCGCGCCTGCGGATCATCGTCGACGACGATGGCCGCGGCCTGTCGGAGGCCGAGCGCGCCCAGGTCTCCCGGCGCGGCCAGCGGCTCGACGAGTCCAAGCCCGGCTCGGGGCTCGGCCTGTCCATCGTGACCGACCTCGCCGCGCTCTATGGCGGCAGCCTCTCGCTCGCGGGCGCCCCGACCGGTGGCCTGCGGGCGGAGCTGGTCCTTCCCGGAATATAATCCTTTGTTCCGGCACGACTATTTGGCTGGTCCGGTACCGATCCGGACGAAACCGGAGCTATTTCGAAGCGACTTCCTAAACGGCTTCTTAAGTGGGCCCCATCTATGATCGCGCAGGACGCATCCCACGTCTGCCATTTTATCGTGCATCACCCGGGCGCATGAGCCAGACATCGATCGAGCGGCTGAGGGAATATCTCGCGCAGCTCCCGCCGCAGTCGCAGGCGCTGCTGATGCGGGAGTTCGAGCGCGCGCTTGAGCGTGGCCAGGACACGGCGGTGGCGACCCTCGTGCTCGAGCAGCTGCGCAAGATCGTCCGCAAGACCGAAGTCGACGAGGCTGCGCCGCCGCGCACGGACGATCTGTCGCGGCTGTTGTTCCAGGTGCTGGAACCGTTCCTGGTCGAGGCGGGCGCCCCTGTCAGGGTCGGCCAGATCCGTCGCTCCTCGCTGCATCCGATCTGGCAATGGCTCGGCCGCGATGGCGCCCCCGACAAGGTCAACGAATTCGAGGCGGCGCTGGCGCGCATGCCGGCTTCAGACAGTGCAGGGCAGGTCGAAGCCCTCGCGGCGAGGCTCCAGGCCGTGGCCGCGGATGCCATCTTCGGGTTGACGGGTCCCGGCGGCGGCGACAAGTCGCGCGCGCTCGCCCGTGTCGGCCCGCCCAACGTGATCGAGGACCTCTATTCGATCGGAGCGGTGCTTCAGGTCCGGGAAGCCATCGCTACGCTGAACGAGAAGCTGCCGCGCTTCCTGCGTACCTTCGGCGAAGCCCAGATCGCATCTGTGACGTCCACACTCAACATCCCCGCGCTCCAGACGCCGCAGATGCTGGCCTTCGCGCTGTCGATGGTCGTGCAGCGGATGACCGCGCCGTGGCAGATCATCCGCCTCGCCATCAAGATTGCCGCGTCCGACGACGAGATCCGCGTCGCGGCCACGCCCTACGGCGTGGCCGTCACGATCGCTTTGCATGATTTGTCCTGCGTTGCCGCGATCCTGCGCATGGACATCAAGCGCGGTCATTTCGAGAACGTCGCGGACAATCTCAAGGCGCTGCATGACGGCGTGCGCGGTCTTCGCACCGAGCTCGATCTGCGTAACGATTCCGTCTGGGGCAAGCAGCTGACCTCGATCCGGGCCGACATCTCCAATGCGCTGCAATCGGAGATCGACAGCGTTCCCGGCCGGGTTCGCCGCATCCTGCGCCAGCGCGCCGAGAAGGATATTCCGCCGGGGGCGCGGATCGACAGCACCGAGGTCGAGGAAACCGCGGCACTGATCGATTTCGTCGCGACCTGCCGCAACTATGCGAGCGAGCTTGCGATCAACGAAGTGACGCTGCGCACCTATTCCGATCTCCAGCAATATGTCGAACGCTCGACCGAGCAGTTGGTGCAGTCGCTGCGAGCGGCCGATCACAAGGTCCGCACCTATCGGCAGCAGCAGGTGCAGGCCGCGATCCGCTTCTGCCAGGTGCTGTTCGGCGATGATTACGCGTCGCTGATGAGCCGCGCCGCAGAGAACGCGGCCACGGGCGAGCGCAAATCGTCGCGGGCAAGCTGATCAAGCGCATTTTTTTGTGATCACAATTTGTGGTTGACGGTGCCGGTGGCGGGCCCTACGGTCGCCGTGCAAGATTTTGGAATTTCTATCTGTGGGCGCATGAAACCCCTTATCAGCTCCATCGAAATTGAAAACCGCGTCATTGTCGCCAAATATCAGAGGCTGATGGTTGGCGCGAAGGTGGTGCTGATCGAGAAGGCAAGCGGCCGCCAACTGCCTGAGACCGTCACCAGGGTTGCATCGCCCGTTCCCGTCGGGGCGTTGCGCATCAAATTGCCTGAAGCAATCGAGCCGGGAACATACTTCCTGAGGGCCTTCAACGGGCACGGCGAGGACGCCGCTCAAAGCGCGGACTTCGAGATCCGTTAAGCCGTTGGATTTTCACAGTTTCGGGACTGTGTGCGGTCGCGCCGAATTGACAATTGTCAATTGCCGCATCGTCCGGCCGTGGTGTAAAGCCACCTATGGGCGCGGTTCGCGCGCCGCCGGAAGCTTGCCAGATGACGCTATGGTTCGTGTTCGCGCTGATGACGGTCGCGGCGATTTTCGCCGTGCTTCTGCCGCTCGGCCGCAGCGGACGCGCGCAAAATCAGGGGAGCGAGGTCGCGGTTTACAAGGACCAGCTGGCCGAGATCGAGCGTGATCTCGCCGCAGGACTGATCGCCGCGCCGGAAGCCGAGGCCGCACGTGTCGAGATCAGCCGCAGGCTGCTTGCCGCGGCCGGGAGCGAGCCGGTATCGGAACCGACATCGAGCCTCAAATGGCGCCGCGCGGCGGCTGTGCTGGCGCTTGCCGGCCTGCCGCTCATTGCGATCGGCGTCTACATGCCGCTCGGCTCGCCCAGGCTTCAGGACTTTCCCCTGGCGCAGCGGGAGCGCGGGGCCGGGTCCGGCATGGCGCTCGAGAATCTCGTCGTGCAGGTCGAGCAGCATCTGGAAAAGAATCCGACCGACGGGCGCGGCTGGAACGTGCTCGCGCCGGTGCTGGTGCGGCTTGGCCGCTTCGACGATGCGGTGCGCGCCTATCGCAACTCGCTCACCTACAACGGCGAGAGTTCGGAGCGCCGGGCCGATCTCGGCGAGGCGATCGCGGCTGCCGCCGGCGGCGTGGTGACCGCCGAGGCCAAGACCGAATTCGAGCGCGCGCATGGGCTGAACGCGGACGATCCCAAGGCGAACTATTTCCTCGGGCTTGCCGCCGAGCAGGATGGCCGCAAGGACGACGCCGCCAACATCTGGCGCTCACTGCTGGCGAAAGCGCCGGCGGATGCGCCGTGGCGTCCTCTGGTGCAGACCTCGCTGGTGCGGGTCGGCGGCGGTGGTGCTACGATGCCGGCGCTGTCGGACGAGACGATCGCAGCCTCCAAGGACATGAACGAGGGCGATCGCAACGCAATGGTGCGCGGCATGGTCGAACGCCTGGCCACCCGGCTGAAGCAGAACGGCGACGATGTCGAGGGTTGGCTGCGCCTGGTGCGCGCCTATCTCGTGATGGGCGATCGTGACAGGGCAATGGGCGCTTCGACCGACGCGCGACAGGCGGTCGCCAACGACGCCGCGCGGCTGCGCCAGCTCAACGAAGGCCTCAAGACTCTCGGGCTCGACGGATGACGATGTCGGGACGAGGCGAGCGGAGAACGGATACGCGATGACGCGCAAGCAGCGACGTATGACCATCATCGGCGGCTCCCTCGCGGTGCTCGCGCTTGCGGCCGCGCTCGTGCTCAACGCTCTGCGCGACTCCATCGTGTTCTTCTCGACGCCGACGATGGTCGCCGAAAAGCACGTCGAGCCCGGCAAGCGGTTTCGTCTCGGCGGCCTGGTGCAGCCCGGCTCGCTCCAGCGCGGCGACAATCTCGCCGTGACCTTCGAGGTTGCGGACGGCGGCGCCAAGCTGCCGGTCGCCTACAAGGGCATCCTGCCCGACCTGTTCCGGGAAGGGCAGGGCGTGGTCGCCGAAGGCGCGCTCGACGCCAATGGCGTGTTCAAGGCCGACACCGTGCTCGCCAAGCACGATGAGACCTACATGCCCAAGGAAGTCGCCGATGCCCTGAAGAAGCAGGGGCACTGGAAGGACGATTACGGCGCCAAGGCTTCTGATAGCGTCAAGCCCGCGGCGACGACCGCGCAGGGCAACCCGCAGGGAGCAGTGCGTTGATCGCGGAATCCGGACACTACGCGCTGGTGCTGGCTCTCGGCCTGGCGCTGATCCAGTCCATCGTGCCGCTGATCGGTGCGCGCTTGCGCGATGACGCGCTGATGAACGTGGCGCGCTCCGCCGCGCTGGCGCAGCTGCTGTTCGTCGGTGCATCGTTCATCGCGCTCGTGATGCTTCACGTGAACTCGGATTTCTCCGTCGCCAACGTCTACGAGAACTCCCATTCGATGAAGCCGCTGATCTACAAGATCACCGGCGTGTGGGGGAACCATGAAGGCTCGATGCTGCTGTGGGTCTCGATCCTGGCGCTGTTCGGCGGAATGGTCGCCGCCTTCGGCAACAATCTGCCGCTGTCGCTGCGCGCGCATGTGCTGGCCGTGCAGGCGTGGATCGCCAGCGCCTTCTATCTCTTCATCCTGGTGACATCGAATCCGTTCCTGCGCATCGCCAATCCGCCGATCGAGGGACGCGATCTCAATCCGGTGCTCCAGGACATCGGCCTCGCCGTGCATCCGCCGATGCTCTATCTCGGCTATGTCGGCTTCTCGATCTCGTTCTCCTTCGCCATCGCGGCGCTGATGGAGGGGCGGATCGACGCGGCCTGGGCGCGCTGGGTGCGGCCGTGGACGCTGGTGGCCTGGATCTTCCTGACCCTCGGCATCGCGATGGGGTCGTACTGGGCCTATTACGAGCTCGGCTGGGGCGGCTGGTGGTTCTGGGATCCGGTCGAGAACGCCTCGCTGATGCCGTGGCTCGCCGGCACGGCGCTGCTGCACTCGGCGCTGGTGATGGAGAAGCGCAACGCGCTGAAGGTCTGGACCATCCTGCTGTCGATCCTGACCTTCTCGCTATCGCTGCTCGGCACCTTCCTGGTGCGTTCGGGCGTCATCACCTCCGTGCACGCTTTCGCCACCGATCCGACGCGCGGCGTGTTCATCCTGCTGATCCTCTGCCTGTTCATCGGCGGCAGCCTCTCGCTGTTTGCGGGCCGCGCCACCTCGTTGAAGCAGGGCGGCCTGTTCGCGCCGATCTCGCGCGAGGGCGCGCTGGTGTTGAACAATCTGCTGCTCAGCGTAGCTTGCGCGGTCGTGCTGTTCGGCACGCTCTATCCTCTGGCGATGGAAGCGCTCGACTTCAAGATGTCGGTCGGCGCCCCCTTCTACAATCTCACCTTCGTCCCGCTGTTCGCGCTGCTGCTGCTCGTGGTGCCGTTCGGGCCGATGCTGGCGTGGAAGCGCGGCGATCTGCTCGCTGTGACCCAGCGGCTGCTCGCGGCGGGCGTTGCCGCGCTCGTTGTGATCGCCATCGTCTGGGCCTGGACCCGTGGTGGCAGTGCGCTGGCACCATTGGCAATTGGGCTTGGAGTCTTCGTCATCGCCGGTGCCGTGACCGATCTGTCCGAACGGACCGGTTTGTTCCGCCTGCCGTTCGCAACGACGCTGCACCGGGCCCGCGGCCTGCCGCGTTCGGCCTGGGGTTCTGTGTTTGCCCATGCGGGCCTCGGCGTCGCGCTGATCGGGATCGTCTGCGAGACCACCTGGAACAGCGAGTATATCGCGACCATGAAGCAGAACGACGTTGCACACGTCGCCGGCTATGATCTCAAGCTCGACGGCCTGTCCCAGCGTCAGGGGCCGAACTTCCGCGAGATGATCGCCGAGTTCAACGTCAGCCGCGACGGTGAGAAGATCAGCGTCATGACGCCGTCCAAGCGCAACTTCACGACGCGCGGGTCCTCGACCACCGAGGCCGCATTGCTGACGCGCGGCGCGAGCCAGCTCTACGTTTCCCTCGGCGACGCGACTGCCGATGGCGCCATTGCGGTGCGCATCTATCACAAGCCGCTGGTGCTGCTGATCTGGTGGGGACCGGTGCTCATGGCCGTTGGCGGCATGCTGTCGCTGTCCGATCGGCGCCTGCGGGTCGGCGCACCGAAGCCGGCGCGGGCCAAGCAGCGCCTTCAGCCGGCGGAGTGATCCGATGCGGCGGATGATGGTCACGATCGTTGCGCTCATGCTGCTGGCTTTGCCCGCCGCCCACGCCGTGCAGCCCGACGAGATCATGTCGGATCCCGTGAAGGAGGCACGCGCGCGCGACCTATCGCGCGAGCTGCGCTGCATGGTCTGCCAGAACCAGTCGATCGACGATTCCGACGCACCGCTGGCGCGCGATTTGCGGCTGCTGGTGCGCGAGCGGATCGCTGCCGGCGACAGCAATTCGCAGGTGCTCGACTTCCTGGTCGCGCGCTATGGCGAGTTCGTGCTGCTCAAGCCGCGCTTCGAGCGGCAGACCATGCTGTTGTGGCTGCTCGCGCCGCTGCTGCTGATTGGCGGCGGCCTGGCGCTCTGGCTGCAAATCCGCCGGCGCGCGCGAAGCGGTGCAGACCTACCAGCTCCGCCGCTCACGCCCGAGGAAGAGGCTCGGCTCGCAGCCTTGATGTCGGACGAGACGAAGTCGTCCTAGCGACTTCAAGTCGTCCCGGCCTAAGTAATGATACGTAGGCCGTCTGCCGCAGCCTGTTTCATGCTCTGTTGACCTTTGTCTGGAAGCTTGTCGCGAAATTCAATTCCAGACGTTTGAGTCCTCAGCCGATGTTCACGAACAGCAATCTGACGATCCGCTTCCTGGTCGGTGCCGTCGTCGCTGCATTATTGTTCCTGCTGGGCATTGGCGGCGGCACCGGCTTCGTCGCGGTGCTCTACCTCAACAACGAGATCACCAGCCTGTCGTCGGATTTCGCCGCGCTGAGCGGCCCCGCGCGCGAGCATGCAATGCTGATCTACCAGCAGGCGCAGGCGGCATTCTCCTATTTTCTGATCGCCTGCGGCGTGATCGCGGTGGTCGCTGTCGCGATCTGCCTCACCACCTGGTTTGCCGTGCGCAACGGCATCCTCAATCCGCTGGCGGCGATTGTGCACGCCATGCGTGAGGTCGCCGATCAGAAATTCGAGACGCCTGTTCCGGGCCTCGGCGGTACCAACGAGATCGGCCTGCTCGCCGGCGCACTGGAAGTGTTCAAGACAAACGGCTTGGAGCGGCGGCGCCTCACCGAGCAGCAATTACACGAAGCGCAGCATCAGGCCGAGCGGTCGAAATTCCTGCCGGATCAAGCGCTTCAACGATCTCGTTGCTAGTGTGGTCGACAGCGTGGCGTCCTCGGCCGTACACCTGAAGAGCAATGCCGAAACGCTGTCACGGACGGCCAGCGACACCAGCTCCAAGGCCAATGCGGTCGCGAGCGCGGCGAACCAGGCCAGCGCCAGCGTGCAGATCGTCGCGGGCTCGGCCGAGGAGATGACGAACTCGATCGGCACGATCAGCCGCCGCGTCACCGACGCGACGCAGCGTGCCGAAGGCGCGGCGACGCAGGCCGAGAAGAGCCGCGACACCATCCACACGCTGTCGGATGCCGCCGACAAGATCGGCGAGGTCGTGCAGCTCGTGCAGGCGATCGCCTCGCAGACCAACCTGCTGGCGCTCAACGCCACCATCGAGGCGGCGCGGGCAGGGGACGCCGGCAAGGGTTTTGCCGTGGTTGCCTCCGAAGTGAAGAGCCTCGCGCACCAGACCAGCAAGGCGACGGAAGAAATCACCTCGCACGTCGCAAGCATCCAGGGCATCACCGCGCAGACGCGCGGCGCGATCGACGGCATCTCGAAGACGCTGTCGGAGATCTCGTCGATCATGTCGGGCATCGAGGTCGACACCGCCCAGCAGCGCAACGCCACGCAGGACATCACCCGCAGCGCGCAGGATGCCGCGCATGGAACGCTGGACGTCTCCAACCACATCGTCCAGATCACCTCGACGTCGGCGGAGACCGGCCGCATGGCGGCCGAAGCGCGCGATTCCGCCGTCGATCTGTCGCAGCAGGCCGAAACCCTGAAGCGTGAAGTCGACGAATTCATCGTCAGCGTGAAGGCGAGCTGATCTCGCCAAAGGCGTGTTCGACGCTCGTCAGGGGAACTCGATTAAGTTCCTGCAAGGCCACGACTTTCGGCGTGCGATAAACTGCCGCAACGGCGCGACCCTTCATTACAAAAGTTTAACCCCGCCGCCAGCGCACGGTAAGGCGGGAGCCCCCATCTTCATGTCCGTAACGTGCTGCCATCCGGCACCGAAAGAATTCAAGGCCTTGGAGATTCCTGCATGACCGACCGTCCCGACCTCACGAACCTTCCGTCCTACCGGCCGCCCCGCCGGTCGGTTTTCTCCGCGCGCAGGATCGCGCTGATGGCTTCGGTCGTCGCTGGCCTCGGGATTGCCGTCCACGGCTTCAGCCCGTCGACCTCGCCGAGCGAGCTGTTCTCCAGCCCGGCGCATGCGCAGGTCAACAACGAGGTCCGGAAGGTTGAGCGTCCGGTCGGCTTCGCCGACATCGTCGAGCGCGTGAAACCGTCGGTGATCTCGGTGAAGGTCAATATCAAGGAGAAGACCGCGAGCAACGACGATGGCGATGATTCCTCCTCGCCGTTCCAGCCGGGCTCGCCGATGGAGCGCTTCTTCCGCCGCTTCGGCGGTCCGGATGGTTTCCCGGGCCAGAAGGGTGGCCGCGGCCGCGTCGTGCAGGGCCAGGGCTCCGGCTTCTTCATCTCCGCCGACGGTTTTGCCGTGACCAACAACCACGTGGTCGACGGCGCCGACAAGGTCGAGGTCACGACCGACGACGGCAAGACCTATACCGCCAAGGTGATCGGCACCGACCAGCGCACTGACCTCGCCCTCATCAAGGTCGAGGGCAGCTCGAACTTCCCGTTCGCCAAGCTCGCCGACAGCAAGCCGCGGATCGGCGACTGGGTGCTCGCGGTCGGCAATCCCTTCGGCCTCGGCGGCACCGTGACTGCGGGGATCGTCTCGGCCAGCGGCCGCGACATCGGCAACGGTCCCTATGACGATTTCATCCAGATCGATGCGCCCGTGAACAAGGGCAATTCCGGTGGTCCCGCTTTCGACACCAACGGCGAGGTGATGGGCGTCAATACCGCGATCTACTCGCCCTCCGGCGGCAGCGTCGGCATCGCGTTCTCGATTCCCGCGAGCACCGTGAAGAGCGTGGTGGCCCAGCTCAAGGACAAGGGCTCGGTCAGCCGCGGCTGGATCGGCGTCCAGATCCAGCCTGTCACCTCCGACATCGCCGACAGCCTCGGCATGAAGAAGGCTGAAGGTGCGCTGGTGGCGGAGCCGCAGGCGAACGGTCCGGCGGCGAAGGCCGGCATCGAGTCCGGCGACGTGATCACCTCGGTCAACGGTGAATCCGTCAAGGATGCCCGCGAGCTTGCCCGCACCATCGGCGGCATGGCGCCCGGCGCGACCGTGAAGCTCAACGTGTTGCACAAGGGCCAGGACAAGGTCGTGAACCTCACCCTCGGCCAGCTGCCGAACACGATCGAGGCCAAGGCCGACACCGACAAGGATAGCGGCAAGGGTGCGAGCCGTGGCACCGACGTGCCCAAGCTCGGCATGACCGTCGCGCCCGCCGACTCCGTGGCTGGCGCCGGCAAGGAAGGTGTCGTGGTCACCGAAGTCGATCCGAAGAGCGCCGCGGCCGAACGCGGCTTCAAGGAAGGCGACGTTATTCTCGAAGTCGGCGGCAAGAGCGTGAGCACCGCCGGCGAAGTCCGCGACGCCATCAACACGGCGCGGACCGACAACAAGAACAGCGTCCTGATGCGCGTGAAGAGCGGCGGCCAGTCGCGCTTCGTCGCCGTGCCCATCGCCAAGGGCTAAGCCGTCAGGAGGTCTACGAGATGAGGGGTGTCGCCGGCATCAGTCGCCCCCGCCGCCGACGCCCTTCGGGGGAGCAGCGTAAGGCCCGCTCCCCCAGCCTACCTTCCGGTGGAATTACGCCCCCCTCCGTCGGAAGGCCTAGGGCGGTGAGGTCCCCCCAGCTTCACCGCCCGCCTTTTTGCCTACCCAAGTCCCGTTTGCTTGGCTTGCATGCGATTGCCGCTCGCGCCATGTTCAGAGAAGGTTGACCCCCTTGACCGCCGCCGAACGCACGATGCGCCTCCTCATCATCGAAGACGACCGCGAATCCGCCGACTATCTCGTGAAGGCGTTTCGTGAAGTCGGACACATTGCCGACCACGCCGCCGACGGCGAGGAAGGCCTCGCCATGGCCGAGAGCGGCGATTACGACGTGCTGGTGGTCGACCGCATGCTGCCCAAGCGTGACGGCCTGTCCCTGATCGGCGCGTTGCGCGACAAGGGCGACTCGTCGCCGGTGCTGATTCTCTCCGCGCTCGGGCAGGTCGACGATCGCATTAAGGGTCTGCGCGCCGGCGGCGACGACTATCTGCCGAAGCCTTATTCCTTTGCCGAGTTGCTGGCCCGGGTCGAAGTGCTGTCACGGCGCCGCGGCGGTCCGGCCGAGGACACGCTCTACCGCGTCGGCGATCTCGAACTCGACCGGCTGTCCCATCGCGTCGC
Source organism: Bradyrhizobium sp. LA2.1 (assembly GCF_040547725.1). NCBI lineage: Bacteria > Pseudomonadati > Pseudomonadota > Alphaproteobacteria > Hyphomicrobiales > Nitrobacteraceae > Bradyrhizobium > Bradyrhizobium sp. LA2.1. The sequence continues at coordinate 413,947 of NZ_JBEPQI010000003.1, forward strand.
CCGCGGCAAGGACGAACTGACGCTCCAGCCGCGCGAATTCCGCCTGCTCGAATACCTCATGAAGCATGCCGGCCAGGTGGTGACGCGCACCATGCTGCTGGAGAACGTCTGGGACTACCATTTCGATCCGCAGACCAACGTGATCGACGTGCACATTTCGCGGCTGCGCTCCAAGATCGACAAGGGTTTTGAGCGGCCGCTGCTGCACACGATCCGCGGCGCCGGATACATGATCCGGGATGGGATACGTTAAAGCTTTGGATACTCTTCAATACGCAAGGCACTGAGCCAGAAGAATTTTGAAGCTTCCCCGGAAACGGCGGGGTCGATGAGAAATTCAGCGGTCGCGGCTTTGCGAGCCGCCGCGCATCAAGAGCGTGGTCAGGATTAGATGAAGGACGACTGCCGGCCACAGAAGGACGCCGCTCAATCCACCTGCGAAACCGAGGTAGGCCAAATATAGGGTGATGGCTCCGTTGTAGATCAACATGCCCGGCAGTGGCAGCCACCCTGGCCAACAGGCGATCCCCAAGGCAATCAGCGCAATGCCGGCGACACGCGCGAGCGGCGTTGCGACACCGGAAAGCTGCTCGCCCAGCAACAATTGGCCAACCAGCGACGGCGCGATCAACAGCGCCAATCCCGTTGCAGCTTCGCTGATGGCGGCGAACGCCAATGCGCCTTTCATTTCTTCCCAACGTTCGCGGGTGGCTTTTGAGACTTCGACTCTTCAATGGGATCCGGCTCCGGCGCCGGCATAGGTCCAAGTTCTGCCTTGGCTTGCGCCGGGTCCTTCAACTCTGGTCCGAGCTTGAACGTCAGCTTGTTGATCTTGCCCGTGAACTTGAACGGAGGATCGTAGCGATACTCGAGCATCGCGACGCCGGTGCGGGTGTCCTGGCCGACGTCGAAGGTCTCGTCCTCCGGGAACGTGATCGGCGTACCGTGTTCAATGGACTTCCGGTCTACTTCCTTGTCGTCCACTGAAAGTACGCCTGTACCGCCCTTGCCCAATCCGGGCCCATCCGACTTGAAGTCGAAGACGATGGTGTGCTTGCCCGCGCTCAACTCCGGTCCCGACCAGATCGTGCGCTTGAGGTTGAGCAGGTTGTAGAGGAACACGGGCTTACCCCGCCGAAGGCCCGCCACACCCTTGCTTAGAAATAGTCCGTAGCCGCCGAAACGTCCGCCTTCGGTGACGATCATCCCTTCAGCGCCGCCGTTGGGAATCTCAACCTCGGCGGTGATGGTATAGGGCTTGTTGAGGATGCTCGGCGCGGCGCTAGCCGGCACACCGGTCAGTTCGCCCGAATAGGTGAATACCGTCTGCCCGGCCGTCAGGCTTGGGCGCGGCGTATTCCAACGCGCGAGCGTCGTGTTATCGAGCGGCAGCACGTTGTACTTCTTCGCCTCGACATCAAAGACGGCTTGCAACTCCTTGACCTTCTCCGGCATTTTGGCGGCCAGATCATTGAACTGGGTGGGGTCTTCCTGGACGTTGTAGAGCTCCCACTTGTATCCCGTGATCACATCTGGCGGGGGCGCGCTGCTTAGCTCCCATGGAAGCGTGATCGGCGTCGTGGCCGCAACCCAGCCATCGCGATAGATGGCGCGATTACCGAGCATCTCGAAATATTGGGTCGTGTGCGTCGTCCCGGCGTTGGCGTTCGCTTTGTCCCATGTGTACGCCATACTCACCCCTTCCATGGGGCTCTGTTTGATACCGTCGATCGTGTCAGGTTGCGAAATGCCGGTTGCTTCGAGGATGGTCGGAGCAATATCGATGACGTGATGGAATTGGCGACGGATTCCTCCCACATCGTTGATATGGCCGGGCCAGGACATGGCGACGCCTTGGGCGGTCCCGCCGAAATGCGACGGCACCTGCTTGACCCACTTGAATGGAGTGTCCATCGCCCACGCCCAGGGCGCGGCAAAATGCGGGAAAGTCTTGTCCGAGCCCCAGAACGGATACCAGAGGTACTGAGCCTTCACCGGCACCGGGACACCATTGAAGGTCGTGAACTCGTTGGGCGTACCGTTGATCATGCCTTCGGCACTCGCGCCGTTGTCGCCGCCGATGTAGATAATCAACGTGTTGTTGAGCTCTCCCAGGTCTTCGACGGCTTGAATGACGCGGCCGATCTCATGGTCGGTGTAGGCAAGGTAGGCGCCATAGACATCTGCCTGCTTGATGAAGAGCTTCTTCTCCAACTCGCCGATAGAATCCCATTGCGGCAATTCCTTCGGCCATGGCGTCAGCTTGGCGTGGTCGGGCATGATGCCCAACCGCTTCTGGTTGGCGAAGATCGTCTCCCGCAGCTTGTTCCAGCCTTGGTCGAACAGGTGCATGTCGCTGATCTTCTTGATCCAATCCGGCGTCGGATGATGCGGCGCGTGCGTGCCGCCGGGCACGTAATAAACGAAGAACGGCTTGTCGGGCGCGATCTCCTTGAGCTGTTTCACGTGCTGGATGGCTTCGTCGGCCATCGCGGTCGTCAGGTTCCAGCGGGGATTGTCCTGGAATGGATAAATCGCTGTGGTGTTGCGGAACAGATTCGGCTGCCACTGACTGGCATCGCCGCCGACAAAACCATAGAAATACTCGAAGCCCATGCCATTGGGCCATTGATTGAATGGCCCCGCCTGGCTCGATTGATATGAGGGTGTGTTGTGGTCCTTGCCGAACCACGAGGTGGCGTACCCGTTCGCCTTCAGGATGGTGCCGACGGTGCCTTTCTCGATCGGAATAATGGAATCGTAACCCGGGAACCCAGTCGATATTTCACCGACGACTCCGAAGCCGACCGAATGATGATTGCGGCCGGTGATGAGCGCCGCCCGCGTCGGTGAGCACAGCGAGGTGGAATGAAAATTGGTGTAGCGCAGGCCCTGCGCGGCGATACGATCCATCGCGGGCGTGGGGACAACGCCGCCGAAGGTGCTCGGCGCTCCGAAGCCTTGGTCGTCGGTCATGATGAGCAACACATTGGGCGCGCCCTTCGGCGGTACGACACGCGGTGCCCACCACGCCTTCGACTCGGAGGCTCTCTCGTTGATGACCCCTCCGAATTCTGGAGGCGGCGGCGGAAGCACCTTGCCGTCAATTGTCGTCGTGGCTGCGGGCGAGCCTGGGGTGCCCGTGACCTGCTGAGCCGACGCGGAGATGCAACCGAGGGCGAGAACACTTGCTGTGGTCGCAAGGGTGCGGCAACGGATTTTCATATTCCGACCTCCCGCAGTCCATTTTGCGGGTTGAGGCTGTCACCGCCAACCGATACCTGCTTGATTTAGGTCAAATGTGCCGGTTGGGCCGGGCCAGAGATCCCGATACCATCCCGCCGGATTCGCGGCCGTCTCACCGTTCCCGCAAGCTCTCCTGCCCATACCGGATCAGCGGCGACACCAGGTAGCTGATGATCTTCCTTGTGCCGGTCTTGATCTCGACGGTTACGGCCATGCCGGGCGCGAGGTTGACGGTGCGGCCGTCGATGTCCATCTGGGCGCGGTCGAGCGAGACGCGGGCGGAATAGACCAGCTCCTGGCCCTTGGGCTCACTGGATGATGTGTCGGTGCCGGCCGGCGTGTCGCCGGGCTTTTCCGGCGGCTTCTGGCGGACGATGGCGTCCTGGGAGACGCTGAGCACCTTGCCCTGGCGCAAGCCGTAGCGGGTGAAGCTGAAGGTGTCGACCTTGATCGCGGCGTCCTCGCCGGGGTTGACGAAGCCGATGTCGCGGTTCGAGATCATCGCCTCGATCTCGAGGCCGCCGCTGGTGGGCACCACCACCATCAGCGTCTGAGCCGGCGTCACCACGCCGCCGACCGAATGCACGGCGAGCTGCTGGACGATGCCGTCCTCCTGCGCGGCGAGGCGGAGCAGGCTGGTGCGCTGCTCGGCCTTGACGATGTCCTGGCGCAGGCCAGCCGCCTTCTGCTCGGCTTTCGCAAGCTCGTCGAACAGGCCGCGCTGATATTCCGCCTCGGTGCGCCGCAGCGTCTCCTCGATGCCTCCAACGGCGGCATCGGCCTCGGCGTAGTGGCTCTTCTGGACCAGCAATTCCTGCTGTTGCGCGACCAGGTCCTGCGTTTCCGTGAGGTATTGCAGTTTGGAGCCGAACTCGCGGTCGACGAGATATTTTCGTACATCGACCCGCTGCTGCATGATGGGAATGAGCGCGCTGATCTTGCCGATCGTGGCCTCGCTGGTCGAACGCTCCGCTTTCTTCTGCGTGCCCTGCCATTCGAGCGAGGTGATCTTGGACGCCTGCTCGGCGGCCTGCGAGGCCAGGAAACGTTTTGCGGTGCGGATCTGATCGGAGGTCGCGCGCGCGGGCGCGATGAATTTGGCTGGATCGCCGCCGGCAAGTGCGGCGTGCAGACGTGCGATGTCGAGCTCGCTGGCGAGCAAATCGCTCTGGAGATGGCCGAGCTCGGCCTGGCTCATGGTGGGATCGAGCTCGATCAGGAGGTCGCCGGCCTTGACGCGCTGACCGTCCTGCACGTGGATGGCGCGCACGACCGCGGTCTCGAACGGCTGGATCACCTTGGTGCGGCCGTCGGGGACGATCTTGCCGGTCGCGGTCGCGATGATGTCGACCGTGCCGATGCTGGCCCACACCAGCGCGATCAGAAATACCGCCGAGATCGACGCGGAGATGGCGCGGCCGATCGGCGAAGGCGGGGTCTCGACGATCTCGAGCGCCGCGGGGAGGAACGCCAGCTCGTCGCGCGTCCGCGTCGGGCTGCGCAGCGAGGCCATCATCGCCTTAGCCGACTTCATGGATGCCTGCCTGGACACGATGCAGCGTGGCGTAGCGGCCGCCGCTGCGGATCAGCTGGTCGTGCGAGCCGTCCTCGACGATACGGCCACGCTCCACGGTGATGATGCGGTCCGCGGTGCGCACGGTCGACAGACGGTGGGCGATGATCAGAACGGTACGGCCCGCCGTGATCTCGCGCATGTTGTGCTGGATGATGCGCTCGCTTTCATAGTCGAGCGCGCTCGTTGCTTCGTCGAAGATGAGAACGCGCGGATTGGTCGTCAGCGCGCGTGCGATCGCGATGCGCTGGCGCTGGCCACCGGACAGCGTGCTGCCGCGCTCGCCGATGACGGTGTCGTAGCCATCCTGGAGTTCGAGGATGAAATCGTGTGCGCCGGCGAGCTTTGCCGCGGCCACGACGCGCTCCATCGGCAGCGCGGGATCGGCCAGTGCGATGTTGTCGCGCACCGAGCGGTTGAACAGCATGTTCTCCTGCAGCACGACGCCGACCTGCCGGCGCAGCCAGGTCGGGTCGACCGCCGCAAGGTCATTGCCGTCGACCAGCACGCGGCCGCTCTCGGGGAGATAAAGCCGCTGGATCAGTTTTCCGAGCGTGCTCTTGCCGGAGCCGGAGGTGCCGACGATGCCGACGATCTGGCCGGCCGGAATCTTCAGGGTGATGTCGCTCAGGATCTGCGGTCCGTCGACGCGATAGCGGAAGCCGACATGCTCGAAGGTGATGTCGCCACGGATGGCAGGCAACGCCGCGCGACCCGGGCGATGGGTCGGCTCGGGCACAGTGTTGAGGATGTCGCCGAGCCGCTCGACCGACAGCCGCGCCTGGTGGAAATCCTGCCAGAGCTGGGCGAGCCGCAGCACCGGTGCGGTGACCCGTCCCGACAGCATGTTGAAGGCGACGAGCTCGCCGACCGTGAGGTTACCGTCGATGACCAGCTTGGCGCCGAAATAGAGCAGGATCGCCATGTTGATCTTGCTGACGAACTGAACGGCCTGGCTTGCAACATTGCCGAGATTGACCACGCGAAAGCTCGAGGCGACGTAGCCGGCAAGCTGCTCTTCCCAGCGCTTCTGCATCTGCGGCTCGACCGCCATCGCCTTCAAGGTCTCGACGCCGGTGACGCTCTCGACAAGGAACGACTGGTTCTCCGCGCCGCGCTTGAACTTCTCGTCGAGACGGTAGCGGAACAGCGGCGTGGCGCCGGCCGAGATGACGATGTAGAGCGGGAACGACGCCAGCACGATCGCGGTCAGCAGCGGCGAGTAGAACGCCATCAGGCCGAGGAAGACGAAGGTGAAGAACAGGTCGATCACCAGCGTCAGCGCCGAGCCGGTGATGAAGTTGCGCAGGTTCTCCAGCTCGCGCACCCGCGCGACCGTGTCGCCGACCCGCCGCGCCTGGAAATAGGACAGCGGCAGCGCCAGCAGATGGTGGAACAGCCGCGCGCCGAGCTCGACGTCGATGCGGTTTGTCGTGTGCGAGAACAGATAGGTGCGGAGCGCGCCGAGCACGACCTCGAAGATCGAGATCGCGACGATGCCGGCGACCAGCACATCCAGCGTGCCGAGGCTGCGATGCACCAGCACCTTGTCGATCACCACCTGGAAGAACAGCGGCGACACCAGCGCGAAGATCTGGAGGAAGAACGAGGCGAGCAGCACTTCGCCGAGCAGGCCGCGATAGCGGTTGACCGCGCCCATGAACCAGGTGATGTCGAAGCGCCGCGACAGATCGGCAAGGCCTGCGCGCTTGGTCATCAGCACGATGCGGCCGTCCCAGAGCACCTCGAACTGCGCCTTGGTCAGCATCTGCGGCCGCGGCGAGCCCGGATATTGCACGATGGCCTTGCCGTCGCCGGCCTTGCCGAGGATCAGGAAGCCGCCGTCGCGCAAGGGGACGATGGCCGGCAGCGGCGTCTTGTCGAGCCGGTCCCAGCTCGTCTTCACCACGCGCGCCTTGATGTTGAACTGCCTGGTACAGCGCAGCATCTCGGTGGTGCCGATCACGGTGACGCCGAGCTGATGGCGGAGCTGCTCCGGCTCGGCGGGCACCCCGAGGAATTGGAGCATCATGACGAGCGCGGTCAGGCCGGGGTCGGCCGGCGGCTTCGGCACGGCCTGCACCGGCGGCTCCTTCGGCAGCTCTTTGGCGGCCGGGTCGCGTGAAATGGTCTCGTTCGGGCTCATTGGAAGCAACTATCCGCGGTCATCGGGTCCGGACGATTTCACGGACGGGGGCTCGCCGGTCGGCAGGGCGGCCGATAGCTAACGCGGCTATGTTACGGTTTGATAACTATGTCGGACCGCTCACATAACGGTCGGATTTGGCGTTCTGCGGCGGGATGCGGGGCGGCGGGAGGCAAGTTCACCTCCCGCCGCGATCGCATGATGCACCGGGGCGGGGCCCCGGTGCGCGGATCGTATTGGCCGATCAGCCGTGGCTGGCCAGCGTGGGCTGCTGCTGCGTCGTGTCCGAAGGCACGAGGCTGCTCTCGCCGGCGTCCGGGACGATGCTCGCCGACTGCTGCACCAGCAGGGACAGCGAGATCGCCGATCCGCCGTGGCCGTCGTCGGTGACGTTGAGCTCGGTGCCGGACTGAACGCCAGCGAACTGGTAGGTGTGGCTGCCCGAGTTCGTGGCGAGCGTCAGTGTCGTACCGTCGAAGGTGAACGACGAGACCGACGTGTTGAGCAGGTCGATCGTGTCGCCGAGTTCGAAGTTCGACACCGTGCCGGTCAGGCCGGAAGCGCTTTCGAGCGTCAACGTTGCAGCCGAGCCGGCGAAGTCGACGCCGTTCTGGACGCCTCCGGCGAAGACATGCTCGACCCCGCCCGCAAGGTGGGTGTTGTCGGCGGTGCCTGCGACGTCGAGTTCGCCGCTCTTGAGCGTCGTGTTGGACGCCGTTCCGATCACGAACCCGACTCCGCCGTTGATCGTCGTGGACGCGGCCGAGCCGCCGGCGTCGACATAGAGCAGGCCGCCGCCGTTGACCGTGGTCGCCGTCACCGATCCGCCCGCGCCAATGTACGAATTGCCGCCGTTCTCGATCACGGTGTTGGCGGCGATGCCGCCATCCAGCACCTGCTGATTGCCGCTGAGGTTCGTGCCGGAGACGGTGGCGTGGTAGACGTCCTGGAAGCCGCCAGCCGCAACGATCGTGCCGATCGCGCTGCCGCCGTGGTAGACGTGCTGCGCGCCGCCGTTCTTGACGGTCACACCGGTCGCGACGCCGCCGCCCAGCGAGTTGCCGCCACCGACCGAGCCGCCGGTTGCCGTGCCGTCGACATACTGGAAGCCGCCGTCGATCACGGTGTCGCTGGCCGATCCGCCGGCATCGATGTATTGGAAGCCGCCGGTTTTGACCAGCGTGCCGGCGCTGGTGCCGCCGTCGCCGACATATTGGTAGCCGCCGCTATAGACCGTGGTGTCGATGGCCGTTCCGCCCGCCAGCACCTGCTGGTTGCCGCTGAGGCTGACGTTGGTGACGGTCGAGTTCGAGTAGACGTCCTGGTAGCCGCCGGCCTCGACCGTCGAACCGTTGGCGCTGCCGCCGAAGTAGACGTGCTGCTGGCCGCCCGCGTGAACAGTGGTGTCGTTCGCGGTGCCGTAGTCGTACTGCACGCCGCCGCTGAGGATGTTGGTATGCTCGGTGGTCGCGCCGTTGAGGACGTCGACGACGCCGCCATTGCCGATCGTGATCTGGCCGGAGACGTTGCCGCCGGTGGCGACATCGAGAGTGCCGTCACCGAGGACGACATAGCCCTGCGAGGTCGTCGATGCGCCCTTGACCGAAACCGCGCCGGTCGAGACCAGCGTCGGCGCCGCGAAGACGGTCGAGGTGCCGGCGTTGCCAGCTGCATCGGTGGTCTTGGCGGTCAGGTTGTTGGCGCCTTCCACCAGCGTCACGCCGGCGAGGCTCCAGGAGCCATCGGCGCCAGCCGTGGTGGTGCCGACCAGGGTCGCACCGTCATAGACCGAGACCAGAAGGCCGGCTTCGGTGGTGCCGCTCACCATGAAGGTGGGCAGGTTGGCGGTGTCGAGCGTCACGCCGGTGACGCCGACGGCCGGGGCAACCGTGTCCACGGTCACGTTGATCGCGGAGGCGGCATCGCTCACGGCGCCGGTCGTATCGGTGACCTTCGCAGTGATGGCATGGGCCGCGTTGCCGAGCAGGCCGGTCTGGATGTCGACGTAGCCGCGCGCGATGTCGGCGAGCGAGAGCGTGACTGCCGAGCCGATCGCGGTCTGGCCGTCGAACAGCTGCACGACGTCGCCGGCAAAGTTGCTGCCGGTTGCGATGCGGACCGTCAGGTTGGTGTCGTTGGTGCTAGCGCCGTTGGCGAGCGCGCCGCTGTTGGGCGAGACGTCATCGGTGACCGACACGATGGTCGGCGCGGTCGGGGCGTTCGACAGGTTGAAGACCTGCGCGGTGATGCCGTAGGAGGAGTTGTCACCAAGCGTCTGGCTGAAGTCCTGCCAGCTGATGACGAAGCCGCCATTGGCGAGCGCCGAGACGGTCGGATAGTACTGATAGCTGTTGGTCTGCGAGTTGACGATGTACTCGCCGCCGATCTTGTTGCCGGCCGTATCATAGACCTGCGCCTTGATGCCGGAGCCGCTGCCGTCGGCCGTTCCTTCGTCCGACCAGGTCACGACGAAGCCGCCGCCGGTCAGTGCGGTGATGCTCGAAAAGCCCTGGTTGCCGCCGGTCTGGGTGTTGACCTGGAATTCCGAGCCGACCTTGCTGCCGCCAGCCGTGAAGACCTGCGCGCGAATTTCGCCGCTGGTGTCCTCGAAGCTGATGACGAAATTGCCGTTGGCAAGACCGGTCACGCCGGCAACCATGCGGCTGTTGTAATAGGCGGTATCGACGGTGAATTCGGAGCCGACCTTGGTCGCGCCGCTCGCACCCGGGTGGAACACCTGGCCGCGGACTTCCCAATTGCCGGTGCGGAAATCGTTCCAGGTGACGACGAAGTCGCCGTTGCTGAGCGTTGCGATCGAGGCGCGCTCCTGATCGAAGTTGGCGCTGGCGGAGTTGACGAGGAATTCGGAGCCGACCTTGGCACCGTTGGCGTCATAGACCTGGGCCTTGATGTCGGGCGCGACGCTGCCCTGGTTGGTCCAGGCGACGACGAAGCCGCCATTGGGCAGGCCGGTGATGGCCGGGGTGTTCTGGTTGTTGGCGGTGACGGAGTTGATGAGGAATTCGCCGCCGACCGGGGCGCCGTTCGCGCCGTAGATCTGGGCCTTGATGTCGCCGCTCGTGGAGTTCTGGTCCTGCCACGAGACGACGAAGCCGCCGTTGCTGAGGCCGGTCACGACCGGGGAGGCCTGCGAGCCGTTGGTCTGGGTGTTGACCAGGAATTCGCCGCCGACCTTGCTGCCGTCCGCGGCATAGAGCTGGGCATGGACGGCGGAGCCGCTGGCGTCGCCGAGTGTGCTGCTGCCGCTGGTGGAGCCGGCGAGGCCGTCCTGCCAGGTGACGACGAAGCCGCCATTGGTGAGGCCGGTAATGGAGGGATACCACTGGCTGCCAGCCGTCTGGCTATTGACCTGAAATTCGGTACCTATTTTTACGACGGTGGTCATAACATACCTCAAGTGATGCTGAAGAAGCGCTGAAGGGCTGAATTCCGCGCTGCGACCGCCTGTTGCGGAGGCATGCGCCGAACCTGCACGGGCTCTAAACGATCTATTTATGATATTTTATGATACATTTTTGCGCGGTATGCGGCATTTTGTCCGGAATAACGTTATATCAATGATATGAAGAGGTTCCGCGGGTGCAGCCGAGGCGGGTGCTCCAAATGGTATGCAATCTGGCGCTGGGCATGCCTCCCGCATAGGCAGGCGTGACTGGAGCCGTCGTCGCACGGCCCGCGTTGTGGATGAACGTGCTCGCGCGCTGCCCCTCGATGGCGCGCGACCTGTTGCGTCTGAGATTTGATGAGCGAAGCGTGGCGAGGCTTGCGCCGATGGCCTTGGCCGGAGCAGGGCGGCGACAGCCGAGGAAGCTGTACCGGGACCTGTCCCGGTACAGCAATGTCGTCTCAGGTCAGCTCTGGGCGTGAACGAGCGAGGCGCCCTCGGGATCGGAGCCCTGCTGCGTGATCGCGCCTTCGCCTGCATCCGGGACCAGGCTCGCCGAGAACTGCGAGAGCAGTGACAGCGACACGGACGTGCCGCCATGGCCGTCGGAGGCGACGTTCAACGCGGTGCCGGCCTCGACGCCTGCGAACTGATAGGCGAGGGAGCCGTTGCTGGTGGTCAGCGTGAGCGTCGCGCCATCGAATTCGTACGAGGTCACAGCGAGGTTGCGGAAGTCGATGACGTCGCCGACCTCGAAATTCGAGATCGTGCCGGTCAGGCCGGAGGCGTCCTCGAGATAGAGCGTCGAAGCCGTGCCTGCGAAATCGACGCCGTTCTGGACGCCGCCGGCATAGACGTATTCGGCGCCGCCGGCGAGATGCGTGTTGCTCGCCGTGCCCGCGACATCGAACTCACCACTGTTGACGGTCGCGTTCGAGGCGGTGCCCGCCACGAAGACGAAGCCGCCGTTGACCGTCGTGGAGGCCGCCGAACCGCCAACGTCCACATATTGCAGGCCGCCGGCGTTGACCATCGTTCCCGTCGCCGAAGCGCCGGAGCCGACATATTCGCTGCCGCCGGACAGAACCACAGTGTCGGTCGAACTGCCGGTGCCGAGAACCTGAAGGCCGCCGCTGACCTGGCTGCCCTGCACGCTGCCGCTGTTGACCTGCTGGAAGCCGCCGGCCTGGACCGTCGTCGTGATCGCGGTGCCGTCCAGCACGATGTGCTGAATGCCGCCGCTGTTGACGGTGGTGTTGTTGGTCGTGCCGGCGACTTCCTGGACGCCGCCGCCGAACACGACGGTGTCATTGCCGGTGCCGAGCACGAATTGATAGCCGCCGTTGTTGATCGCGGTGCCGTTGGCGGTGCCGTCCTCGCCGACATATTGCAGGCCGCCCGACGAGACGATCGTCCCGTTGGTGGTGCCGCCGGCCGCCACGAATTCGTTGCCGCCGTTGACGATGACCGTCGCGTAGGTCACGCCGCCGACATGCACCTGCTGGAAGCCAGCGAGCGTCGTTCCGGTGACGGTGGCGTTCATGACGTCCTGGTAACCGCCGGCGCTGATCACGACGTTACTGGCGGTGCCGCCATAGACGTGCTGGGTGCCGCCGTTGGAGATGACGACGCCGTTGGCCGTGCCGTAATTGTACTGCACACCGCCGGCGATGGTCGAGTTGTTGGCGGTGCCGCCGGCCTCGATCATGATGACAGTGCCGGGGCCGACCGCGGTCGCGCCGGACACGACGCCGCCGCTGGCGACGTCGAGCGTGCCCGAGACGACGATGTAGGTCGTGGTGGTGGGGGCGGAGATCGTTGTCGTGCCGCCAAATACAACTTGAGTGGTCATTGATGCCTCAAATGAGCGCTAATGGGGATGGTCGCGATGATGATACAACTCGGAATGGGAATCATTCCGTCGCTAATGATATATTTTGTATCATAACGCGCGAACAATGTTATAGTGATGTTCAGAACAAGAAGGTGCGGCGAAACGCCGGACGTCTTGCGAGGTCATGCGGACTGTCGCGCATGACCGGCGACCGCGCGGCGCGCCGTGGCCGAGAGGCTGGTCTTCAGGGTCGCTCTACGGGGAATTAACGCTCGACGGTCAGGGCCGGCGGCCTAGGCTGCTCGGCGCCAAAGGCCACCCAGACATTCGGATCGACGGCGCTTTGCCGCGACAGGTAGCGGTATTTGGTCTCGTACCAGAACAGGATTTCCGGGGTCTGGTTGTCGAGGATCATCTCGCCGCGGTCGGAGCGGACGGTGAGTACGGCGTGACGACCTTTGGCCGGACCGGGCTCCTCGACCGTTGTGATCAGGAGCGATCCCTGCGGCCAGCCCAGCCTGGCGAGCATCTTGCGCTTGAGCAGCACGATGTCCTCGCAATCGCCGCGATCGAGCGGAAGCGTCCAGCGTTCGGCCTTGCCGTAAAGCGCGTCATCGCTGGTCCAGGCGACGCGATCATTGACGTATTTGTTGGTCTCGTAGAGCTGCTGAAGCAGTTCGGGCGTGAGCACGACGTCCCGGGCCTGATCAGCGCCGGGCCGGCAGTCCTCGGCATTCTCGGCGCAGAACTGTTGCCAGCCGGACGGTGCCTTGGTCGCGGCGCCGATCGCAGCAAACAGGGTGGGGCGGGCCAGGAAAGCATGGGCCGGCAGCGCCATCGACAGGCAGGCCGCGGCAAGGCCGGCGGCCGCCAGCGTCGTCAGTCTCTGTTTTGCGTTGCGATTTCCCGCCATGTCGTGCCCCGCCGCTCCTTGTGCAGGGGACGTTGGCAGAGACAGCTCGCGATCCGGCTAAGCTATTGCTTCAAATTGTACCGATCCGCGCGATGTCGGCTGGGACGGCGGCGGTGATGGTATGATTTCCGTTAAGACCGGCGTTACGCCGTCACATCATGATATGACGGCGTTCCCCGCAGCTTGCGGCCCGCGCCGTCGATCAGAACGGCGACTCCTCGGGCCAGCGCAGCGCGTGCCATTGGCCGGCCGCGATCTGGCCGCGGCTCATCTTCGAGGCGACCGCATTGCGCAGCTTTGCGAAGTTCTCGCGGGTTTTCCTCGGTGCATGCGCAGCCGCGAGGTTCAGCCATTTGTAGGCGGCGACGTCGTCCTGCGGCACGCCCTGGCCCTTGTCGTAGGCGAGGCCGAGTAGATATTGCGACGTGGTGTCGCCTTGCTCGGCGGCCAGCCTGTACCAGTAGCCGGCGGCGTCATAGGCCTGCGGCAGGCCTTGTCCCGTCGCGTACATGAAGCCGACCATCCCTTGCGCGCGGGCATTGCCGCGCTCGGCCTGCGGCAACAGCAGACGGGCAGCGGTATTGTAGTCGCCGCGGTTGAAGGCGCCGGTTCCGGCGCCGAGGGAATCTGCGTGGGCGATGCTTGTCGAGGCAAGTCCCAGCACGATGGCGGCAATCAAGAGTCTGCTGGACCTAGTCATGTGAACCGCTCCTCGGGCAATTTGTACTGGCTCAGCGGTAGGTCGTCGGCGCGGGCTTCGGCCCGATCGCGTTGATCGTACCGCGCAGCTTGGTGCGCAGCTCCTCGGCGACGAAATGAGCATCGGCGCCGTCGCGGATGATCTGCGGCCGGATGAAGATGATGAGCTCGGTGCGCTTGACCTGCTTGTCCGTCTGCCCGAACACGGCTTCGCCGAGGCCGGGAATCTGGTCGAGGCCCGGAATGCCCGCGCGGCTCTTGGTCTGGGTGTCGCTGATCAGGCCCGCCAGCAGGACCGTCTGTCCGCTGGCGACCGCGACCGAGCTGCGCACCTTGCGGGTCGACACCGTCGGCGTCAGCGAATTGGTCGACGTCGAGGACGACCCTGACGACGAGTTGCTGACCGGATTGGAGATCTCCTGCTCGACATCGAGCCTGACATTGCCGTTGGCATTGATCCGCGGCACCACGCGCAGGATGATGCCGGTGCTGCGGTAGTCGGTCGTGTTGGCGATGGTGTTGTTGCCGGTCAGCACGGTTGCGCTTCCGGTCTGGATCGGGATCTCGTCGCCGACCTGGAGGGTCGCGACCTGGTTATCGATCACGACCACGGACGGGTTCGACAGCACCTTGACGTCGGTGATCGCATGCAGCGCGTTGAGCACGGCGCGCGGCGTCTGCGCGGAGCCGACCAGGAAGTTGAAGCCGGGGATGGCGCGCTGGAGCACGACATCGGCTGCCGCCGCGGCGACCGACGTTGCGCCGTTAAAGCCCACCGAGCCGGTGTTGGGCTTCAGGCCGACATCGCGGCTCATGATGTAGGACTGGATACCGTACTGGAGATCGTCGGTCAGCGTCACCTCGGCGATGGTGGCGTCGATGGCGACCTGGAGCTGCGGCTGGTCGATCTCCTTGATGGTCTGCTCGATGATCCGGTACTGTTCCTGGCTCGCATAGATCAACAGCGTGTTATTGACGCTGTCGGCAGTGATGCGGACACCGTCGAGAACGTTGCCGGGACCTGCGCCGCCGCGGCCTGAATTCTGTCCTGTGGCGGAGTTGTCGAACAGGCTGCCGCCGCCTTGCGAAGCGGATGATGAACCGTAGGCGGCCTGATTGCCGGTAGACGCGTCGGAAGCACCCGAGCTTGCCGCGCGTCCGCCTGAATTCGAGCCAAAGCCGCTGCTCGACTGATTGGGGGAGGCCGACAGGCGACTGAGCGCAGAGCCGCCGCTCGAGCTCGAGGCGAGGCCGGATCCTGGTGCGACCTGTCCGCCGGGGCTGTCGAGCTGAGAGGCGGACGAGCCGGAAGAGCTGCTCGAACCGAAGACGTCGTTGAGCACCCGCGCGATCTGCCGGGCGTCGCCGAACTTCACGCGGTAGACGTGGACCGCGGAGCGGCCTGTATTGGTGGTGTCGAGGCGGCGGATCCAGGTCTCGACACGGTTCAACAGCTCCGGCTTCCGCGTCACCGCGAGCACCGCGTTCATCCGGGCGATCGACTGGAATTTGATCACGTTCTGCGTCATGCCGCCCTCGCCGGAATCGACGATTTTTTCGAGCTCGGCGATGATCGGTCCCGGATTGCTGTTCTGCACCGGGAAGATGCCGACCGATTGTCCCTTCAAGAAGTCCGCATCGAAGCTCAGCACGAGATCGACCGCGTTGCGGCGCTCGCTGCCGGAGCCCTGGATCAGGATCAGGTTGCGGCTGGTGTCGGCGCGGATCATGCCCTGCTTGGTGGCAAAACTGTCGACCAGCTTGATGACGGTCTGTGCCGAGACATATTGCAGCGGCACGATCGTTATGCCGTAGCCCGGTGTCATGCGATCGGAGGCGTCCGCACCGCCGACGCCGACCGCGTCGCCCTGCGGCATCAACCGGTAGCCGGTATCGTCGCGCACCAGCGCGACGCCGCCGATCCGCAGCGCGTTTTCGAGCGCGAAGACGACGTCGGATTTGGGGATCGGCCGGCCCGAGGAGAGGCTGATATTGCCCTGGACGCGCGGATCGATGACGTAGCCGACGCCGAGGATGTCGCCGAGCACGATCTTGGCGACAGATGCGACCGGCGAATTGTCGAAATTGAGCTCGAACCGGTCGGTGCTGACCGCCGCTTGCTGCGACGAGGTGGCGGTTGGCGCATCGTCGCTGGCAACCGCCGCGTAGATCGCGGTCTTGGCGCGGGGGCCGGTCGAGAGTTCGCGCTGCGGCAACTGGTTCGGATAGCGCGGCAACAGGTCAACCGAGCGGACCTTGTCGAAGACATCCGGATCCTTGGTGTCGGCATCGGCGATGCCGCTCACCGTGTTGCACGATCCGAGCAATACGCAGATGGCAGCGCATTGGACAACCAAGCCGATCCGGAATGTTGCTCGGCTCACTGGACTGCCTCACTCACGCGCCGCCCGCTGTTGTTCCCGTCGAGGCGGGGCGGGCCGAATGCGGCTTGCTTAACCCTCTCGTATGACAGTCGTGTGTTACGAATTCTGTTAGCCTTGCGCCCGTCGCGCGAGCTTGTTGTGAGAATGTGATGCGACGGAAAATTGCGCAGGGACATCAAGGACGTTCTGTTCGATCATGTTGTGACTGGCCGGGGACGATATTGCGATCGATCATGCCGTCACATTTCCAATCGGAAAACTAAGGTAAACGGCCCGCTCGCCGCTCTGCGGCCGTCAGAGTGACTACGGTAGACGTTCATGGCCTCCCCGAATGCGCACGAGTTCGTCGCTCGTTTCAGCCAGAAGGTTGGCCTGAAGCCGGACGCGGACAAGCTCGGCAGGCTGAATGGGTCCCGCCCTGCCGAAGGCGGTCTGCGTAAGCTGTGGGAAATGAGTGAATTGTCGGCGAGCGAATTCGCCGACGAGGTGTCGCTGTTCTTCGAGCTTCCGCGCGTCACGCTTCAGGAGATGATGGCGACGGAATCCCGCGCGCAGCAGTTTTCGCGCCGGTTCCTGCGCGAAATGGCGGTGTTCCCGTGTCAGCCCGCCGGCGGATCGCCAGTGCTTGTGCTGGCCGACCCCACGGACCGGGCCTCGATACAGGCGGCTGCAATCGTGCTTGGCACGGCGCCGACCATCAAGGTTGCCTCGTTCGAGGACATCGCCACCGTGCTCGACCAGCGTCTCGGCGAGGAGGAGAGCGCGAGCGCCGAGACCGCCGTCAATGCCACGGCGCAGGATGACGACATCGACAATCTGCGCGACCTTGCCAGCGGCGCGCCGGTCGTTCGCGCCGTCAACGACATGTTCGAGACCGCCGTCGAGCTGCGCGCCAGCGATATCCATATCGAGCCCGGCCGCACCTCGCTGGTGATACGGATGCGCGTCGACGGGCTGTTGCGCAATGTCGCGACACCGAACGGCGTGCCCCCGGCGGCGGTGATCTCGCGCATCAAGATCCTGGCGGGACTGAACATCGCCGAGCGCCGGTTGCCGCAGGACGGCGGCGCGCGGGTGCGGGCGGCGCGCTCGGAGATCGACGTGCGCGTCGCGATCATGCCGACGCAGCATGGCGAGTCCGCCGTCATCCGCCTGCTGCCGCGGGACCGCGCTTTGCTGTCGATCGACAAGCTCGGCTTCCTGCCCGGCGACCAGGGCAAATTGCGGCGCATGCTGGCGCTTCCGCACGGCATGATCATCGTCACCGGCCCGACCGGCAGCGGCAAGACCACGACGCTCGCGACGGTGCTGTCGCTGCTCAACGAGCCGACCCGAAAGATCCTGACCATCGAGGATCCCGTCGAATACGAGATCCCCGGCATCTCCCAGTCGCAGGCCAAGCCCTCGATCGGTCTGACCTTCGCCACCGCGCTGCGCTCCTTCGTGCGCCAGGACCCCGACGTCATCATGGTCGGCGAAGTCCGCGACTCCGAGACCGCTCATGTCGCGATCCACGCAGCGCTCACCGGCCATCTCGTGCTGACCACGCTGCACACCGAGACGGCGGCGGCCGCCGTGCCGCGCCTTCTCGATCTCGGCGTCGAGGCGTTCCTGCTGCGCTCGACCTTGCGCGCGGTGATCGCGCAGCGCCTGGTCCGCCAGCTCTGTGACCGCTGCAAGAGCAGCCGGCCGCTGACCCATGCCGACGTCGAGGCCGATCCGCGCTACACGGCGGTCGGTCTGTCCGTCGGCAATGTCATCTTCGAACCCGTCGGCTGCGAGCGCTGCGGCAATGTCGGCTATCGCGGCCGTATCGGCGTGTTCGAGGTGCTCGAGATGAACGAGGAAGTCCGCGCGCTGGTCGAGGAGAAGTCCGACTGGGAATCCATCGACAAGGTCGCCATCCGCAACGGCATGACGACCATGATCGAGGATGGCCTCGCCAAATGCCTGTCGGGCATGACCTCGGCGGCGGAGATCCTGCGCGTGACCACCGTGCGGTGACGAGATGCCGAATTTTCGCTATCGCGCGCTGACGCAGAAGGGAGAGGTGGTCTCCGGCTCGATCACGGCGGCCAACCTCGCCGAAGTGTCCCAGCGCATCGAATATCTCGGCCTGGTCGCGATCGATGCCGGGCCCGAGGAGGAAGCCAAGGGTTGGTCGCTCTCTCTGGCGTCGTTGACGTTGTCGAAGCCGGGGCCCGCGGATGTCACGATCTTCACGCGCGACCTTGCTCTGCTCCTGAAGGCCGGTGCCCGGCTGAATGATGCGCTCGAACTGCTCGCAGGCGACATGGACGTCAGCCGGCTGCGTCCGGTCGTCAATACCATCAAGACCGCGATCATGTCCGGCGAGAGCTTTGCCGAAGCGCTTGCGCGCGAGCCGACGCTGTTTCCGCCCATGTATGTCGCCCTGGTCAGAGTCGGCGAGATGTCGGGCACGCTGGACCACATTCTGGAGACGATCGGGACCGAGCGCACGCGCGCGGAGGCTCTGCGCCGCAAGGTGACCGGCGCCCTGCAATATCCTGCCTTCGTGCTGCTCGCGGCCGGTGGCGTGCTGATCTTCTTCGTCACGTTCGTGCTTCCGCAGTTTTCGGCGGTGTTGCGCGACTTCAACGCCAAGACCGATCCCGTCATCGAGGTGTTCCTGACGCTGTCGGACATCCTGCGCGGTCACGGCTTCGAGGTCGGCGCCGTGGTTGCCATCGCCGTCATCGGCGGCTGGCTGGCGTGGCGCAGGCCATCGGTCCGCGCCAGCATCGTGACGCAGATCGCGCGGCTGCCTGTCATCTCGACCGTGGTCGAATTCCACCGCGCCGCGCTGTTCTCGCGCAATCTCGGTATTCTGCTCGGCAGCGGCGTGACGCTGACGGCGACGCTTCGCATCCTGATCGACATCATGAATGCGACCGGCAACGTGCAGGCCTGGGCGGCGATGGCCGACCGCGTGCGCCATGGCGGCAGGCTCGCCGAGGCGCTGGCTGCTTCGGCCGTGCTGCCGCCCGTCGCGGTGCGGATGCTGCGGCTTGGCGAGGAGACCGGACAGTTGCCGACGCTGTCGGGCCGCGTCGCGGAGTTCTACGAGGAAAAGCTGCAGCGGCAGCTCGATCGCGTCGTCGCCATCATCGGGCCTGCCGCGATCATCCTCATCAGCGTCGTGGTCGGGGGCCTGATCGTGTCGGTCATGACGGCGCTGTTGTCAGTGACGCAAGTTGTCGGTTGAGAAGGGGAGGGTTCGCATGATCCGCGTTTCCAAGAAGGGGCTGTTCCCTCCGCCGAGGCGGCGGCGCCGGCGTCGCGGCGAGGAAGGCTTTACGCTGGTGGAGATGCTGGTCGTCATCACCATCATCGGCATGATCATGGCGCTGGTCGGCCCGCGGGTGCTGAACTATCTCAGCGAATCCCGCGTCAAGGCGGCCAAGATACAGATCCAGAGTTTCAGCAGCGCGCTCGACCTGTTCTACCTCGACGCCGGCCGCTTCCCGACCGGCTCGGAAGGACTGGGCGCCCTCGCTCATGCCGTGAGCGGCGTGGCGTCCTGGAATGGCCCGTATTTGAAGGGCGGCAACGTTCCCAACGACCCATGGGGCAATCCTTATGTCTACAAGCAGCCGGCGGAACGCGCGCCCTACGAAATTCGCTCGCTCGGCTCCGACGGGCAGGAGGGTGGAACGGGAACGTCGGCCGATCTCGTCTCCGGAGCGAACTGATACGGGCGAGGCCGGCTTCACGCTGCTCGAAATGGTCTGCGTGCTGGCCATCGTCGCGATGCTCGCGGCCGTGCTGCTGCCGCGCTTTCCGTCGCAGACCTCGCGGCCGCGGCTCGAGGCTTATGCGATCGAGGTTGCGGCCCTGCTCAAGGCCGACCGCAACGCCGCGCTGTCGCGCTACGGCGCCGTCAGCGCCGTTGTGGACGCGCGGGCACGTACCGTGAGGTCGGGGTCGGGTCCCTGGATCATCCAGGTGCCGCAGGACGTGGTGTTCGACGCGCTGCTGCCGCAACGCTGCAACGGCCGGCCGGCGTTCTCGACCATCAGTTTTTTTGCCAGCGGCATGTCGTGCGGCGGCACGATCCGCCTGACACGTCTCGGCAACGCCGTCGAGGTGCGCGTGAACTGGCTGACGGGAGGCGTGGACATTGTCGCGCAAGAAGTCCTCTAGCCGCCGGCGCGAAGCCGGCTTCACCATGATCGAGGCCGTCGTGGCGCTCGCGCTGGTGACGATCGTGCTCGCTGCGATCGGAACGTTGGTCGCGACCAATTCGCGCGGCGCCTGGAAGCTCGAGCAGCATGCCGCCCTCGTCAATGCGGCGCGCGTGGTGGTGTCCACCTTGCCGCGCGCCGGAGCGCCGATGCTTGATGATCTGCGCGGACGGGTCGCCGGCCACCGCTGGCAGATGCGCATGACGCCATTCCTCGACGATGTGCCTGTCGTGCCGGAGTCGCGGTTCGTTCCGCAGCGCGTCGAATTGCGTGTGCAGGCTCCGGGCGGGGCGATGGTGTCGTTCGAAACCATCCGCTTGCAGAGCAGGGGCGGAAGCTGATGACCGACGCCCGGCAATGGCGCGCCGAAGACGGCTTCACGCTGTTCGAAGCCCTGGTTGCGCTGGCACTGATGGGCCTGATCATGGGCGCTCTGGCCTCGGTCACCGGGCAATGGCTGCCGAGCTGGAATCGCGGCATCATCCGCGCCCAGCGCAACGAGCAGGTCGCGGTCGCTCTCGACCGGCTCACGGCCGATCTGGCGGCGGCCGACTACGTGACGCGGTCGGACAATCTGCCGCTGTTTCGCGGCGGAGAGCAGGCCGTGATGTTCGTTCGCTCCGTGCTCGGCCCGAATGGTCGGCCGGGCCTGGAGATCGTGCGAATCTCCGAGATCAACGACCGAAACGGTCCGGCACTGGTGCGCATGCGTGCGCCGTTCGTGCTGCTGAAGGCGGGAGATCCCAGGGCAGACCAGATTCCGTTCGTCGATCCCGTCGTGCTGCTGCGGCTGCCATATCGCATCAGCTTCGCCTATGCCGGTCTTGACGGCAAATGGGGCGGCCGCTGGCTCAACTCCGGCGAACTGCCGATGTCGGTCCGCTTCGACATCAGGGACGTCGAGCGCGGAACCGTGATTTCGAGCGCCGCGCGGATCCATGTCGAGACAGGCGCGCCGCGGCCGGATCCGTCGACCGAGCAGGAGGCGACGCAGACGCAATCCGGTAACGGGCCGACGCAATGACCGGTCCGTCCGCTCGACTGAGACGCAAGCTTGCTGCGCAGGACGGGTTCATCGTCGTCGCCACCTTGTGGCTGCTTGCGGGACTGGCCGCGCTTGCGACCGTCGCTTCGGTCTACATCGCGCAATCGGCCAATGCGCTCTCGGCGCTGGACGCGGCGACGCAATGGGAGATGCTGGGTTCGGCGGGTGTCGAGCTCGCCGCCTACCAATTGTCGGCGCCTGCGACGATGCGGCGTCCGACCCATGGCGGCTTCGGCTTCCGCCTGGCCGATGCCTCCGTGCGCGTCGAGTACATGTCGGAATCGGCACGGATCAATCTCAACATGGCGCCGCGTGCGATGATCGCGGGACTGTTCAGGGCGCTCGGCGCGCCGGCGGAAGCAGCCGACGAATATGCCGCGCGTGTCGTCGCCTGGCGGCGCACGCCGAGACCGGACGGGCGGGATACGGAGCCGGCGGCCTATGCTGCGGCGGACCTCGCTTACGTGCCGCGGCAAGCGCCATTCGCCAGCGCCGATGAGCTGTGGCTGGTGCTCGGCCTGCCGGTCGAGCTGATCGAGCGTGCGATGCCTTTCGTGACGGTCTACAGCGGTATGGCGGAGGTCAACGTGCTCGATGCCGCGCCGGAGGTGATCGCGGCATTGCCGGACATGACGACGGCCAGGCTCGACGCCTTCCTCAATCAGCGCGCGGACCTGCCGCCCGACAATCCAGAGTTCGTCATCGGCGCGCTCGGCGGGCGGCAGCCGGGCGCCACGATATCGGCGAGCGACGCCTATCGGGTGCGCATACGGATCACGCTGCGGGACGGCCGGCAACGAACGCCCGAGGCGGTGATCCGGATTCCGGGACCGGGCGAGAAGGAGGCCTTCCGCGTACTGGCATGGACCGACGAGGTTGATCCGGATCGAGGAGGGCGGCCAAGGCCGCGGGAGAGCCGATGAGTATTCCCAGTCAAATCGCAGCCGCGCTGTCGCTGTGGATCGACAGCGTTGCGCGCACGGTGAGCGCGCGGCTCGAACGAACGCGCGGTGCGCGGCAGATCGCGATCAGCGAGGACGAGGAGGGCGCCCTGACGCTGCGCCTTGCCTCGACGACGAGCAAGGATGCCGATCTGCCGCCCGGTCGCATCAACGTCGTCGATGGCGTGATCAGCGAACCGCTGTCGGGCGAATGGTCCGCGGCGATGAAGGGTGCGATGGTCGACCTCGCGCTTCAACCATCGCGCTTCGTATTTCGTCCGCTGGAGTTGCCGGGACGTGCAGTCGAGTTTCTCGACGGAATCATCCGTGCCCAGATCGATCGGCTGACACCCTGGAGCTCGGCGGAAGCGGTGTTTCACTGGACGCCGCCGCAGGCGATCGCCGACGACCAGGTCGAGTTGACGGTGGTGGCGACGGCGCGCACGGCGGTGACGTCGTTGTCGCAAGCTCTCCTCGATGCAGGCGCGGCCGCCGTCGAGATATCGACCTCGGCGCCCGGGATGGAGCGGGTCGCCGTCTATCATCAGCGCGTCGGCGGGCAAAGCGGCTCGAGCCGGCTCCGGTTTGCGCTGATCGTAGTTCTCGCGACGACCGGCGTGCTGGCGATGCTGTCGGTCGGGCTCGGCGGGATCGCCACCGATTCCTACGATGCCGAGCTGCAGCAGACCCAGCGCCGGATCGCCGAGCGCCGCGCGCTCGCGCGCGGCGGGCAGGGCGGCCAGGGCAGCTCGCCGCTCGAAATCCTGGCGCGCCGCAAGCAGACGATGCCGTCGGCCGTGATGGTGCTGGAAGAGCTGTCCGGCCTCTTGCCCGACCACACCTACGCGACCGAGCTGAGGATCGAGGGCGACAAGCTCGAGATCACGGGTCTGACCAGCGACGCCCCGTCGCTGATCCAGATCCTGGAGCAGTCGCCACATTTCGCCAGCGCAGGCTTCTTCGCACCGACGACGCGCGCCGCCAACGAGGCGGGCGAGCGCTTCCACATCGAGACCAGGATCAAGCCGCAATTCGGGCCGGGCACATGATCAGCATGCAGAAGTTCGAAGGATATCTCACGCGCTTACCGGTCGCCGCGGTCGCGGCCTATGTGGCGCTGGTGGTGCTGTTCGCGTTCACGACAGTGCAGACCGTGATCGAGATCCTGGGGAGCCGCGATGCTGCGGCGTCAGCCGCGGAGATCCTTCAGACGCTCGAGGCCCGGCGTGCTACGCCGCCGCCCGCCGTCCGGGCCGATATCAGCGTTCCCACGGGCTCGGCGTTCCTCGAAGGACAGACGGCCTCGGTCGCAAGCGCCGTGCTGCTCCAGCGGGTGCTCGCGGCGACCAAGCGGGTGAACGGCAACACACTGTCGTCACAGGTCGATGTCCAGGGACCGCTCGCCAAATCCGGCTTCGTCTCGGCGACGTTCAACATCGAGCTCGCTTCCGCATCTCTTCAGCCGCTCCTCTATGACCTGGAGGCCGGCATGCCCTTTCTGTTCATCGATGGTCTGGTCGTCCAGACCGCCTCGGGAAGCGCCGACAACAGCAAGTTGCGCCTGGTCCTCGGCATCTCGGCGCAGCGACAGAACGCGAAGTGAACGAAGCGACCGCGGGTGGAGGCGAAATCAGCTTGCGATCGTTGCGCGGTCTGCGCTCACGCAATTGCTGCGCGACCGGATACCGGCTTCATTTCAGGTTTGAACAGCAGCAACAGGAGCGAGACCCCGAACGCGTCGCCGAGACTGAACAACTGGGGTTGGAAGAAGGCCCCAAACGCCAGGGCGACCAATCCGCCCAAGCGGGCACAGGCAAAGCGGCGTTGCTGCCGATCCTTCCCCGTTGATCGCACTGCTTCGGCGCGTGCAGCGGCAATGACGCAACCGACAAAGAGGATTATCAATCCGCCCCCGACGATTCCGAATTCCACCAGCGTCTTCAGGTAGCCATTGTGCCCTGCCTCAAAGGCTGATGCGCGCTTGAATCCGATGCCGAGCGGATGATCCATGATCGTCGCCAGGGCCGCGTACCAGTATTCATCCCTTCCTGTGAATCCTGAAGACAGATCTCGACTTGAATCGTCAAGCGCGAGAAAGGTGGCAATCTGCGGCCAAAGGAATATGCACAACAGCAACGCAACGATCGCCGCGGCAACCTTCCACGGGCGCAGGGAATTGAAGGTCAAGTCATGCACGACAAGCGCGGAAATGCAGCCGATCAAGGCGTACCGCGAGCTGACGAGAGCGGCCATCGAGAAGCACAGGATTCTGACGACGATACCCGTTTTCCCAGCGTGAAACTGCGACAGAATGAAGCCTGCGAGTAACGGTGCGGAAAAGAGATTTGGTTGAATACCCCCGACATTGCGGCCTTGCGGTAATCCCAGGACGGCCAGCGCGGAGATGCCGAACAGACAAAATATGATGGATGCCACCTTCATGCAGGTTTCGATGCCGTCCGGTGGCAGCGTCCATACGACAGACAGCATCAAAGCAGTCAGCATGAGCAGAATGGTGTAAAAAACGCCAACGAACGTCGCCGCCTCGTCATCGTGCAATTGTAGGACAACAGACAGGTAGATGATGCCAATGATCGCGACCTGGGCGAGGCTCAATCGCCCCAGGCTGGCGAACGCCCGCGAAGCGTGCATCAAGGACACCGTCGTGATGAACAGCGCGATTCCGGTAATCTGTCCGATCAGAACCGTGCCGCCCAGGGCAAACGAAGTTGGAACGTCCGCGAAGTCCGGGTTCAGGTCAATCATGGGGAAGGAAAGGAGGCCGCACCACGCCCAGAAAGACCCGATAACTGCAATCGTTGAAGGGCTGCGAGCGCGGAAAATTGCGGCAGCACCAGCGGTCAATCGGTGCTTGCCCGGGTTGGTCGTCGATCGATCGACGAAAGATGCTGGCAGGTTCAAGGAAATCGTCCCTCTTGCGGGTGCGCTTGCCAGACGGTGGTTCCCAGCACCCGGACGTGGTCCGGTGGCAATCCCGCCATGTGCCGCTCCATCATGGCGGCGTATGCCGTCTCCAGATCACGCGTGTACTGCTTCGTGTCGTACAAAGGTGTCGTCAGTCGATCGCGGGCCAGCTTCGCTCTCAGCGCCGCGAGCCTGGCGGGATCGTTCGCCAGTTCGATCGCCAATTGTTCGTAGGCCGCCGGCGTCGTCGTGATCAGTTCGGGCAGGCGGATCGCATTGAGCAAGCTCGCCCCGACACGCGCCGCGAATGTTTCGCCGAGGCAGGTCACGACCGGAAGTCCGGTCCAGAGCGCATCGCTGGCGGTCGTATGAGCGCCGTACGGAACTGTATCGAGGAAAAGGTCCGCGCAACGATGCCGCGCTAGGTGCGCGGAGGTGGGGAGCCGTTGGGCGAAAACCAGACGACGCGGCGCCACGCCCCTTGCCTGCGCCTCTCGACGCAAATTGTCCGCAGCCGTTGGATTGTCCTCGAACAGCCACAACACGCTGTTCTCCACCGCGGCGAGAATCCGCATCCAGGATGAGAAAACGTCGGGCGTGATCTTGTAGTTGTCGTTGAAGCAGCAGAAGACGAAAGCGTTATCCGGAAGGCCGTGCTCGGCGCGGACAGGCATCAGATCCGCAATTGCACGGTCGCGATCGTTTGCCTGATAGCTTTCGGGAAGCCAGGCGATTTTCTCCACGTAGCAATCGTAATCGTGCTCGGGAATCACGTTTCGGTCTGCGACGATGTAGTCGATGAAGCCTGCACCGATGGTGCCGGGAAAGCCGAGATAGTTGACCTGGATCGGGGCGGGACGCATGGCCAAGATGCCGGTGCGCGCGTCCTGGGTATATCCTTTCAAATCGACGAGGATGTCGACTTCCAGAGCCCTGACAAGCTCGGCGATTTGAGTGTCACTTTGCGGTTTGGCGTCGATAAAGCGCTCGAACGCGGCTTCGATCCGTCGGCGCATGTCCGAGCCGTCGTTTGGGCCGACCGAGATGGCGGTGATTTCAAAGCGCGTCCTGTCGTGATGTTCGAAGACGCCCGCCATCAGTTGCGAGGTCGCGTGCTGATGAAAATCCGCCGAGAGATAGCCGATGCGGATGCGGTCGTGAGTGTAGCGCTCGCCGCGCCAGACCGGCGAACTCTGGAGACGAAAGTTGTTCTCGGCCCACGTGCGCGCGCATTGAAGCTGCTCGGCCGATGTGGACGGAATCGCGACGAACATGAACGGTGAGACGAGCTTCCCGCTTCGGACCGATGACCTGACCGAGGCACAACCACTCGCGAAATCCGTCCAATCGCATTGATGCAACTTGACGCGCAAACAGGCGGCGGCCACGGCGGACTGATCCGGATTGAGGTCGAGAGCCCTGTTCCAGGCGACTAAGGCGTCGTCGTAACGTTTCTCGAGGTAGGCGACCTGACCCTTCGCCAGCCAGGCGCTCACCAGGCCGGGATTCAGGACTGTGGCGCGGTCGAGAGCCGCCGCCGCATCGTGGTGACGGCCAAGGGACAGCAACACAGTCCCGCGCCCGAGCCAGGCCTCGGCGAAAGCGGCATCCGCAGCGATGGCGCGATCGAACGCGACCTCCGCATCGCGCTGACGGCCTGATCGAAGGAGAATATTGCCGTGTCCGGACCAGGCCGACGCGAGGTACGGCCCGATGGTGAGCGCACGGTCGTACGCTGCCGCAGCGTCCTCGAGGCGACCGAGATCGAGGAGTGCGTTGCCGCGGCTAGCCCATGCTTCGGGGAGGTCGGGTTGCAGCTTCAATGTGTGGTCCGCGGCAGCCAGAGCTTCGTCGCGCCGGCCCAGCTGGATCAGGGCGTAGCAGCGGCCGAGTGCCGCTGCCGCAAGATCAGGCCGCAGCGTGAGGGCGTTGTCATAGGCCGAGAGCGCGTCGTTGTAACGGCAGGTCGCGAAGTGGATCGTTCCCTTATCGAGATGCGCCTCCGCGAACTGTGGGTTCAACTGCAATGCCTGGTCATACGAAGCGAGTGCCGGTTCATATTGGCGCGACTTCGCCAGCGCCGAACCCAGCATGAAGTGGGCCGGAAAATGCCGGGGGTGATGGATCAACAGGCGTGTCAGATGTTCGATGGCTTCCGAATGGCGGCTCAGTGCCAACAGCCCAGCTGCGCTTCCATGCAAAAGTCCCAGGCTGGTCGGCGCGAATTGTAGTCCGTGCTGGCACAGCCGGACCAACTCGTCATGCTCGCCGGCCCGGTGGAGCACGGCCGCGTAATTCTCAATGAACTCCACGTTGACCGGCTTTGACTGCAACGACCGTGTCATCAGCAGTTTTGCGCGATCAATATTTCCCGCCGCTGCCTCGGCCACGCCCAGGAAATGCACGGCGTGAAGATTATTGGGATTGGCATCGATGATGCGTCGATACAGTTTGGCGGCGGCGGCGATGTCCCCCTTGTCATGCAAGGACAGCGCCCGATCCAATATCCGTCGCTCGTCACGCATCGCTCGAACCGCACATTGCCTCAAAGGCCCGATGGCCGGGACGAACTCCCGCTCTGCTTGACCCGACCCCACTCCTTACGTTCCGAATTGCACAAGACTGTGACATCGGCGGCTGTAGCGGCGAGCTATGCGATGATCCGCGAGCTGTCGTCGGACCGGTTATGTGAGGTATCAATTCGTGTAACATTGGTCTACATCGGCGCTGCCAGCCGTAGGTTCAGGTCACGACGCCCGCCCCGGAAAACATCATGCTTGAAACAAGTGTCGCGAGCTCCAACGCCTCGGATGGAACGCGGAGCCCTGCGGCGTCTCGATACCGGCTTGCACAAATGCGCGCCGCCGGGTGGGTGAGAGCCGTCCATGGCCAATGGAGGCAGATTGCCAACATCGGGCTGCTGGTCGCCGGGTTCGGCCTCGGTCAAGGGGCGATATTCATTGTCCAGACCGTACTCGTAGCCGCAGGCGAGTACGAGCTTCTCGCAGCATTCGGCACGCATTATTCCTTTGCCATTCTGGGCATCGTCCTCGTTGATGCCGGTGCGAGTACGACACTCGCCCGGGCAGTCGCCCGCTTGCCGAGCGGTCGAGAGGCAAGCGGCGAGGTATGGCGGATATTCTGCGAGACGAGCGCGATAAGGATCACGGTGGCCTTGATCGTCGGTGTCGCTGCAGCCCTGTATGTCTGGCGACTCTCGTCTGACGAGTTTTCGCGATGGTACGTCGCCCTTGCGCTCCCCGGATTGCTGCTGTGGGCCGTCAACGGGGTTGGTCTGCTCGACGGCCTGAGACTCAGTGGCATCAGCGGAATCACGGGATCGGTGGCTTACCTGGTCACCGCCGCCGGCCTCGCCTTGGCGGCCCACAAGTCGGCTGCCGCAGCAGGCGCGATACTGGGCGGCGCCTTTTCCATAGGCTATCTCGTGACGTTGATCGCGCAATGGACGACGCTGGCGCGCAAGGGCTGGTACCCGCGATTTCACAGGGTGACACGTGCGGGCCTGACAAGGGCACTGACGGACGGCTGTGCCCTGTCGTTCCAGATCTTGCCGGGGCAGGTCAACATGCGCGTTCAGTTGGTATTGAGCACGGTCTATCTCGGCGCCGAGACGACCGCCCTTTTCGTGTACGCCAAGCAGATCGTGACGGCATCGACCCAGATCGTGGGGTTCGTGCTGAGGGTGGAATTCCCAAGCCTCGTCGAGAAACTGTCGGCAGCCGGAAAGCAGAGCCTCGGCAATATGCTCGGGGCGCAGAGAATGGCGCTCTATTGCGCGGCGACGTTTGCAGTCGGGGTTACCGTCGTCGCCGGCATCGCTGCGCAGGTGCCGGATTTTGGCTTGCACCGGGCTGCGATTGTCATCGCCGGCTTCGCGCCGACGATATTCACGATGTCGCTGTTGCTGATGATGATGCAGGCCTTGGCTGCGACAGGCGCGTATGGTCTCGCCGCCGGGGCTCTGGCGATCGGCTCGGCGGCGGGAATGCTGGTCAGTTACTTGCTGGTTTCGATGCTTGGTGTCTATGCTTTCGTGGCGGGAGAGGTCGTATTGAATCTCCTTGGGCTCTATGTCGGATATCGCTATCTGCGCCGGTGAGGGACGAGCCGGGACGGCCGAGCCTCGATCTTGTAGTCCTGTGATATCAGCTCACGTCGGCCGGTTTCGGCACCATCGCTATGGGGGGAGCGGAGACTGGCTTGGCTGCGGGCCCCCATGGTAACCGGAATGACAAAGGCCTCAGGAAATTTTCGGCAGCAGCGACGATAACCCTCTTCTTCGCCAGGACCTTCGATTCGACGAGATGCCAGGACAGCGCCGCGAACGCCAAGCTGAGGACGTAGGCCATGGCAAAGCTGAGGAGCCAGTTCTTGTTCTCCGGAAAGAGGTAGACGAGGAGCTGCTGCACCGGCAGCCCATACAGGTACACTCCGTAGGAGTAGTCGCCCGTCCGATTGACAAACGTCTCTCGGAAGTTGGAAAGCCCGACGAAGACGGTGGCGTAGGCGATCGGGATCATCGCCAGATATTGCAACGCTCCGCCCCAGAGCAGGGCGTAGGAAAGCACGACCGACAGAGCGAACAGGTCAGCTCGCAGCGGAACCTTGTCCTTGAGCTCGAACAAGGACACGCCGATCAAGAACGCGAGGACGAGAGTCTCGATCTGCACTCTCCCGTCGCCTGCAGACCAGTCCGCCGGCGCATGAATTCCCAGTGCCTGCATTCCCAGCAAGCAGATGAACGTCGCCACGGTGACGAGCGGAACGGTCCGGCGCAGGTGTGCGAGCTGCAGGACGAGCACGGTAGCGAGGATTGCGTAGCAGTACATCTCCGCCGGAATGGTCCAGAGCTGCAGATTCACGACACGCGGCACAGGGTTGTTAAGAAAGACACCAGGCAGATAATATTGGATATCGCCGATGATATTGAGAGGATATGCCCGAAACAGGGGATCACTGAAATACGCGGCCAAGGTGAAGCTGGTCACGAGCGGACCGAGCACCAGCATTGCGAGAAGCGACTCGACACAAAGCGCCGGGATAATACGCAGCACTCTCAGCAACAGAAAGCCGATTGTCGTCTTTGAACGATGCAGACTTCCTGAAACAAGGAATCCGCTAAGGGCGAAGAAAGCCGGCACCACTGCCCAGAGAATTGGCTGGTAGATCGGGGGCTGCGCCACGGAAAACATGCCGACGCGGACCGTCGAGTCAACCAGCGACTTGAAGGTCTGGACATCTGCGCCCAGCGTAAACGTCTTGCTATGGATGAAGAGGACGGCCGTAGAGAGAAGTATCCTGAGGTAGTCGAAGCCTGTTGAATGACCCTCAACGGACTCCATCCGAGCGGAGATGCTTTCTCCCTTGGGCAGCGCGGAAGCCATCAGTACTGATCCCCGTCCAGTCTTGCTAATGCTCAGAGCCGACGCCCCTGGCGCGCGGACGCAAGGGCTCTCTTGAGGGCGGCCACCCTGACGTCTCTGGCCGGCGGCGGCTGCCCGTCGTGACATGTTCGATCGAGCGAACCGGCGTCGCCAATGGCGCGGTGCGCGGAGCAGGTGTGGCGGTCCGTTGCGGAAGGGACATGAATTCGTGTTCGAGCGAACGGATGATCGAGATGCGATCCCATTTCTGTTCAGCGCGTGCGCGCGCGACGGCACCGAGGCGATCCCGCAGTGCCTCGTCTTTGGCCAGCGTCGTGACAGCCGCGGCAAGCGCGCCAGCGTCGCCCGGAGCGATGACGAGGCCGGCACCTTCGACCTCCGACGCAATGCCCGTACCAGGCTCGGTCATCGCGATGAGCGGTCGGCCAGATGCGAGCATGCCGGCCAGCTTGGACGGCAGAACCAGGTCGGATATCTCGGCCTTCTGCGGCAAGAGCTGAATGTCGGCGGTGCTGAGCAACTCCGAGACCCGATCGAGCGGCTGGAGATCAAGGAAGCGGACGTTGTGCAGACCGGCAGCCATTTGCACCAATGCCGGTTTGACTGGGCCATTTCCGCAGAGAACGAACTTTACCGAGGGCTGGCTGTCCTTCAATGCTGTGGCGGCTTCGATGATCAGCTCCAGTCCCTGCTTGTTCGACATGGCTCCCGAGTAGAGCGCCACGATATCGGTCGGCGCCAGCTGCAGCTCCGAGCGGAGCTGCGTTTGATTGCTTCCCGGCACGACGATGCTGGTATCGATCCAGTTCCGGAACTCACGCAATCTGGCAGGCACGATGCCCTTGTGCTCGAGGCGGCGTACCATCTGTATCGAGATGGTCGAAACACGGTCGAATGAACGCAGTATCCACCGTTCGACCGTACGCATCAGCTTGCGCGTGACGCCGCTGCGGAGCAGCCCGACCTCGAACGCTGCGTCGACTTCGAGGTCCTGAACATGAACCCAGGAGGATGCGCCGGTCATCCTGGCGGCCAATGCCGCCATGGGTGCGGAAAGCAGGGATGGTGCCACCACGAAGACGATATCGGGACGCCACCAGAGCGCGCTCGACAGAACGGGGACGGCTGCCGAAAGCATGAAGGAGGTGTGGTGAAGCAGTCGCTTGAGACCCGAGGGCCGGCTTGGCACGTAGATCGGCGCCCGAATGACGTCCACATCGTTCAGACGTTGATGGCGATACCATCTCGAACGATATCCCGGTGGGATGCTCCAGTCGGGGTAATAGGGCGGGGCCGTGACGACGCGAACCTCGTGTCCCCAACTGGCGAGACTCTCGCAGAATTCGGTGTTGTATTTCGCCACGCCGATCAGATCGGGAGCATAATTTATCCCTATCACCAACACCCGCATGACCGTCCTCATTTTCGGTCCAAGCGAAAGGCTTCGACCGGCCGCGACAAATCCCAGCCCGCCGAGCCGGTTACGGGTTCGGTCGTGGCGCCTGCAGGCCGGAGCGTGTCTTGGGGGTGAAGCCGAGTCCGAGATGATCCTGGATAGGATCGATCTCAGCGAGCATCCTCCTGCGTATTGTTATGTCTGATATCATTTCTTGTGTGACGTTATCGTAATAACGATACGACAAGTAACAGGGGGCGGCGTGGCGCGGCAATCCCGGGAATTGGATCGATCGGTGCAACACACGGCGATCGGAAGCCTGGCTCAGCGCGGGCGGCAAATCCAGATCGGGCCGGGGCGCGGATCGCGGCGGCGAAGTCGGGCGTCGCAGGTGTTGCGAGGCGGCACCGTCACTGCCGGCTACGGCGTTTCGGCAATCTGGATCACGCGTTCCAGATGACGAAAGATCGCGACATGCCAGGGCGGGTCATCGGCAACTTCAGACGTCGATCCGGCCGCCTGAACCGCACCAGATACCGGGTTCTCTCGTCACGAGCGCGGAGAGGCCTGCACCGCACGCACGACATCGATCAATGCCGTCGCCATCCGGTCAACACTGAACCGATCCGCGAACAGATCGTGGGTTCGTCGGCCCATGGCTGCCCGGTCTTCCGGAGACATGGCCAGCCATGCGCGCAGGTTCTTGAGTGTGCCCGCCAGCGAATCTTCGGCGACAAGACCTGCGCCGGCCGCTTGAACCTCGCGCCATATATTGACCTTGTCGGAAATCAGCACGGACAGGCCGCAACCCAGGGCCTCGGCGACCGAGATGCCGAAGTTCTCTTGATGGGAGGGCAGCACGAAGGCCTCGCTGCTGTGGAACGCGCCCCATTTGGCGTCGCCCTGCAACATGCCGGGCCATGAGATGCGATCGGCCACGCCCAAGGCGCGGGTCCGGGCCTTGAGCTGACCGACCCAGCCGGTCTGGTCCGGCCCGGCCATCAGCAGATGCAGGCGAGGCTCCTCGGCCGCCACGTGGGCGAATGCCTCGACAAGCAGATCGCAGCCCTTCTTGGCGTGCAGCCGCCCGAGAAAGAGCAAGACCCGCTTGCCGCGCAACTCGGGATGGGCGGCAAGGAAAGCCTCTCGTAGCGGGGGCGCGTCCTGCGGCGGCAATCGCGTGCCGTAGGACACCACGACCTCCTGCGCCCGGTAGGGCCAAAACGAGCGGCGCGCAAGCAACCGCTCATCCTCGCTCGTGAACAGCACAGCCGCAGCGTCGCGCAGAACCCGGTATTCGGCCCAGGGCCAGTAGAGGCACTTCTTCAGATGTTTGAGCGGATAGTTCTGCTTGAACCACGGATCAAGCATGCCGTGCGTGAACACGACGTAGGGCTGCCTCAGCTCGCGCATGACCTGCCAAACGGCAAAGCTGTGGTACTGCCAGATACCGTTCACAATGACTGCGTCATAACCGCCGGCGTGGGCGCGCAACCATGGCTGGAGCGACGTCGAGAAATGATAGCCGCCACGCGGCGGCCCGAGTGCATGCACGGGTAACGGAAAGGATTCCAGATGAGGCGCCCTGGGATCATCCAGACACGCTACTTCGACCTGGTGACCCATCTCCAACAGTCGCAAGCCACGCTGGCGCACGCCCTCGATGGGCCCGCCATTGCTGGGATCGGCGGAGGAAATGACGTGAAGCAGCCTCACTGGTGCCTCCTCAGGCTGCGGCAAAATGTCGATACAGCGTCATCGCCCAGTCGCGATGCCGCGTGACGCCGCTGCTCGCGCCCGGATTGAGCCATTGATGGATCGGCACCGCAAAGCCGGTCTTGGGCCGGTTCAGCACGCCTTCCGGCAATTCGGGCGCGACGCGCCTGACGATGGTGCGCTTTTCGCTGTTCGCGTCGAAATCCGGAAGCTCCACGAAGTGTTGCAGCAGTTGCAGATCGACCAGGGGCACGCGTATCTCGAGCGA
The DNA here is from genome assembly GCF_040547725.1 of Bradyrhizobium sp. LA2.1. Classification (NCBI taxonomy): domain Bacteria; kingdom Pseudomonadati; phylum Pseudomonadota; class Alphaproteobacteria; order Hyphomicrobiales; family Nitrobacteraceae; genus Bradyrhizobium; species Bradyrhizobium sp. LA2.1. Next base: position 448,049 of record NZ_JBEPQI010000003.1, read on the forward strand.
ATGCGCCATACCCGCCCAGTCGGCGTCGCGCAGCAACTGGTTGCGCATGTACCACTGCATCTCGAGAGCGGAGACCGCCAGCCGGTCGCTCTCCAGGCCCTCGGTACTGGCATCGAGGCGGTTCATAGTCGCGAGCTCCTCCAGGCCATCTCTGGCCATGGCCGGGTCCATCAGCTGCGCGAGCTCCCACGGCATGTGGAGTGCTCGCCGCAACAGATATGCCCCCGACAGGCTGTGGCCGTATTCGACGAGTCCCGCATATTTGGGCGACGGCAGTGCGGAGGCGAAAGGTTGGGCCAGATGCCGCAGCAGTAGCCCGGTTCGTTCGCCGACCGGTGCGCGCCGCATCAGGCTCACCAGGCGCGGTACCTGCCGGAAGCTCGGGTAAGAGCCGAACAGCTCGTCGCCGCCGAGCCCCGAGATCGCAACTTTCAGGCCTTGCGCGGCCGCGGCCTTGGAGACGAACCAGACGTTGATGCCGTCGATCGAGGGTTGATCCATCGCGTCGATCAGGTGCTGCCGGTCGCACTCGAAGTCGCGGGCTGAAATCCGATGCAGCGCATGTTTTGCGTGGAGCAGGCCGGCGACCTCGTCGGCCAGTCCGGCCTCGTCGTTGGGGCCGTCGGCATACTCGTTGAAGCCCAGGGTCAGCGTGCGCAACTCGCCGGCGCTCGCCGCACAGGCCGCGAGCATGGTTGAATCCAACCCCGCCGAAAGGAAGACGCCAACAGGCACGTCCGCCACCATGTGCGCGGCGACGCTGTCCCTGACCGCTGCGGCGATCTGATCGAGCGCGTCGTCGGTGCGAGCGCCGGAGGCCGTGGGCAGGCGACCCAACGCATCCACGATGCTTGCAAACCGGACCGGACGTCCGGCGCCCGCGGCGCTGAAGCGCTGCCAGTGCCCAGGCGGCAACGCGCGGATGCCGCGGTACAGGGTGTATGGCTCGGGTACTGACCCCCACAGCAGGAAGCCGGCGTGGCCCGCCGGTTCGGGCCTCCGGTCCACCGGGGCTTGCAGCAACGGCTTGACCTGGGACGCGAAGCGAACGGTGGCGCCGTCGTCGGCCACGTACAGAGGCTTGATGCCGAACGGGTCCCGGGCCAGCAGCAACTCGCGCCGACCAGCGTCCCAGAGTGCGAAGGCATACATGCCGCGAAGGTCGGAGAACATCTCTTCGCCGCGCTGGGCGTAGAGCTTGAGCAACACTTCGGTGTCCGATTGAGTTCGCGTCGCAACGCCGTCGTGGTGCAACCGGGCGCGCAACTGCTGGTGATTGTAGATCTCGCCGTTGAAGCAGATCCAATTGCCGGTTTCGGGGTCAAGCATGGGCTGCGCGCCGCCCTCGCTCAGATCGATGATGGCCAGGCGGCGATGTCCGAAGCCGACGCGCCCGTCGGCGGCCATCCACAGGCCGGCGCCGTCCGGACCGCGCGCGAGCATCGCGTCACGCACGCGCAGCAGCTCGGCTTTGTCGATGGGGGCCGCCTCGGCACGGTATGCGAAGGCGCCAGCAATTCCACACATGGTTCAGCTTTCGGTCAGCGAGGGACGTTGTCATGCACGATGATAATTGTGCGACGGTGCGTTACGGCGCCTTGAATCGTCCTCCCTGCGCAGGCCCTCGCGCAATGTGACGGGGAAGCCCGGACCAGCGGCCGGTTTATCTACTCAATGTTACCGTCTTCGGCAATGCGCTGCACGTATCGAGTGCTGCGATCTCGATATCGTCAAACTGTAATGTTCGTTTGATAGGACCTCGGCTGAAACATAACAGAATGATAACAGGGCTGCATGTTCTCCGCTCCCGAACGCACCACGCCGGCGCACGCGCGCTTGCAGTTCGGGCACGGCGAACGGCCCGTCACCACCGCCGGCACCCGATCATCCCAATGCTCTGTCCCGTGAGTTCCGTCGGATATGTACAAGCCTCGCCGGCGCCAACTCTCTGACCGGATTTCACTGGGCTCAGAGATATCGGAACGAGCTACAGCCACGGTCGGCTCGCCTCTGCCATCTCCGGAGGCCGCATCGGCCGTGAATGCAGAAGAGCCGGCCGCGATCGCCGCGCCGTGGTTCAAATCCGTCGTCGTCTTCGGGCTGTTGTTCGGCGCGGTCTGGCTCTCGCTGTACACCGCCTACGCTATGCTGCCTTTTATCAGGCCGGGCTCGGTCGTCATTGCGTACGCAAAATTGGATACGCTTGTGAAGGGCCGGATGTTCGGTCCGCAGGACCGCAATCGGGTGATGGTCTTCGGCAACAGCAAGCTTCTCTCCGCGTTGCGTCCATCCGACTTGGATGCGGCCGTCGGATCCGGCTTCCGATCGTATAACCTTGGGCTGCCCGGCGAAGTTCACTTCCTACCGATTCTGGAAGCCGCGTTGGAAGCCGGCAACGTTCCCACGCACGTGCTGTTGACGATCCCTTGGGACGACAAGGGCGCATCCGATAATATTGCTGATATCCTGCGAAACGATAATTTGTTGGCAAGTACGCTGTTTCCTTTTCGTAATTTGCCCCGTGAAGCAGCGCTGTTCGCTTTTCAGAATCTGGATCGGCTGTCCGACGCGCGCCGCGATGTGGAGATCCAGCGCGCTGCAATGCTCCGCGATCGGGGCTGGTACTTCATCAAATCGCAGAGCCATTACCCGGGCGATCGCCTTCCGGATGACTACGCCCTGCCGACCGATCATCCCACACGTATTGAGCTACGGATGATCCCTGAAAAGTCTCACTCTCGTAGTCACCTCGAACGGCTGGCGAGCCAGTATGGCTTCCAGATCATCATTGTTCCGGGCTTCTTCCGCGCTGGCGAGGCTGCTCCGCTGCCAGCCGCTGACGACGCGAGGTCGATGATGATCTCGGATCGGCCCCTCATTCGGGTGTCTGGGCCGGACTATTTCATGTATCCGCCAGCGCTCTTTGCCGATCCGCAGCACATGAATCCGGCCGGGGCGCGCGCCTACACGGCCGATCTGGCCAAATTGCTGAAGGCCACCGGAGCATTCGACTGATGCTCTTCAACTCTTTCGAATTTCTGGCGTTCTTCGTAACGTTCCTGGTGGTGTTCTTCTCGTTGCCGGGGCGAACCCAGCCGCTGGTGCTGCTGATCGCCAGCTACATATTCTACATGAGCTGGCGCCCTTCCTTCGGACTTCTGCTCGGATTGACGACGATCGTGGACTACACGACCGCACTCATGATGGCGCGGGCTCGGACCGATGGCGGACGCAAGGCGGCGCTGACCGTCGCGCTGTCGATCAATCTGGGCGTACTCGGAACGGTCAAATATCTGGACTTCCTGATTTCGAACGTGCTCGGCGTGGTCGGGCTATTCGGGTATGTGGTGCCGGACTATGCCCTTGGTCTGGTGCTCCCGCTGGGCATTTCGTTCTACACGTTTCAGTCGGTCGGCTATACGCTCGACGTGTACAATCGCAGGGTTGCTGCTGAGCGTGACTTTATCACCTACGCCCAATATGTGAGCTTCTTTCCGCAGCTGATCGCCGGTCCGATCGAGCGCGCGGCGCACATGCTGCCGCAGTTCCGGATCACACATCGGCTTTCCTACAAAAATGTCACCGCCGGCCTGTTGCTCGTCGGCTATGGCCTGTTCAAGAAGATGTGCATCGCCGACGTGGTCGCGTCGGTGGTGAACGGGATCTACGCCAATCCGGCGCAGTATTCCGGCAGTTATCAACTGCTCGCGGCGGTGCTCTTCGCCCTCCAGATCTATTGCGATTTTTCGGGGTACTCGGACATTGCGCGTGGCGTGGCACGCATCATGGGCTTCGACCTCATGATCAATTTCGGGCAACCTTATTTCGCCACCAGCCTGAACGAGTTCTGGCGCCGTTGGCATATCTCCTTGTCGACCTGGTTCCGCGATTATCTGTTCATTCCGCTCGGAGGAAGCCGCGGCAACGAAGGCTCCACCGCGCGCAATCTCATCATCGTATTCGCGGTCAGTGGTATTTGGCACGGCGCAGCGTGGAACTTCGTCGCTTGGGGCACGCTGCATGGGGTCTGCCTGGTTGTCGAACGAGCCTTTATCAGGCTTGCAAAACCGGAAGCGTGGCTCGGCGAGTCGGCTCGTCTGCTGCTCGGTTGGGCCTGGATGCTAGCCGTCGTGCTCGTGGGATGGGTCTTCTTCCGGTCGACGAGCGTCGCCAATGCGATCGTCGCCCTGCGGAGCCTGGGCGACTTCGGTCCCATCTCCTATTTCACCCTGAAGATGCTGGATCTCGCGAGCGGCGAACTGGTGATGCTCGCCGTCTCGCTCGCACTGCTGTTCGTGATCGACTTCCACCTGTCGTTTCGGCCGCAGCGCCTTCGTGATCTGTGGGAGGTGCGCTGGCTGCCAACGGCTGCCGGTGTCGCGCTGGCTTATTACATCGTGCTGTTCGGCATTTTTGGACATGCCGAATTCATCTACTTCCAGTTCTGACCGCGGCCGACGCCCGGCCGCGAAGGTTGGGCGTGAGTATCCTGACCCGAACAACGAAAAGGGGGGCGTCGCAACCGCCCCAATTCACGGCGTCAGCGGCCTACGCGTCCGACAACAGCTTGGCATGCTCGCCTTTCACCACCAGGTACCTGCCAAGGCAGATGGCGTCGAGACCGGTGCGAAGGAAGCAGCTCATGGCCTGTTCGGGTGTGTCGACGATCGGTTCGTTCTCATTGAAGCTGGTATTGAGCACGATCGGTATCCCGGACAGTTCGCCGAAGCTGTGGATCAAGTCGTAGTAGAGCGGATTGGTGTCCCGCGCGATGCTTTGCAGCCGTCCGGTGCCATCGACATGGGTGATGGCGGGAAGTCTCTCGCGCCATTCCGGGCGAAGCTTGACGACATGCATCATGAAGGGACTGAACACATCCTGTTCGAAATAGGTCGATACCGCCGGCTGCAAGATGGTCGGAGCAAAGGGACGGAAGCCCTCCCTTCGCTTGATCTTGGCGTTGATCACATCCTTCATGTTGGCGCGGGTCGGGTCGGCGAGAATGGAGCGATTGCCGAGGGCGCGCGGGCCCCATTCGGATCGCCCCTGGTACCAGCCAACCACCAGCCCGGCGTGCAACAGGGATGCGACCGCCTTCGGAACGTTGCCGGGCGATAGTTCGCGCATGGGAGTTTTGGCCGATTCTGCTGCGCGCCGCATCGTCTCATCCGAGTGAGCCGGCCCCCAATAGGAATGCGTCATATGGAATCGCTCTCGTCCGCCCGCGACATTGTGCCATGTCCACAGTCCCGCACCGAGACACAGACCGTCGTCCGATGAGGCCGGTTGCATATATGCCTGCTGGAAAGGCGTGTCGCGCAGCAGGCGCGCGTTCATGACGCCGTTGAGTGCGCAACCTCCGGCATAAACGACCTGCTTGCTCGGGACCAGATCGTGCAGCTTGTTGAAGCAATGCACCGCTACTTCCTCGAAGCGGACCTGACAGGAGCGGGCGATGTCCTTGTCCCGTTGTGTTAGCTCCTCGCCGCGCTGGCGCGGCGAGCCGAACTTCTCGATCCATTTGTCGGTGAACAAGCGCAGCATTTCCACGTGATTTCGCTCGTCCATCTTTCCGCTTTCGCCGCCGCGGTGCATGCCAAAAAAGCCCTCGGCGAGCTTGAACCAGCCATCGGGCCGCGTTTGAACGAGTTCTCGCATCGTGTCCGCAAAGCGGTCGACGCCGTATGGCGCGAGCCCCATGACCTTGTACTCTTCGCCATATTCGGCGAAGCCGATGAACTGACAGCATGCCGTGTAGAAGAAGCCCAGGCTGTTCGGCAGGTTGACGCGGTCGAGCACGTCGATCCGTGTACCCTCGCAGCGCGCCGCCATCGCGCTGGTGAAATCGCCGCTGCCGTCATAGGAGAAGCCGGCCGTCAGCCCGTCGAACGGCGAGCAGTAGTAGGAGCTCGCAATGTGGGACAGATGATGCTCCACGTTGACGACTTTGGCCTTGACCATGTCCGGGGCCTGCCCGGACGCCTCGGCGACCTGCTCGCTGATGCTCAGCTCGTCCTTGGCCCGCCGGATATGCTCAAGCGCCGCTTTGCCGCCGGTGAGGGGATTGCGCAAGACATACGAGACCTGGGCCGCGCGATTCTGCGACGGATCGCGCGCGACCGCGATGAAATCCAGATCCTTCGACGATATGCCGCCCATGGCAAGAACCGATTGGATCGCCTGCTGCGGGAAGGATGGATCATGCTTGAAGCGTTTGCCGAAGCGCTCCTCAGCCGAAGCTGCGACCACCTTGCCATCGATGATGAGCGCCGCGGAGGCATCGGGATGGTTGAGGTTGAGGCCGAGAATTGCGGTCATCGGTACAGTCTTTCAGGTTGTGAAGCGGCTGCCGGAGAGGAATTCCGTTCGGCCACAGCGGGAGATCGCAGCCAGAGCAGAGGTTTAACTAACAACGGAACTTATCATTACCGTGACTGATCGAGAGGGAGCGCGAGGCGGGGGCGTTAGCTCGTAGCGCTATTTCTGGATACGCCGTTCTTCGACGTTCCTTCGACTGAGCCACCACGCGACGCCGCGATCAATCATCAGACCGACCCGTGATGGTCCCATGGTGTTTCCTTCGACGACCACGTCGCGGACGCCGGGCGAGGTCGCGGCAAAGCCTTTGATTTCGATGTGGGCGTCCTGATCGAGGCGATTGCCTCGAACGATCACCGCCTGCACCATCGGCGGTCGACCCGGAGCCTTTGCGGTCTGGTTCGCCTGGACGAGAATTGAAGCCTCATTGGAGAAAATGCTCCGTTCGGGCCCGGCCCGGTAGACGTTTCCCTCGAGTATGTGATTGTCGAGGATCTGAATCCGCCAGCCGGGCTGGAAACTGTCGTAGGACAGTCCGAAGACGGCAAAGCCGCTGGTCCTGTTGGATCGATTGCCGGAGATGACATGCCCCAGCGCCGTCCCGTACGTCTGCGCGGCGACGCCCGTGTCCTCGAAGTCATTATCGATGATCAGATAGTTTTGCTGTGCCTGGCTGACGGTGATCTCCGAATTCGAGTCCAGCGCCACCTCGAGCGGTCGATCGAGCGTCACCGACAAGTCGGACGGCTTTTTCTCGAAGGCTTTGACCCTGGCGTATTGGCCGGCACCGCGTCCGTTGACCACCATGACGGCGGCGCCGGTCCAGTCCGTGCCGGCCGGATACGGATTGGCTGCATCCAGCAGCGACAACCGATCCGGACCAGCGCTGTTCGCGTGTCCGAAATAGAATCCGCCTGGCCCGTCCGACGTCATGGCTTCCCGATCCCAGCCATAAATGGCCTTGAACGTGTTGCCGCCGACGAAGATGTTCTCGGATGCGCTGACCCATTTTGACAGCGTCGATATTCCTCCGCCAGTTCCCTGGAGATCGGCGGCAGTCACCGTATTGCCTTCAAAGACGACCTGACGCGATCCCACGATCGAGTAGGAGCCATAGCGGCCGTTGGTCAGGATATTGCGGGCCACAATCGCGTTGGTTGCCTTGAAGAGGCGAAGCGAATGTCCGGATCCGAGAATGTCGCAATCGGATACTTCGATCCTGTTTCCGCTCAATCGAATGGTGTCGGGAGATCCATCGGGATAGATCCGACGGAAGTCGTTCATTTGCCGCAGGGTGGCTTCAGCCTCCATGAGACCCCGGAAGGCCGAACCGCGAATGCGGACATGTCGGATGGCGATATCGGCCGCGTCAGGAATCGGGGCGTCGCCGAACTGAAAGCCCCCCGCGATGATGTGCGGGTGATTCGATGCGTAGATTGTGAGGTCTTCGACCGAGAACTGCGACCTTCCCTGTATCAGCGCGGCCGGAAGTGTTGCCAGACTAGGCCAGACCAAATTGACCAGATCGATGCGTTCCCCCTGCAATTTGACGCGAGGTGGAATGACGATCATGTCCGAGATCAGATAGCGCCCGCGCGGGAAGTACACGGTCCCGCCTCCGGCCTGGCTCGCAGCTTCGATGGCGGCCTTGACGGCGCGCGTACAATCAAACCTGCCGTCGCCGTTAGCGCCATATGCCCGTACATCGAAGGATTGCACCGCGTTCGCCTCGGGAGAGCGCACGACGATGCTGCCCACATCGACCCATTCGGCGTCGCCGCCGTCTCCGTTGGAGAGGCGCAGCCGGTAGCGGCCGGGTGAAACCTGATCAGGGATGCGAAACGCACCGCGCCACAGGTCGCCTTTGGTCAGGACGGCTTTCGTCGGTGCATTCCCGGCGTCGGGCAGCATCAACAATTGTGCACGGCTTGCCTGGCGAACGATGTTGCGACCGAACACCTGGAGCCAGCCCGAAGGCGAGACCTCGTCGCCGAGGTTTCCCTGCGTCCAATAGATTGTTGGCAGGTTGATGCGGCCGCTGAGAGTGCCCTGGGGGTGGGTCAGGCTGAAGCGGTAGATCCCGGGCGTGAACTGCTCCGGGATCGTGAATTTAAGGGAGAGGGGATTGGCCTGCAGGATCGGAACGGAGGTTTCCTGTCCGCTCTCGCGGGAGGAGCCGTCGCCAATTCGGGCAACGGTCACAGATGTAATCTTGTCGAGCTCGGCGCCGGTGACGAGCACTGTTTCGTCCGGACCGACGGGATCGTTGAACCAGAACATCGACTGTGCGGTCGCCTCCGCCATCCAAATCAACTGAAACAGGGCAACGATGGCCGCGGCACTACGCGTCATGTACCGTGCCCATCGAAATCATTTTGGCGTTCGAGCGCATGTTGATCAGAGCTCGATGACGAGGCCGGTCAGGCGTCGCAGCTCCGCGCGCATTTCCGCCGGATCCTTCAGATGAGAGATGGCGGCTTCCAGCTCTTCCACCTTTGCGCCGACAAGGAAGCGATACCAGAGACCCTGCAATCCGTGATAGACAAGGCCTTCCTTGCCGTCGAGAAAACCGAGCTGGAAAATCAGGCGAAACAGGAAATAGGCCGGAGCGCTGATTTGATAAGGGATACGGTTGTACAACCGTTCCTTGATCCAGCGCTTGATGGCTGCCTGGCGCGAGCCTTCCTCCGATATCAGATCAACATCGCGCCCGAACAGGCGATGGCGCTCGTTGATCACGTCGATTGCCTCGCGTGTGGCGTATTTGTTGTGCTTGTCGGTGAAGAACGTCAGATCGTTGAGATTGTGATCGGCGAACCCGCCATCGAATGTAACGGTCTGGCCGCCCCACAGAATCATGTGCTCATCCATCCAGCGGTCTTCGATGCGACCGTGGCCGCGGCGCCAGATCCGCAAGAGGAGGAGCGGGTAGCGGCCACCATGGCGAATCCAGCGGCCAAGGAAGATGTGCTTGCGCTTGAGGTTGATTCCGACGACTTCGTTGCTCAGGCGCGGCAGTTCGTCGCGAATTCTGGCGCCCAGATCGGCTTCGATGATTTCGTCGGCATCGAGCCGCATGATCCACGAGGCGGTGATCGGGGCATTCTCGAGCGCCCACTGAAACTGCTTCGCGTAATTGACGAACCGGTTCTGCAATACGGTCGCGCCTTGAGCGCGCGCCAGCTCGACCGTTCGATCGCTTGAGAAGCTGTCGACAACAAAAACCTCGGTTGCAATCTTGGCAACCGAGGCGAGAGCCCGCAAGATGTGGCGCTCTTCGTTGTGCGTCAGGATGATGACGGCAAGACCCATAGCTTACTCACTGCCGGGATATCGCGGGATTGGCAGGCAGGGCAGGGGCGCTACCTGACTTTGGCGCCTTCCTTGTCTGCCTTATGAATCTGGTCCATGCGCTCGATCTTCGCCTCGGCGCGCACCTTATCCACGAGCTCGATCTGCGCTGCAGAGGCGACCATCGCGGCCAGGCGATCACGGATCTTGTCGTAGTCGGCCGGCTTACGTGGACGCGTATCCTCGAGCTTGAGGATATGCCAGCCAACTGCAGTCTTGAACGGCTGCGAAACCTCGCCCTTTTTCAGCTTGATCGCCACGTCGGCGTATTCCTTGCCCATTTCGCCGCGCTGCCGCCAATCGTAGTCGCCGCCCCTTGCTTTGGTGACGGGGTCCTCGGACGCGTCGGCGACGACGGCCGTGAAGTCCTCGCCCTTGTTGATCCGATCCATCGCCGCCTTGGCTTTTTGTTCGGCCGCCTTGACTGCGGCATCGTCCGCGGGCGGAGCGATCATGAAGACAAGGTGGCGCAGATGCAGTTCGGGCTCGGTTGTCACCCCATTGAGCACGACCTCCTGATACGCCTTGCGCATGGCCTCCTCGCTCACCGCCTGCTGACCTACGACATTCAGAAGATGGTTGGTGAGGCCCTGATTGCGCGCGAAAATGGCGCGGCGCTGAAGATCGGCCGGGTCTTCTATGTGTCGATCGGTCGCCACCTTTGCGAGCAGCACGGCGTCGGTCACCATCTTCAGGAGGGTTTCGCGCCTCTCGATGGGGTCCTGAACAAGCAGATTTCGACCGATGACTTCGTCCGCCAGTTCCAGATCGCTCTCATGGATCGGGCTTCCGTTGACGACGGCGACAACAGGATCGGCCGACGGCGATTGGCCAAATGCCGGTGCTCCGGCGCCGAGCATGACGGTCAGCCAGACGGTAGCTAAGCCGGCGCGTGCCGTCATTGCACGGTAAGGCATGCGGAAACCGGGCAGAGCGTTCATTTCGTAGATCCTTCTTGCTTGCTGGTCTTATCCGCGCAGCACTCACACGATGGCGAACGATATGGTTGTGATACGAGGCATCATGTGCGGCGCGGCCGGATTGCCGGGGTGCTTTTTAACGATGCGACATTAACGGTGATGTGATGTCGACAAGACAGGTCTGTGAAAGCACGCAGGCATTTGCTCACAGCACGTCGTAAGGAGATGATCGTCGAAATAGGGCGGGTCGATTGCGCCGCGGATGTTCGCGCTTCAAGCTTCGGGATACGTGCGAGAAGTCCGATCCGACGGCGTCCACATATTTTACGATTGGCATTTGATGCGTGGATAACATTTGGCGAGGGCGAGAATTCCATGCTTCTGCTCGTGAAATCCTGAGCTTGTTGTCAGGTCGGCACGAAGATCGATCTCATTGTAGATGAGCTGAGTATCATAATTCACAAAACAACAATCAAAGTCTCACATACCGCCGATAGCGTCCGCCTCGCTCCGGGGCCCGGCTGCTGATCGTAGCAGGCTTGGGGTATCCAAACAGGGAGACTGAGGTTATGCGAAACTTGAAGACTTTACTCTTGGGATCGGTTGCGTTCGCTGCGATGGGCGTTGCTTCCGAGTCTGCTCAGGCGCAGTCGGTTGCGTTTGGCGCGGGCGCGACGTTCCCGCAGGTTGTCTATCGGCAGTTGATGGACTGCATCTACACCCAGGCGCAGGGCAGCCCCGGCAAGCCGGGTCCGATGGCCAAGGCTGCGAGCTGCGGTAGCTTCAACACCAGCGGCATCGGCGGCGCGATTCTCTATGCCGGTACCGGTTCGGGCAACGGCAAGACCGTGCTGCGCACCAACGACAAGACCCAGATCGGAACGCCTTCCTCTTCCGCTCCCGCCTACACCAGCAGCAACTTCGGCATCAACAACATCTCCGACTATGATGGCGTGCAGTTCATCGGCAGCGACGACGTCGTCAACGCCGCCGACATGACCGCCTGGAACACGGGCGGCGCCAGCAGCGCGCAGTCGAAGTTCGGCAATCTCATCCAGATTCCGGCGGTCATCGGCGCCGTTGCGTTTGGATTGAACGGCAAGGATGGTGCCGGCGCTACCCTGAACATTCTGCCGGCGACCCCGGCTGGCGGCAGCAGCGGCCTCAACCTGTCGCGTAACGCGTTCTGCGGCATCGCGTCGGGCCACATCACCAAGTGGAACAACGCGATCCTGACCACGCTCAACGGTGGCACGCTCGGCACCGGCAACATCACCTTCGTGCATCGTCAGGACGGCAGCGGCACCACCTTCCTGCTCTCCAACGCGCTGGTTGAGCAGTGCCGTTATGAGTTCGGACCGAACAGCGAAAGCGATGCGACCGTCGTGTCGTACGCTTTCCCCTGGACCGATCGTTCGCAGGCCTGCACCACTCCGCTGCTCGCGCGCGGTGCGAACCAGCTGAACTGGCCGGATCAGTTCCCGACCGACCAGTGCGGCAACGCCGTGACCAGCCCCGGCACGTTCGCCAACGCCTCGGGCAGCGGCGCCCTCGTCACCCTCGTCACCTCGACGAACGGTGCGATCGGCTACGCCTCCCAGGACTTCTGGCTGCCCGTCAAGGCCGGTGGCCTGAAGACCGCCAACCTCCAGTCGCAGTGGGACATCACCGGCGCGACCGGCAAGTTCCAGCCGCCGACCTTCCAGGGTGCGCAGAAGGCGATGGCGACCGCCATCCCGCAGTTCGACAGCGTCAGCCGTGCGAACCCGCTGACCTGGAGCTTGCAGGGTGTCAATCCGAATCCGGTGGTTTCCGGTTCGTATCCGATCTCCGGCTTCTCCTGGTTCGAAATCTACCAGTGCTATCAGACGCACGCGAACAGCAACAACGCGTTCATCTGGTTCAAGACCTTCCTCGACTACGTCTACGGCAGCGGCTCGAACGCCATCATGAACGACAACGGCTTCGCTCAGGTTCCGGCGGTGTGGCAGGGCGAAATCTACACGCTCCTCAACGACCCGACCAACGGTCTGAACGCCAGCGGCTGCACCGGCAAGGTCGGCGCTTACTGATCGCTATCGGGTCTCAGCCTGATCGACGATCGACAACACTTTGCACCCGGCTCGCGCCGGGTGCATTTTTTTGAAGCGCGCCCGGCTTTGATCCAACATCGTGCCGCCAGTAGATGTGATGGCGGCGGACGATAGGGCGCGCGCATTGATCTCCCCATGCCCTGCGATCTCGCGGACCGGTCTGGCGCATCGGTTCCCTGCTCGCAAATGTCACATGATTGATATTCATGACGGTTATCGCTCGGATCCGATCAGGGACGGTCAGTGCCATGTCGACGCGCCTATTCATTGCTTTGCTCGCTGGCGTCCTTGCCGGGGGAAGCGTCCAGGCGTTTGCCGTCAGCGCGCCCGGTTCGATGGATTCTCCCTCCACCGAGTCACGCGATGATCTGTTTGCCACGAAGCCGGCCGGCCCGGCCCCAGCTCCCGCCGTCGTGCCGGCACCCGCGACTGTCGAACGGCCGCCGGCGCCTGCACCGGCACAACGCGCGCTCAGCGACAACCCGCTGTGGGCTATCCCGCTCGGGCGTTTGACGGCCAGCCGTGAGCGGCCGTTGTTTGCGCCGACGCGACGGCCGCCGGCGCCTGCACCGGTTGCCGTGTCGGCGCCCGTGCAGGTAGCTCCGCCGCCGCCGGCCGAACCCGAGAGGCCGCAGCTCTCTCTGCTGGGCACCATCGTCGGCAGCGAAAAGATCGGCTTGTTCATTGATTCCGCCAGCAAGTCCGTGGTCCGGCTGAAAGCAGGCGAAAACCACAAAGGATGGACCCTTCGGGCGGTCGAGCGGCGCCAGGTGGAGTTCGCAAGAGGACTCGATATTACCGTGCTGGACATCCCGTCGCCCGACATGAAGGCCGGTGCGGTTCCGGGCGGGCCAGTGCTTGCGGGGCCGCCGCCCGTTCCGGTCGCCATGCCGGTCCCGCCTCCGCGAGGTGGGCCCACCCCGGCTTCCGACGTCCACCCTGGCGCCAGCAAGAACCTGACGATCAACAAGAGCGCGCAGCCGGCAAATTTCAAGCTGCCGCCGGGTCTGCTTAGCCCGTTTGCCAACCAAGGCCAGCGCTAGGGCAGCCGAATCTCATCATGCTTTAGGGCCATTCTGGCCGGGCCGCCGCAGCTCGCATCGACGCGATATCGCGTTGATAACAAGCAATAACATAATTAATCGCACGCTTTCCTACTGAAATTGAAGCGATTTTGCCGCGCCTCGGCCGGTGGAACGCGATGTCGCAGATGTGCATAGTGCTTCAATGCTACAAATCTGACATATGAATGTTAGTAAACGAAAAGTAAATGCGAGGCGCGAATGCGCCTGCATCAGCGGCGTGCTCGACTGGAACTTGCAATCAGAAAGTGCCGCAGCGTGCCCCATCGCGATATCCTTGTTTCTCCCCCCGGGATGCGGCGTGCGTTTGAACGGACGCTGCTCTGCGGCGTCAGCCTGCTGGCGCTGTCGGTCGCGGGCGGCTTCGGCCATGCGCGCAGCCTCACGCCCGGCGCCAGCACGGTGGTGCCGACGGCGGCCGCGCAGCAGGCGGCGATTTTGGCCGCGCAGCAGGCTGCCGGCGCAGCGACCCAGGCCCAGACCTCGCTTGCCCGCGCGGCAGCAGCGCTTGCCGCCGCGCGCAAGCTCCAGTCGGATGCTGCCGCCGCCGCCCAGGCCGCTGCGTCGTCCGTCCCGAATGGATTGACCCCGGGCGGATTGATGCCGTTCGGCGGCACCGCGGGCGATCCATTGGCGGGCATCAAGGCCGATGCCTCCAAATGGCTCGGCGCGAATTTGCCGAAGCAGACGACGAGCGGCTCGAAGGTCTCGGTCGATATCCAGCAGACCCAGAAGAAGAGCATTCTTTACTGGGACACGTTCAACGTCGGTACCAACACCACGGTCAATTTCAGGCAGTCCGCGTCCGACTGGATCGCGCTGAACCGGGTGCAGGATCCCAGCGCCTCGCCGAGCCGCATTCTTGGCCAGATCAATGCCATCGGCGGCGTCTACCTGATCAACCGCAACGGCATCATCTTCGGCGCCGGCTCGCAGGTCAACGTTCACACGCTGATCGCCTCCAGCCTCGATGTCGGCAAGCTCGGCAGCGATCTGGCGGCGCGCGACCAGTTTTTTCTCAACAACGGCATCGCCGATCTCAACTCGTTCTCGATCTATGACAAGGACGGCGGCGCGGCGACCAAGCTGATCGCCGGCGACATCAAGGTCGAGCGCGGCGCGTCCATCACCGGCAATATCCTCTCAGACCAGGTTTCGCTTGGCTCGCCCGGCTCGGTCTATCTGTTCGGTGCCAACGTCTACAATTCCGGCTCAATCACCGCGCCCGGCGGGGAGGTCGCCATGGTGGCGGCGCGAACGATCGATGTCGTTCCGAACGGCTATTCGCTGCTGCCGGACAGTGTGCTGGGCAAGGACGACAAGGGAAACACCATCAAGTTCCGCGGCACCGAATTCAGGCTGTCGCAGTTTGCGTCGGTGTACAACCCGGACGACCCGCAAGCGCCTTTCGGCTATCCCAAAACCAGTACCTATTTGCCCGGCACCGGCGCTGTGGTTCACGACGGCCTGATCGACGCCTCTCGCGGCATCGTGGTGATGAATGGCGATACCGTAGCGATCGGAAATCCCAAGGATGCATCAGGCCACGGTCTGGCCGACAGCACCGGAAAGCTGATCCAGGGCGTGATCTCCGTCGATACCAGCATCGACCGCAACAGCTTCGTGCTCCTCCGCGCGGCGACAAGCGTCACCATGAACGGCGTGATCTCGAGCCTGCCGGTCGATGACGGCGCGGCGGGATTGACGAGCACGCAGAGCTTCGCGCCAGCCTACATCGAGATGACTGCCCAGACCAACGTGGAGGTCGGATCAAATGGGCTGATTTCGGCCCCGTCGGCCCAAGTCGCGCTTAATGCTCAGATCTTTTCCCATCTCCGGACGATCAACGGGGAGCAGGTTGTCGTCCCGAATCTGTTCAACCAAGGCATGACGTCTACCGGGGGCGGCAACGCAGATGTCCTTCCCAACTCGAACGCTGCGCAGTCCGTCCTGCTCGCGCCGGGCGCAACGATCGATGTCGCCGGGCTCCAGAACGTCGAGCTGCCGGCGAGCTACAACATCATCTCGTTCCAGCCGCGCGCCGAGTTCGCCGACATGCCCTTGCAGCGCAACGGCGCGCTGTACGGCCAGACGATGTATATCGACATCCGCAACACCGGCACCCGCAGCGACGGCACCGCGTGGGTGGGAACGCCGCTCGCGGACGCCAGCGGCTATGTCGCCAAGGTCCCGCGCAGCATCTACCAGCTGATGACCGTCGGCGGCAGCGTGTCTCTGACGACGGACCTCTCCACCAGCAACGGTGCTGCCAGCGTCAAGACCGACGGCTCGATCATGAATGTCGCGGGCGGCAGCGTGAAGTTCCTGCCCGGCATGGTGAACACGACGCGCCTGATCGGCAGCGACGGCCGAATCTACAGCATGACCAACGCCGACCCGAACATGACCTATCTCGGGATCGCGGGCCAGTTCACCGTCAAGCATGCGCGCTGGGGCGTCACGGAAACCTGGTCCACGCCGACCCAGATCTATTCGGCAGGCTTCACCGAGGGGCATGACGCCGGACGCGTAAGCGTCGTGACCGTCAATCCGGCGCTGCTCGGGACGATGTATTTCGGCTCGACAGCCGGCGAGCGGCAGATCAGCGGTGGGCAATTGCCGTTGCAGGGCTCACTCGAGCTGACGACACCGTCGAGCGTGCAGATCGGCGCGACGGCATCGGCCAATTTCACGACGCAAAGCACCTATACGACGAATTTGTCGGCCGACATCCTGTCGGGTTACGGCCTCAGCTCGCTGAAGGTGACGGCGAACGATTTCGTGCTGTCGGGTGGCAGCATGCTCAATCTCGCGGCCGGCGGCAGCCTCTCTGTCAATGCGGGCGGAGCGATCGATATCGCCGGAACGGTTTCCGCGGCTGGGGGAAGCGTCGATCTCGTGACAGACCGCGTCGCGTCTTCCAGCCAGCCCTTGTTCAAGGCACCGATCGATAAGTCGGGCAAAGACATCGCTGCGAACGTGTTCGTAGAAGGCACGATCGATGTCAGCGGCCGTTTCGTCAATGACATCGGCCGCGTGGCTGGCGTCGATGCGGCTGGCCCAGCCTATATTAACGGCGGAAGTATTTCAATTGCCACGAGTAAGAGTAGTAAGGACCGGATCGATACGACGGGCAGCATCCTTCTCGCCAAATCTGCCGTACTCGATGTCTCGAGCGGAGGCTATATTTCGCCGCAAGGCAAGGCGAAGACGGCATCCTCTGGCGTGATGGCCGGCAAGGCTGGAAGCATTTCGCTCGCAATTTATCAGGGGCTCGTGTGGCGTCTACCGACTGACGGCGCCGATCCAACATTGCCTGATCCGTCCCTGAGTAGATCAATCGCGGTGATCGGGCTTGACGGTACTCTTCGCGGCTACGGCTTCGAGAGCAACGGGAGCTTGAGAATCGCCGGAGCGGACACCATCCGGATCGGCGGCGAACTACAGGCAGGCGAGACGTCTTCGATCCGCGTCAACGGGATCGCGACCACGCTGCCGGAGTCGCTGCTGACAGGCGGTGGATTCGGTTCCTATACGCTTGAGTCGGTGAGCGACGGCTGGTCCGGCGCAGCCGCCAACATCATCGTTTCCGCCGGGACGAGCCTGGCTTTCCAGCAGCAGAACTTCGCGAGCCTTGCCGATTACACGGCCACGTCGACCGGCACCAAGCTCGGCCAGCAGGCAACGCCACAACTTGCGCTGCTTCCGGACAATCAGCGCAAGGCCGTCGATCTCACGCTGAAGGCTGACAACATCAAGCTCGATACGGGCTCGAAGATCGTCACCGATCCCAAGGCGAAGATCACCTTGGCGGCGGTCGTCGATGACCGCAAGACCAACAAGCCGAGCGATCCGACCTGGACCGTGCCAGCAAAGTCCGTCGAGCTGCGTGGCACGATCATCGACCATGGCGGCTCCGTCTTCATCAACTCGCTGGCGACGCATCTTTTGTCCGACGCGAAGATCGACCTGTCCGGGACATTCGTCGCCAATTCCCTGTTCGGGACGGTCAACGGTCCAAGGACGAGCGGCAGCTACATCGCCGGCGGCACGTTTGCGGTGGAAGGTGGGACGATTACCACGGTCAACACATACAAAGACCCGACAGGTGATTCCAGCAAGGACCAGTTCTATTTCGCTTATGGCGCTCCTGGCTCCGCCGGCACCCCGCAGCAAAGCTACCTCGTCGCCGATGCCGGCGCGGTGGTCGACGTCTCCGGCGCGGCCGGCAATATCCAGGTGGCAGGCGCGCGCGGCGCGACCACGTCGCAATGGTCCTGGAGCGACGCCGGCACAGTGAGCGCAGACGTCAGCGGATTTTCCTGGGGCGGCAGTTTCGCCGCGGCCGGCGGCCGATATGTCACCGGCGATGGCACGGTGCATGCTGACGCGCGCGCCAATGGCGGGACCATCCTGCTCGGCGGCGGCAACATATTCTTGCAGCAGGGCGCCGCCGGCGTCATCAGCGCGCCGATGACGCTCACCGTTTCGGCCGATCAGCTCGCGCCGTTCGACAACGTCTATCTCTACGCGGCCGGGGCTGTGGGCGGTGCCGCGCGCATCTTCACCGACCTGCCCGGCAACACCTACGGCGACAGCGATCCGCAGTGGGGAAATCTCACGATTTCCAGTTCGCTGAACTGGACCGTGACCAACCGTCTGCACATTGCGGCGGGTGTCATCACGGCGCCGGCATCCGGCTCGGTTGATGCACACATTGCGGCATCCTATGTCGCGCTCACCGGTTCCGGTAAAAATCCGGCGGCCGGCACCAGCACGTTGACGGTGAATGCGCAGACGATCGATCTGGAGAGTGGAAGGCCGTCCAATTTCAAGCCGGGCGACGCTCAGCCGGGCCTCGACTTCTCGGGCTTCAGCCAGGTCAACCTGATCGCGAGCGGCGACCTTCGCCTCGGCACGCTCAAGGTTGTGAATGGTCTCAAGACTGATCCCTCGCAGACCGTCCCGACGGAGCAATCGAGTTTCACCGGCAAGCTGGTCTCGGCCGGAGATCTCCTGCTCTCCGCCCAGCGAATCTATCCGGTCTCCGCCGTTAACTTCACGATCGAGACGCCGGGGAACGTAAAGTTCGCCGCGCCCGCCAACAGCTACACCGGGATTCCGCTATCGGCCGGCGGCGGCATCACCGTGTATGCCGGGACCATCGAGCAAGCGGGCAATCTGTTCGCGCCGCTCGGCAAGATCGCGCTCGGCAATACCGACAGCGCAGTGTCCAAGATCATCACGCAGTCGGTGGTGCTGGAGGCCGGGAGCCTCACCTCGGTGTCGCTGGCCGACACGACCGTTCCCTACGGTGCGACGTCCGACGGCACCAACTGGTACTACAACGCCAATCTCAATCCGCTGGCGCAACCGCCGTCGAAGGGTTTGATCCTGGCCGGATCGAACGTAACGCGCGCCGACGGTTCGACGATCGACCTGCGTGGCGGCGGCGATATCCAGGCCATGGAGTGGATTGCGGGCAAGGGCGGCTCGCGCGATAGCCTGACCACGACGCCTTCCGGCCAGACCGTCTACGCGCTGTTGCCGTCGCAGACCGATCCGATCGCTGCTTATGACATCCATTTTGCGACCGCGCGCAGTGCCGATGCGGGCAAGACCGTCACCGCCGGCGACGCGATCCCGCTGGCCGGCACCCAGATCACGATCGACGGCGGCAACGGCATCCCGGCGGGGACCTATACGCTTTATCCGGCGCACTATGCGACGCTGCCGGGCGCTATGCGTGTCGTCGTCTATTCCAGCGACAACACCGGCAAGAACATTGCCACGGGAACCAAACTGCCTGATGGCACCGTTCTGGTGACCGGTCATTACACGCAGTCGACCGCGCCCGGAAAGCAGTCGTCCGGCCAGACGGTGTTCGCGGTGCAGACAAGCTCGGTCTGGCAGCAATACAGCGAGTACAGCTTCAACGGCGCCAACGCCTATTATGCCCAACTGGCGGCCAAGAACAATGTCACGGCGCCGCGGCTGCCGATGGATGCGGGCCGGCTGTCGATCTCCGCGCTCCAGTCGATCGTGATGAACGGCGTTGCGCGGACGCTGCCGGGACAGGACAAAAACGGCAACACCGGCCGCGGCAGCGAGCTGGACATAAGCGCACCCAAGCTCGCGGTGGTCGGCCATGCCGGGTACGTCAACAACGACATTCCGGCCGGCTATGTCGGCCTTGACGTTGCCCAGCTCAACGACTTCGAGAGCATTCTGATCGGCGGCAGCCGCAGCGACTTCGCAACGGGCACGCTGATCACGCCGACGGCCAGCAATGTCGTCGTGGATACGCGCGGCGAGACGTTCAGCGCGCCGGAGATCCTGCTTGTCGCCCAGCAGGTCGGCCAATGGCAGGAAGTCACGCAATCGGTGACGGTCGGATCGCAGTCCGTCCTGCTGGATCTTCCGGTCTATGTCCCGGAGGCCGGTAGCGGCACGGTGACCATCAATACCGGCAGCATCATCAAAACTACGGGTGTCGTTCATGCCGGGCTCGGGCGCCATTACGTCGTTGCTGCGGACGGGCAGGCGCCTGTCACGGCCCAGAGCCTCGCCGCGGCTTTAGGCGGGACGCTCTCTGGAACGGAGATCGTGGGTGCCGATCTTGCAAAACTCCTCGATCCCACGAGCCCCGCGCGGCTGGCTCTCGGTTATTACGCGAACGGCGGTGCGCAACAGCCGGGGCGCGGCGCCTTGTTCGTGGCGAGCAACGACCCGACGCTGCAACTGACGGGGCCGACTGCGACCGGAGTTTCGGCGCCAGCACTCACGATCAAATTCAAGGATGTCGCGACCGCAACGGCCGTGCTGCCGGCCGGGCCGGTGACGGGAAGCCTGACACTGACGGGCGGTGACACCAGCAACAGCGGAAAGGTGGCGATCGCCGACGGCGTCAAGATCTCGACCAACACGCTGACGCTGCAAGCCACCGCCTCCAACAACGCGATCGCCATCAATACAACGGACCTGCACGCCAATCTGGTCAACCTGATCGCGCCGACCATCGGCGTCGGAGCGGCCTCGGCGGTTGCCGGCAAGAGCCTGGTGCTGCCGTCCAACAGCACCCAGTTCGCCGACGTGCAGACACTGGCCCTGCGCGCGCTGTCTGGTCCGGTTACGGTGTATGGCGATTTCAATTCCGGTGCGCGCAGTCTGTCGCTGGACGCCACCGGCATCGCGCTCGGCAGCGAGGTGCTCAATCCCGGCACCAGCCTGAATCTGCGCGCCGGAACGGTGCTGGCGTTTTCCTCCTCGGCGACGGTCGAGTTCAGCGTCGGCGTCACCGTCACATCCGCCGCAGGCGTCGCCACGACCTACGCCGCCAACACCCAGATCGCGCTCGATCCGAACAGCAAGGTCAGCGTCGCATCTGCCGGGACGATGACGGTTGCGGGTTCGGGTGGCGCCACCCTGACGCGGGACGGCCTGATCTCGGCGAGCAACAACATCACGCTCAAGAACACCGGGGCCAGCCCGCCCTTCAGCGCTCCGGCGGCGAACGGCAACAGCCTCGAACTGGCCGCAAAGGAAATCGACCTGGGCAGCGGCCGGGTCAATGGGAATGTCGTCAACGGCAACTTCACCATTGCCGGTTTCTCCAAGGTCAAATGGTCGGCCGACGACAGCGTGGTCGTCAAAGGCCCGGGCACGATGACGCTCGGCGCGAACGGCGACAAGACCGACCTCACCGTCAGCACGCCGCGCATTCTGGTCTCCGGCGCAACCGCGGGAACTCCTCAGGGTTTTGTCCTGACGGCGTCGGGCGATATCTCCATCGTCGATCCGGTGACGCGCGGCTCGGCCGCAACTGCGCCTGCCGACAGCGACGAGACCGGCGGCATTCTCACGGTCACGGCGTCGAACATTGCCGTCGGCAGCACCATTCAGGCGCAGGCCGGCACGATTACGCTCGGTGCGATCGCGGGGAACGTTACCCTCAATCCCGGCGCGTATATCTCGGCGCGCGGCTACAAGAAGACGCTGGTCGACGTCGACACCTATCTGTCAGGCGGCAAGGTCGTGCTGTATGCCGACATCGGGTCGAACGCCACGGGCGGAGGCCAGGTCATCACCGACGCCAGCAGCACCATCGACGTCGCGACGACGAGCGGTGGTCAAGGCTATGGCGGGACGATCGAGGTGGACGCGCTCCGCGGCGGCGCGATGCTCGCCGGCCGGCTGCTCGGCACCGGCGGTCCCGGCCTCGGCGGCCGGTTCAAGCTTGATACAGGCGGTGCGGCCGACCTGACGGCGCTTGCGGACATTCTGCTCGCCGGCGGCCTCACCGGCGCGATCGACATCCACACCCGCACCGGCAATCTCGAACTGGCGGCAGGGCACACGCTGAAGGCCAATAACATTACGCTTACGGCGGACGATCCGACCTGGATTCCCATCTTCCAGGAAAGGCAACTGGGTCAGGTCATCATCCGCGGCACGCTGGATGCCACCGGCTATGGCGGCAGCACGATCGACGGCACCGGGCAGGCCGGCGGAAAGGTCGCGCTCTACGGTGCCAATTCGGTGTTCCTGGCGAGCAGCGGCGTGATCGACGCCTCGACCACGCACGCCGACGAGCGTGGCGGCGACGTCACCATCGGAATCGGCTGGGACGCCAAGTCGAAAATCTGGCTGCAACAGGGTACGCAGATCAACGTCTCCGGCGGCACCAGGGGCGGCCTGAGCGGCGGGACCGTGACGTTCCGCGCCCCTCTGGACGGCAACAACGACGTCAAGATTGCCGCGATCAGCAATGTCGCCAACCCGTCGGGCACGCACGGCATGAACTTCTACGCCGACGGCGACAAGACCTTCGACGCGCTTCCCGTCATCGATGCCACCAACAACATCAACGATCGCTCAAAGGTCAGCATCGTCGGTGCGCGCTCGGTCGCCGTGAACGGCTTCATCGCATTCGACACCACCGCTAGCAACCACGGCCTCGACGGATCAAGCCTTGGCTGGTTCGGCACGATCGATCCTGCCGGCTGGTACAGGTTGGACCCGAACGGGAATGTAATACTTGCGACGGATGGATCGTGGACCAACGTTTCGGGATGGCAGTTTTCGAGTGTCACCACGGCCAACGGCTTTACCAGCGTGGTCAGCGGCGATGTTTCAATTCCGAACAGCAATGGCGCAGTGCTCAAGAACTTCGTCATGGGGATATACAGTTTCACTGCCGCCGATAATCTCGGATACGCGCCAGGTCAGACGAATATTCCGGTCACGATCGATCCGCCGCCGGCGGGCGGCGTCGCCGCCCTGGGTTATGGGCAGGTCGATGCCAACGGGGTGCTGTTCGTCGTTATCACCAACCCGGGCAGCGGTTACACCAGTCCCTTGGCGAGCGTGAAGGTTGGGCCCAACGGCGTAGTCGTGCTACCGTCTGTCGGACGCTTTAGTGGCGTACCAAATTCCTTCCTCACGATTGTGTCTGCTGATGTGGTGCCCGGGAGCGGTGGCGCCAGCAGCGCCGTGCAACCGTCGGTCCAGGTGAGATTGGGCAACGGGAACGCCACCATAGGATTCTCGGCCGCGAACAATCTTTCCGGTACATCAAAGCGGAATCCGGACGGTACGATCACCTTTGTAGGCAAGACGAAGAACTTCATTCCATGGAGTTCAAGCGGGGTCTACGACACGTTTGACCCTGCCAACCAAGGCAAACCGGGTGTCGCGAGCTTTACCGGCGACACGAGCCCCGACCGAGTGTTTTTCGGCGATACGATCTCCCAGATCACCAAGGGGACGTGGAGCTATAACGGGCAGAGTTACGGCTTCACCAACCTGTTCACGCGCCTTGCTCCATTGGTCGACAGCCTCGGCGCGGACGTCGTGCACGTGCAGCCGGGCGTCGACCTGGTGAACTCCAAGGGCGACATCACCGTCAGCAGCAACTGGAATCTGGCGGCTGGTACGGTGGGTAACCTCGCAACCGACGGCGGCGTGACCTATTTCGATCCGGCATCGAGCTACGTGAACTTCACCTACCGTCTCGCGACGCCCTGGGGCGGGCTCGACGCCGGCGTGCTGTCGCTGCGCGCTGCCGGAAACATCAACGTCAACGCCTCGATTTCCGACGGCTTCTTCCAGTTCGCGAACTATCTCGACAAGGGCTACACGGACAAGCTCGCGAACTATGCGACCAGCCGCTCGGTCGATCTCGGTTCGATCTATCTGAACGACTATACCACCGGCCAGCTGCCGATCGCGCCCTACAAGATCGGCGATAGCGGCAACGGCATCAGCCCGGCTTCGCAGGATCTCGCGAGTGCCGATCTGTTCCCGCACACATTGCTCGTCTGCACCGTCGATTGCAACCAGGCGAACATCAAGACGGTGACGGCGCCGTCGTCCTGGGCTTACATCCTGACCGCCGGTTCCGATGTCTCGAGCGCCAATCCGACCGGCAGGGTCCCCCTTGCGAACGGCAGGGGAGACGTCATCGTCGACAAGCACGGCAGCTATGGCCAGTTCCTGAAAGACGGCACCACCAAGGTCGATGTCAGCATTCCGACCATGATACGGACGGGCACTGGCAACATCACCATCTCGGCAGCCCAAGATGTGATCATGAGGGACGTCGCTGCGCCTGGCGTGATCTACGCGGCTGGCGTCAATACCGCGACCTATGCCAATCCCTACAGCTTGCAGGCCTCCGGCGTTGTCGTGACCAATCCGGACGGCTTCTTCGAGCCCCGCGTGCTGGGATATGGCAACGCGGCTTTCGCGGCCGGAGCCACTGAGCTCTATTATGGCCCGCCGACCGCTGCGGCATTCCCCGAAAAGGGCGGGGACGTCGTCATCGACGCGCAGCGCGATGTCGTGGGCGGCACCAAGGTGATCGCAATAAAGGATGCGAACGGCAACACGGTCTACAAGAAAGTGCCTCAGTACTATCAGCCTTGGCTGCTATCCAATTCCGGTGTGACGCCCAGCGCCGGTGCTTCGATCCTCGGAGCCGGTGTCTTCGCGCCGGTTGGAACGCAGATCGCCTCGCAAACCGCGTGGTGGATCCAGTATGGCAGCTTTCAGCAGGGCTTCCTGAGCGCAGGCGGAAATGTGAGCGTTCTTGCCGGGCGCAATATGCTCGATGTGTCGGTATCGGCTCCGACGACTGGGCGCGTCACCGGCGGCCTGTCGGCGAACAGCACGCCCGTGACCCATCTCTACGGCAGCGGCAATATGGTCGTGCGCGCCGGCGGCGACATCCGGGGCGGCTCGTTCTACGAGGGTTCCGGCCACGCCAGCATCGTCGCGGGCGGCGACATCGGCCAGAACGATTATGTCTACAGGTACGCGAACAGCACGCTCAAGCTTCCGAACCTTCCGCTGCTCGCTGTCGATACCGGGCAGATCACGATGACGGCAAACGGCTCGATCGCGATGGCGGGTGTCGTCAACCCGGCTGCCTTGCACGCCCAGCAACCGAGCAGGGCGAACCCCTTGGATACGGGCAACGTTCAGTCCCCTTTGTACATGGACACCTACGGCCCAGATAGTAAGGTCCGGTTGGTGGCGCAGTCGGGCGACGTCACGATCGCCATCGCGCCCACGGCGATCCGCATCCAACCCGCTAACAGTCTCAACGTTCTGGCGGCTCCGGCGACCTATCCTGCGAGCTTCGAGGCCATCGCGCTGCAAGGCAATTTGATAACGACCGGGATCGGGGACATCCTGAAGCAGAATGTTTTGGCTAATGCTACGGCTTCGGTTCCGACACCGGGCATCGTGCTCAGTCCGTCCCTGCACGGCACTTTCAATCTGCTGGCGCAGGGCAATATCGACCTCACGTTCGGCTACCCCGATACGTCGGCGCCGCAATCGATCTCGCGCCCGTTGATCTCCGCCGGGCCGTCGTTGATAGACGCTGCGTTCGATCCATTCCGCCCCAATAGCGGCAACGGCGAGGCTTCCAGCCGTGCGCTGCTTGCGCATGAGAACGATGTGGCCGACGGACTCGAGACCACTGCCCGGATCTACGCCGCGACCGGTGATATCAAGGCAACGGGGAGTTTCGGCGTACGTACGATTGGCGATGGCCAGAGGGTCTACCAGCGTATCGAGATCAATCGCCCGACCAGCATCTATGCGGGGCGAGACATCGTCGATCTCAACGTCATCGTGCAGAACATCCATGCCAGCGACGTGAGCACGATCGCGGCCGGCCGGAACATCACTTACACCGGCTTTCAAAATGGCGGCGGCTTGCAGGTGGCCGGACCCGGGTTCCTCGTGGTTCAGGCCGGCGGCGATATCGGCCCGTTCCTCCCGGCGGCGTTCGACAACGCGACCCAGGCGCCGGTCCAGGAGGGCATCGTGTCGGTCGGCAATTCCAGCCCGACGCCGGTCGGAAACATCTACATCTCGAACACCACGGGCGGCGGTTCGGTCGGCATCTACAACCAGTCGCTGCTCGGCCCGTCGAATAATCCGCGGCGCAATGCGACGCTGACGGACGCTGCCGGCACCAAGCAGGGTGCCGACATCATCACGATGTTCGGCACCAAGTTCGGTATCGATTACGCCGCCGTGGCGGCTTCCTATATCGATCCGGCGAATGCCAACAGCGTCAAACATAACTATGTGTCCGAGCTGCGCTCCTTCTTGAGCCGGATCGGCAAGCCGGCAAGCGACGGTGACACCGATGCCAGCGTGTTCGCGGCCTTCCAGGCCTTGCCCACCGACCTCCAGCACGTCTTTATCGACCAGCTCTTCTTCGCCGAGCTCAAAGCCGTCGGCATCGGCCAGAAGGACGGCACGTCGTCAGACACCCAGCGCGGCTACCGCATGATCGAGACGATGTTCCCGGCGAGACTGGGCTACACGGCAAACGTGCTCGGCAGCGGGAGCAACGGCGCCAGCCAGCTGGTCAAGACTGGCGACATGAACCTGCTGCATGCCACGGTTCAGACCCAGCTCGGCGGCGATATCTCGATGTTCGGCCCGGGTGGCAATATCATCGTCGGCTCGCTTGCGGCCGAACCCAACTCGGCGCTGAAGCTGCGGGATATCGGCATCCTCACCCTGGGTGGCGGCGCGATCAACACCTTCACAGACCAAAGTGTGCTGGTGAATTCGAGCCGCGTGCTCACGACCCAGGGCGGCGACATCCTGATGTGGAGCTCCAACGGCAATCTCGACGCCGGCCGCGGCTCCAAGACGACCTTGTCGGCACCGGCGCTGCAGGTGCTCTATGATCAGGATGATTACCAGTCGATCGATCTTGGCGGCTTCGTGACCGGCGCGGGCATCGGCACGCTGCAGGCGTCGTCGCAAGCAGCTGCGTCCCAGCTTTATCTTCTCGCACCGCGTGGCACGATCGATTTCGGCACCGCCGGCGTGCGTGCCTCGGGCAGCGCAGTTTTTGTCGCACCCGTCATCGCCAACGCCAGCAATTTCCAGGTGCAGGGGAGCACGACCGGAATTCCGACCGTATCCGTTCCCAATATCGGCGCGCTCACGGCAGGCTCGAATACGGCCGGCGCGGCCGCCAAGTCGGCGGAAACGCCAACCGCAACCGGCGCCCGCAGACAGGGTTCGATCTTCATCGTCGAGGTGATCGGCTATGGCGGCGGTGACGGTCAGGATGACCAGGCGACCGACAAGAAGGAGTCCGATACGACGCCATCGGGGAACGACAAGCAGTGATGGTCTGCACGTTCAACTCGAGATTGATCGGCTCGCGGTCGCGGTCGACAGCTCCGTGTCGCCGTCATCCATCACGATTGAGCGAGACGCCGGACAAGCTGAGCACACCCGCCACCGAATGAACGCTTTTCGTCCAGAAATCTGACTTCTTGTTTAGGATTGGTCACAGCAACGATAAGAAACAGACCTACAAGGTCGGCAACAGGCTTCTGGGAGACGGGCAGTGGGCTGCTGTCCGTCCCATTTTGGAGACGGCCTGTCTGTAATTTTGTTTTTGGGGGTTGAAATGCGCGCGACGAATCCGACCGAACCGGTCTGCTCCGAGTCCGCGCTGCCTGGATTGAAGGCCAACGTCTACGATCTCGGTCTGAAACAGGACGAGGACGGCCGGCTTCGCCGCATCAGAGATCTCGAGCACGAGAATGCATTGTTGATGCGTATGGTCTCGGAAACTCAGATCGAGCTCGCGCGCCTGCGCGAGCTGTTGTCCTCGAACTGATGTGATCCGGGGCCTTCTCGGCCGCCGGGCGCCGCGTCTTCGCCGATTTGAGCAATCGATCCACCCGAGCGACAGCTGCGGGGGCGGTGACACGTTCGGTTGACCGATTCCGTCGGGTTCACCGGCCGCGCGCGAAACGCGCGGCGGCGTCCGCGGGATTTGTGGCCCTGAAGTCTCGTCGGCTGCCGTGCTCGTTTTCGCAGATGCGTTGCGCCGAGCGTCTACTCAGCAGGAACCGCACATCACCTGCGCCGGCGGCGCGGGAGGCATGCTCCGCCGCGAGGCGTCCCGCAAGCCGGTCCAGGTGTGCGTCAGCTTGGTGTGAAACGAACGGTCATGCGATTTTCGAAGTTCTTGTTGATCGCATGCTGCCTGATCTCGTCGGCCGTGCTCGGCGGCTGTGGGTTCATTCCGATGTCAGGGCCGGCAAGTCTCGACATCAGGAACGAGAACACGACGATGCTGCCCTTTGCGGTGGTCAAGCTCAATCCCGAGGTCCTGCAGGTGCTCGAGAAATACGAGCCCAACGGACTATCCGGAAATCTCGCGGACACGCGTCCGCCCTCGAGCATCAAGTTCGGCATAGGCGACGTCATCAGCGTCACGATCTTCGAGGCCGCGGCGGGCGGGCTCTACGTGCCGCTGGAAGCCGGCGTGCGCCCGGGTAATTTCGTGAATCTGCCCGATCAGGCCGTCGACAACGATGGGAACATCACGGTGCCCTATGCCGGCCGGATCCGCGCCGCGGGCCGCACCAATGTGCAGGTTCAGGAAGACATTCTTGCGCAGATCAAGAAACGCGCGATCGACCCGCAGGTCGTGGTGACATCCAGCCAGCAGCGCTCCTCGCTCGTCAGCGTGTTCGGCGAGGTCAGGACGCCGGTGCGTTTCCCCATGCCGTCGGCTGGCGCGCAGGACCGCATCACCGACGCGATCACGCGGGCGGGCGGCATCAGCGGCGCCGGCTGGGAGACGTGGGTCGTGCTCGAGCGCGGTGGAAAGCGCGCCACGGTGCCGTTCGGCAATCTGGTCTATTTCCCGGCGAGCAACGCCTTCGTGCAGCCTGGAGACCGCCTTTATCTCTACCGTGAGCCGATGAAATTCATCGCGTTCGGCGCCACCGGCCAGCAGGGCGAGTTCAATTTCGACGCCTGGCGTATCAATCTGACGCAAGCGGTCGCGAAGGCGCGCGGCCTGCTCGACCTCCAGGCCGATCCGGCATCCGTCTTCCTGTATCGCCGTGAGCCGCGCGAGGTGGCGCAGCGGCTCGGTGTCGACTGCTCCAGGTTCGACGGCGATTCCGTGCCGATCGTCTTCAACGTCAACTTCCAGGATCCGGCCGGATATTTCATCGCCACCAAGCTATCGATGCGTCCGTTCGACGTGCTCTACGCCGCTAACGCTGCGCAAGTGGATGTCACGAAGGTTCTGACCTTCATCAACACGGCGCTCGTGACCGCGGAGAGCGGAGTGAGCCTCGTCAACAACATCCGCTTCCCGGGGCCGACCTCCTCGACGACCACCGTCTTGCAGTGAAGCCGGTCGGGCATTCCGATGATGGAGGCGGAGGAGGCGCCTTGACGGCGGGTCCGCAAATGTTACTCATCGTGCAGGATACGATCCGACGATATCGAATTATGTTAATGCTCGCCCGCGGCCCGGCCAACGAACCTGCCGGCTGGTGGAGGAACAGGGCTATGAGCCGAGTTTTGCATTGGTCCGCGCGCACGGGTGGCCACGCTCTCGCGGCCGGTCTCGTCGCGCTCGCGGCGGCGGGAGGTGCGGGGGCGCAATCCGCCAATCCGGGCAATCCACCGGTAGAGCGGCAGGGCACAATCATCGGCGGGCAGGGGACGAAGCCCACGTACGAACGCTGCGTCGATGTGCAGATCGGAAACGAGAGCGCGTTCGGTTGCATCAACCAGCAACTCAAGCGCGAGGTCAACAAGGTCAATCCTTCGCTCAACCTGCCACCGGTCGACGCGCGCTCGTCCGACGTGCGTGTCGGCAACCCGAACGAGGCGGCCGTTCGCCAGCAATATGGCTCAAATTACGGTCGTTCGGCCGTTCCCTTTCGGCCATCCGCTCCCACCATCGTGCCGCCGCACCGCTGATGCCTGGATCCGCTTCACACCTGCAAGCCAGTCGAAGCATACGCCGGTCGTGGCGGGTCGCAGCGCTGTGCCTGCTGATCGTCGCGAGCGGCGAGGGGCGCGCCCAGGAGCACGACGAGCGCAGCAAGGCCGAAATCGGCCACGTCGCGGCTTCTGTGGACGATGCTGATGATGGCGCAGTGGAGCCTTTGGCGCTGGAGCCGTTTGCGCCGCGTCCGCTTACTGCCGCCGATTTCCCTCCCGCAAATCCGCTGCTTGCCAATTTCACGTACCGCACCAGCGCCATGTTCGGCCGCGACTGGCGCGCCGGCCGTGCCGAGTACCGGCAACTGGTCGAGCGCGAAGCGCTGGCTTTCGGCCTGCCGCCCGCGCTGGTCGATGCGGTGATGGCGGTCGAGAGCCGATACAATCCCGCCGTGGTCGGCATGGACGGCGAGGTCGGGTTGATGCAGGTGATGCTGCCGACTGCACGGATGATGGGTTTTGCCGGGACGCCGGCTGAGCTGGCTTCGCCCGAGGTCAACGTGCATTACGGCGTTCGCTATCTCGCCGGTGCCTGGCGCCGGGCCAACGGCGATCTCTGCACCGCCACGATGAAATATCGCGCCGGCCATGGCGAGACGCGGTTCTCGTATCTGTCGGTCGAGTATTGCACACGCGTCCGCGCGCATCTGGCGGCCAACGGCGTCGCCGTCACCGGTTCCGTTCCACCACCGACGTTCGGACGGACTTCGGCGGGCGGCGCGCCCGCACGTGGTCGGGTCCTGACGGGAGGCAGCACGATCAATTTCGCTGCTCTGAACACGCGCCTGCGCGGCGTGGCCGATCGCAAGACGCCGTCTGATTTGCATTGACAGGCTGCAGGAGGCGGAACCTGCGGCTCGCAGGTCGAGCCTGATGCATTATGTGCGGGCTTTGCCCTTCGATGCGCGCCGCCGCCGGCTTGCCGGCGCGGGACGGCCGGTTGCAAGCGCCTGGCCGATGGCGCGCCAGCACTTTACCGCATCGCGGAAAGCATTTTCATGCGCGGAACTTCGCCCGCGCCAGTCCATAAGCTGTTCGGCATCTGCAAGCGTCGCCTCGCCCGACTTGAGGCGCATGATCCATGAAAGGGCTTCACGGATTAAGGGATCCAAGTGATCGACCTGATGGCTTCGCTTCGTCACGATCCAGCGCTTTCCCGCACACGCCGGGCGTGAGCGGATGCTCGCGATCGGCATATCTATGTACGTAAGACGAAGCTGGACGCTGAAAACCGAATTTGGTCCGCACGGGA
Source organism: Bradyrhizobium sp. LA2.1 (assembly GCF_040547725.1). NCBI lineage: Bacteria > Pseudomonadati > Pseudomonadota > Alphaproteobacteria > Hyphomicrobiales > Nitrobacteraceae > Bradyrhizobium > Bradyrhizobium sp. LA2.1. Next base: position 479,370 of record NZ_JBEPQI010000003.1, read on the forward strand.
CGTTTGAGACGATCAGCGCAATGCTCGACTGCCTGCTTGAGGTCGGTCTCGACAGTGCGGACGGTAACGCCGAGAAGGGCCGCGATCTCTCGGTTCGGCATGCCGTCGATGCGCGAGAGCGTCAGCACGCGTCGGCGGCGCTCGGGAAGCTCGGCGATTGCGTGCCTGAGCAGATTGACCTCGGAGCGATCCTCGATCACGCGCGCGGCGTCGGGCCGGTCGTCGGGAATTTCGAGCAGGGCATCGACCTCGTCGACGGTGAGGCGGCGCTTCTCGGCGCGGCGGCGGTCCGCAGCGATATTGAGCGCGATGCGGAATAAATAAGCCTTCGGGCTGCGCACCGGCCCAAGCTCGCGCATGCCTTCGAGACGAAGGTAGGTTTCGTTGAGCGCTTCGGAAGCAAGGTCCGAGGAGCCCAGCCGGCGCGTCAACCTGCGATCGAAGTCGACATACTCTGCGAGCAGAAGCGTCCGCAAGCTGCTGATGCTGTCGATGGTCATGCTACGCCCCACTTCACTCAGTCCCCAATTTGTGGCCGGACGGTAGTAAGGCCGCACAACGGTAATGTGACGAACTGTTATCGAGTAACAGACATCGAGTGATGGTGGCGTTATGTTGCGTGAAATCATCACACGAACGATCGAGTGGCGTCGCGAGCATCGTAAAAAAGTTTTCGCTGCGCCTGCGCGCGCAACGTCTATCGGATAAGGCCCTCGCAGACCGGCGTCTCGGTCGGTTTCGGGCTGTCCGAAGGACGCTGCGGTCGCCGAAGGGCGTCTGCAATGCGAGCATGATATCGAGGCTGGGGTGAATTCGCGTCGTCTGTATCATAATGGCGCGCGCCGTCATGCGCCGCCGCCGCTGCGCGCTGTGCGGAGTGGTCGGTCTGATGCGGCATGTGCCTCGCGTCTCGCCATCTGCGGCTTGATCATCTGCGCGATCTGCACGAAGCCGGCCGCGGCGAAATCCGAGGCCGACGCGAGCAAGCCGGCTGCGGCGAAGCCTGCTGCCGCCGCGCCCGCAAACGCCAAGCCGGCCAAGAGTGAGGCGGAGGCGGCCAAGCCGGCAGCACCGGAAACCCGCTTCGATATCGACGAGTATCGTGTCGAGGGCGCGGACAATCTGCCGCAGATCGAGATCGAGGCTGCGGTCTATCCCTTCCTCGGTCCGGACAAGAGCTCGCAGGATGTCGAGAAGGCCCGCGCCGCGGTGGAGAAGGCCTATCACGACAAGGGCCTTCAGACCGTCAGCGTGGCCGTGCCGCAGCAGGATGCGCAGCGCGGCTTCGTCGTGCTCAAGGTTACCGAGAACCGGGTCGGACGCCTCCGCGTCAAGGGCTCGCGTTATTTCGACCTCGACAACGTCAAGAGCAGCGCGCCATCACTGAAGGAAGGAACGCTGCCGAATTTTCAGGACGTCACGAAGGACATCGTCGCGCTGAACCGCTGGCCGGACCGGCGCGTCACGCCGGCGCTGCGAGCTGGCGTCGCGCCCGGCACCGTCGACGTCGATCTCAACATCGAGGACACGCTTCCGCTCCACGGCAGCATCGAGCTGAACAACAAGCAGAGCCCGAGCACCACGCCGCTGCGTACCAGCATCTCGATGCGCTACGACAATCTCTGGCAGCTCGGTCACTCCATGACCTGGACGTACCAGGTCTCGCCGATGAACCCGAAGGACGCCATGGTCGTGTCGGGCTCGTACCTGGCGCGGACCGAAATCGACTGGCTCAGCGTCCTCGTCTATGGCCTGACCTCGGACAGCTCGGTCGCGACTGTCGGCGGCTCGAATGTTGTCGGCCCCGGCCAGGTGGTCGGTGGACGTGCGGTGCTGACGCTGCCGTCCAGGGGCGAACTGTTCCACACGCTGTCCCTCGGGATCGACTACAAGGATTTCAAGCAGTCGCTCAAGCTCGGCTCCGATGCCTTCGACTCGCCCGTGACCTATGTGCCGCTCGTCGGCACCTATGGTGCAACCTGGCAGGGCGAGGGGCGGCTCACGCAGCTCAACGCAACGATCACGGCAGGCTTGCGCGGCATCGGCTCCAGCCGCGACGAGTTCGACGCCAAGCGTTTCGACGCGACCGCGAGCTTCATCACGCTGCATGCCGACATCTCGCACACCCAGGATTTCGCCGGCGGGTTCCAGCTCTACGCAAAACTGCAGGGACAGGCGGCGGATCAGCCGCTCGTGTCCAGCGAGCAATTCAGCCTCGGCGGACAGGACACGGTGCGCGGTTATCTCGAATCCGAGGTGATCGGCGATTACGGCGTCGCCGGGACGCTGGAGCTGCGCACGCCCAATCTCGCACAATATCTCGAGCAGAAGCTGCCCAATCCGCTCGGCGAATCCATCAAGTACAACGCCTTCGACGACATTCGTTTCTTCGCTTTCGCCGACGGCGGCAATACCAGAATCCACAAGCCGCTCATCGATCAGGAATCGCATTTCGACCTCGCAAGCTACGGAGTCGGCATGCGCATGAAGACCCTTCGCTACCTCAACAGCATTGTTTTCGTCGGTATGCCGCTGACCAGCCAGCAGGTCACCGTCGCCAATCATCCACGGTTCAGCTTTCGGGTCTGGGGAGAATTCTAGATGTCGCTCCTTCGCTTTGGATCACGCCCCGGACTTCGCCTGAGCGCGCCGGTGATGCTCGCCTTCGTCTTCCTCGCCGCGCTGTGGCCATCGCCCGCGGCGGCGTGGTGGAACGATCAGTGGACGCTGCGCAAGAAGATCACGATCGACACCGGTCCGTCCGGTGCAGGGATCAGCGATGCCATCGGCACCACGCCGATTCTCGTGCGTCTGCATGTCGGCAATTTTCGCTTCGGTGGGGCGAAGGATGACGGCGGCGACCTTCGCTTCGTTGCCGGCGACGACAAGACGCCGCTCAAGCACCATGTCGAGAAATACGACTCGCTGCTCGGCGAGGCGCTGGTCTGGGTCGGCGTTCCCGACCTGAAGCCGGGGACCAAGAACGACATCTGGCTCTACTACGGAAACCAGAAGGCGCCGACCGCGGTCGACGCGAAGGGTACCTACGATCCCGACACCCTGCTGGTCTATCATTTCAACGACCGCTCGACGCCGGCGCAGGACATCACCGCCTGGGCGAACGCCGCCCAGAACGCGGTCCCGGCTGCCGACGGCGCCATCATCGGGCAGGGCGCGCGCCTCGATGGGCAGACTGCGCTTACGCTTCCCGGCTCGCCCTCGCTCGTGACCGCCGAGGGCGGCGAACTGAGCTGGTCGCTTTGGATCAAGATGACCGCGCCACAGCCGGGCGCCGTGTTGTTCGCTCGTAGCGAGGGTACGAACGGGCTGACGGTTGGGCTGGACAACGGTGTGGCGTTCGTGGAGGTCACGAGCGGCGGCAACACGCAGCGTGCCGCCGGCGGGGCGGCGATCGCGGCCGGGACCTGGCACCAGGTCGCATTCACGGCGAAGGGCGCCCAGATCATCCTTTACGTCGACGGCAACCAGGTCGCGACGCTTGCTGCGGCCCTGCCCACCATGACCGGCGTGGCGCAACTCGGTCGTGCCGCTACCGCGGCAGCTCCCGCCGCGGATGCAGCCGCGCCCGCAGCCGACGCGGCTCAGGCGACGCCGCCCGCGGCCGCGCCTTCTGGCTCTGCCGCCGGCTTTGCCGGTGACGTCGACGAGCTTGCGATCGCGAAGGTCGCGCGCTCGGCCGGTTTCATCAAGCTGTCGGCGGTCGGGCAGGGGCCCGACCAGGCCAAGCTGATCTCGTTCAGCGTCGACGAGGAGAATGCGGGCTGGTTCAGCGGCGGCTATTTCGGCGTGATCCTGCGCTCGGTGACGTTGGACGGCTGGGTCGTCATCGGCCTGCTCGGGATCATGGCGTTGATCAGCTGGTACGTCATGGTCGATCGCATCTCGTATCTGAACCGCGTCTCGGCCGGCAACACGATCTTCCTCAAGCATTTTCGCGAGACCTCGACCGACATCGGCGGGCTGCTCCAGCTCGACAATCAAGAGAACGATCCCAGCTTCGGGGGCGAGCTCGGCAAGAAGCAGCGCAAGGTGGTCCATGCCGCGCCGCTCTACCGCCTGTTCGCGGCCGGTGCGCAGGAGATCCGGCGCCGCTTTGCGGGCGGCGGTTACCGCCGGCTGTCGCCGCAGGCCATCCAGTCGATCCGCGCCGTGCTCGACAGCGGCTTCGTGCGGGAGAGCCAGCGCCTCAATCGCCTGATGGTGATGTTGACGATCGCGATTTCTGGCGGCCCGTTCCTCGGCCTGCTCGGCACCGTGGTCGGCGTCATGATCACCTTCGCGGCGATCGCGGCCAGCGGCGACGTCAACGTCAATGCGATTGCGCCGGGTATCGCGGCCGCGCTGGTCGCCACCGTCGCAGGCCTCGGCGTCGCGATCCCCTCGCTGTTTGCCTACAACTACCTGACGATCCGCATCAAGGATGTCAGCAGCGAGATGCAGGTCTTCGTCGATGAGTTCATCACGCGGATCGCGGAGTCTTACGAGCTTCCGGAAGAGCCGGTGAAGCAGGCGGCGGAGTAAACCCATGCAAGTCCAGTCCGAGAGCAAGCCGTACGACGACATCAACATCACGCCGATGCTCGATCTCGCCTACGTGCTTCTGGTGATCTTCATCATCATGACCACGGCGACCGTGCAGGGCATGAAGGTGAACCTGCCGAAGGCGAGCGCGGCGCCGAGCCTCGCACAGCAGACCACCAAGGCGATCACAGTCGCCAACGACGGCAAGCTGTTCCTCGACACCATTCCCGTGACGCTGCCCGAGCTCGAGCAGCGACTGGTGCAGCAGCGTGCGTTGACGCCCGAATTCCCGATCGTCGTGCGCGGCGACAGCCAGACCCAGTACCAGAACGTCGTCGACGTGCTCGATCTGCTCGGCCGCCTCAACTTCACCCAGGTCGGCATGGCGACCAAGCCGTCGGCGCGATGAGACGGGACGATGGCGTGGGGCGACGACAGCAACGACGAGGACGGCACGCCAGCGTGGCGGCGCTATCTGCTGCTTGGCGGCTCGGCGCTTGTCGTGATCGCGCTGGTGGTCGGCGTCGTCATCATGGTGATGAGCGGCGACAAGGATCCGCCGCGCAAGGTGAACGAGCTTCAGGTGACGATGGTGCTTCCACCGCCGCCGCCTCCGCCACCACCGCCCCCGCCCGAGCAGCAGCCGGAACAGCAGCCCGAGCAAAAGGTGATGGAGCAGACGCCGGTCAAGGATGTCGTCGAGGAGAAGCCGGTCGACATTCCAAAGGACGCGCCGCCCGATGCCGGACCGGATCCGACGCCGGGGCCGCCGGATCTCGGTCTCGGCACCGGGCCGGGCAGCGGTGGCTTTGCACAGGGCAAGGGGCGCGGGGGTGGCGGAGGCGGCGGCAACAGTCGCTTCGGCTGGTACGCGAGCATGCTGCAGTCGCAAATCGACGCTGGACTCCAGGCGAATGAAAAATCTCGCGACGCCGCGTTCCGCACCGTCGCCAGGGTGTGGCTCGACAATTCCGGCCGGGTCAGTCGCGTGCAGTTGTCGCCATCGACGGGCGACAACGCGCTCGACGTGGCCATCCGTGACCAGGTGGTGGGCGGCCTGCGCGCACGCGAGCCGCCGCCGAAGGACATGCCGATGCCGATGATCATCCGCCTCACGGGCCAGAACCGGGGGTGAGTGCGGTGAGACGAGTGACTGTGAGTGAGTTGAGAGCAGAAGAGGTGATGTCATGTGGCGTGAAATGAAGACGCGAGAACTGGCAGCGACGGCAGCGGTGCTGCTTGCGCTCGCAGTCCCCGCCGCGGCGCAGGACGACGGGATGCCGCAGGGCAAGCGTCCGACCGTCTCGCGCGACGCGTCGCCTTCATCGAACGCGACGGTCAACCTGATCAATCTGCTCGTGAAGCAGGGAACGCTGAGCGAGGAGCAGGCCGCAGTCCTGGTCAAGCAGGCCGACGACGAAGCCTATGTCGCCCGCCAGGCGACGCGCGATGCCGCGGCCAAGGCGGAAGGCGCGGAGAAGAAGGCGACCAGCGCTGCCGACGCAACGTCGCCGCCCGGCACCAAGCGCGTCACCTACGTGCCCGAGATCGTGAAGAAGCAGCTGCGCGAAGAGATCAGGGCCGAGGTGATGGACCGCGCTCACAAGGAGAACTGGGCGTCGCCCGGGAAATACCCGGAATGGGCGCAGCGGATCCGGTTCTACGGCGACATCCGCGCGCGGTACGAGGGAGATTATTTCCCGGCGGGGAATAGTGGGTACCTCGAGAACTTCAACGCCATCAATACAGGTTCGCCGTTCAATGAGGATAACGCGACCAATCCTTACTTCCCACCGACCTACAACGCGACACAGGACCGCAACCGCTTTCGTTTTCGTGCGCGACTGGGAGCCGACGTTGACTTGTTCGACGGGTTCACCGCTGGCTTGAGGATCGCGACCGGGGAGAGCAGCTCACCCGTTTCGACCAATCAGACGTTCGGCGGAAATGGCGGCAACTTCTCGAAGTACGCAGTTTGGCTTGACCGCGCCTTCGTCAAATATGAGCCGGTACGGGACTTCGTCAGCTCTGTCGGCCGCTTCGACAATCCATTCTGGTCGCCGACAGATCTGGTCTGGTACAAGGATCTCGGTTTCGATGGTTTCGCAATTCAGGCCAAGCAGGAAGTTGCAGAGGGTTTCACGCCCTTCTTCGTCGGCGGCGCCTTCCCGGTCTTCAACACTGATCTCAACGCGGGGCTTAATACTGCCGACCTGTCGGGACCAGCGAAGATGCCGAGCCGAGACAAGTGGCTGTTCGGCGCCCAGGGTGGTTTCGGCGCAAGACTAGATTCCGAAACCAATCTCACCTTGGCATTCGCCTACTATGACTTCACTAATTTGAAGGGCAAACTTTCCAGCGAATGCTTGGTCATCACTGCGAGCGATATCTGCGACACGGATGTGCTGAGACCTTCCTTCGCGCAAAAGGGCAACACGTATATGCGCTTGCGCAACCTTGCGTTCACGCCCATCACTACGGCGCAATATCAGTACTACGGCCTTGCCAGCGACTTCCGGCCGGTGGTCGCGAGCGCGCAGCTTGATTTTACGCAGTTCAATCCGATTCACATCATCCTGGACGGTGAGTATATCTGGAATACGGCATTTAACCGGAGCGCCGTTGCCGCTGTCGCGGTGTTTCCGAACAATTTCAGCTCAACGACAGACGGCAGCGCGAGCGTGTACAACGGTGGCAACCAGGGCTGGCTTGCGCGCATGACCGTCGGCAACAAGGAGATCAAGCATCTCTGGGACTGGAACGCGCATGTCGGCTACAAATATCTGGAGTCCGACGCGATGGTGGACGCGTTCGTCGATTCCGACTTCGGCCTCGGTGGCACCAATCTCAAGGGCTATTTCATCGGCGGCAATGTTGGCCTCGGCGAGAACATCTGGGGATCGGTGCGCTGGATGAGCGCGAACAACATCGCCGGCCAGCCGTACAAGGTCGACATCGTCCAGCTCGATCTCAACGCGAGGTTCTGATCATGCGGCTGTTGCGTCTGTCGTCAATTGCTGCACTGGCGCTCGTCGTCGCCTCGGCCGCCCATGCCGACCAGGAAAGCGATCGCTTGCGCGAGGCGCTGCGCAGCGCCACCGCGCAGGCGCGGGCCGCCGAGGATCAACGGGCCGCAGTCCAGGCCAAGCTGACCGCGGCCGAGCAGGAGCGCGACCGCCTGCGTAAGCAGATCGAGGGCTATCGCGCCCAGGTCAAGGAAGCCGAGCAGGCCTATCGCCAGGCGGTGAAGGACTTCAACGAGCGGATCGCCGAGCGCGACGATTCCCTGGAGAAGTGGAAGGCCGCCTATGGCGAGGCGGCGGGCGTTGCGCGGACCAAGGACGCGGAGCGCTCCAAGTTCGAAGGCGAGGCGACGAGCTGGAAGGCAAGCGCCAAGGCCTGCGAGGCCAAGAATGTCCGTCTCGTCAGGATCGCCGACGATACCGTCAAGCAATATGAGAAGATGGATCCGCTGGAGAAGGTGATCCACCACGATCCCGTGATCGGGTTCAAGCGGGTCGAGCATCAGAACGCCGCCCAGGATCTTCGCGACCAGATCATCGAACAGAAGGCTAAGCCATGACCCGGAACGTTTTCAAGCTCGTGCTGCTAGCCGGTGCGCTCCACGCTGCGGCGTCATCGTCGGTACTCGCGCAGACGCGCAATCCGCCCCAGCCCGCAGTTCCGCGCGCAACGCCTGCGCCCGCCACTCAGGCGGCGGCGCAGCCGGCTCCTGCGGTGCAGGACAATGCGGCCGTGAAGGGCAGCGAGATCATCGCCCGCGTCGGCGACAGCGACGTCACCGCGGAAGAAGTGCGCGCCACCATCCAGCTTCTCGATGCGCGCCAGCAGGCCGCGATGGCGCGTGATCCGGCGCTGCTGAGCCAGACCGTGCGCGCGATCCTCGCCAACCGCCTGGTGCTCAAGGAGGCCGCGGCCAAGAAGTGGGACCAGCAGCCGGCCGTCGTGACGCAGCTTGCGCGCGCACGCGATACCTTGATCGTCGAGAGCTACCTGCAATCAGTCACGGCGCTCGGCGACAGCTATCCGAGCGAGGCTGACATCAAGAGCGTCTACGAGGCGAACGCCAGCGCGTTCCTTGTTCCCCGCCGCTTCCGCCTGGCCCAGATCGTGGTCAACCTCGCCAAGGACGCCGACAAGGCGGCCGAGGACACGGCGCGCAAAAAGCTCGATGACATCGTGCGGAAGATCAAGCAGCCCGGCGCGGAGTTCGGTCCGATCGCGAAGGCATCGTCCGACGATGCGGCAACCGCGGGGCGGGAAGGGGAGATCGGCTGGGTCGCCGAGCCCGATATGCGCAGCGAGATCCGTGGGCAGGTCACCGGCCTGCCGAAGTCGGGCATTGCCGATCCGATCCGGCTCGAGGACGGCTGGCACGTCCTGAAGCTGCTCGACACCGAGGCGTCGCATACGCGGCCGCTGGCGGACGTGCGGGAGGCCCTCGTGCAGCGGATGCGGGCCGAGCGCATCGAGGCCAACCGCCGTGCCTATGTGGCGGAGCTCTTGAAGCAGACCCCGCCCGTGGTCAACGAGATCGCGCTGTCCAGACTGATCGAGCCTAAACCCGACGCCAAGCCGGACGCTGCGCCGTCGCGCTAGACGAGCAATGACCTGAAGCGCGATGACGATTCAGCCTGATCTCATCGCGCTTGAGCACACGGCGGATTGCAAATTCATGTCAGTCGGATGACGAGGCGAATGCACCGTCATCCACGGATGATACATTGGTTAACAGACAGTAAAAGTATCATAATTATGGTACAATGCCCGTGGTATCCGGATCGCGAACCGACCCCGGGGGCGAATTGTGACCGACCTGACCAATGCGGGTGAGCCGATATCGGCGTTCGAGGGCCGATCGCGGGTCCGTCTGACGATCCCGTTCAGCTTCATCGAGCCCTTGTTCGCGGCCGTCGACGGCTCGATCATCGTCGCAGCGGGCGCCATCGGCGGCATCGCCTATCAGCGCGCGCTTGGTGGCACCGCCGACGGTTCCTTCTATGCCGGGCTCGGTTTGGTGGCGAGTTTCGCCTATGTCCTGGTCGCGCATTTCCTCGGTCTCTACCGGTTGAACCAGCTGCTGGACGACGAACTCGACGGCGGACGGGTCTTGGCCGGCTGGTGTCTTGCTGCTCTCGTCCTCGCGGTCGTGCTGTTTCTGTTCAAATCCGGCGGCGACGCATCGCGTGGCTCGGTCGTCTGCCTCTTCGCGATCGGCGGCGCCGGCCTTCTCGTCGCGCGCTGGCTGGGGAAACGACGCCTTCGTTCGGCGCTTGTCGCCGGCACGATCCGCGGGCGGCGTGTGGTGGTGATCGGAACGCAAGGCGAGCTGGCCCAGTTCGGAAGGAGCGACCTGCTCGCCAGATTTGGCCTGCACGAGGTCGAGCGCATCACTTTGCCGAGGGACGAAGCGCCAAAACTCTCTGCTCCGCGGAGGCACGAAGACGAGCTGATGAAGCGCATACGGGAGGCCGCTGCCGAGGAGATCGTGCTCGCGCTGTCCTGGTCCGGTCCCCGCGACATCGAGGCCTTGCTCGACCGGTTGCGCGTCATTCCGCTTCCGGTGCGCCTGTTACCCGATCGCGCGGTGTCGACCGTGCTGCGCCACCAGACCTCGATGCCTCAACGGCTCTACATGGTGGAGGTGCAGCCGGCGCCGCTGTCGGTTCTCGATCGCCTGACCAAGCGGCTGCTCGACATCATCGTGGCGGCGACGTCGCTGGTTGTGCTGTCCCCCGCACTGATCCTCGTCGCAATCGCGATCAAGCTGGAGTCGAAGGGGCCGGTGATCTTCCGGCAGCGCCGCCATGGCTTCAACGGCAAGCCGTTCGTGATCTACAAGCTGCGCAGCATGAGCGTCCAGGAGGACGGCGGCGCGGTCGTGCAGGCGACGAAGCAGGATCCGCGCGTGACCCGGGTCGGACGCCTGATCCGCCAGACCAGCATCGACGAACTGCCGCAACTCCTCAACGTGATCCAGGGCCATATGTCGATCGTCGGGCCGCGCCCGCACGCGCTGGTGCACGACTACGAGTACGGCAGCATGATCGCGAACTACGCGTTCCGCCATCACGTCAAGCCGGGAATTACCGGCTGGGCGCAGGTTCAAGGCTATCGCGGGGGCACGCCGCGGCTCGAGCTCATGGAACGGAGAGTTGCACTCGACTTATGGTATATTGATAATTGGAGCCTGATATTGGATATTCATATCATGCTGAAGACGGCATTCGAATTGATCCGGCCGCGCAACGCATATTGACCATAGTTTCCCGGCCGCAATCGGCCTCGATGCGGCGTCGTCGCACGAGTTAACATTGGTACATTTGGGAATGATCTGTTCGGCGGCGCGACCGGTTGGAGCACGGGACCGCACTTTATGATGTCCTGTCGCATCGGCGGACGCATGCGCTGACGGGTCAGCCGGCCGATAGCCGGTCCAGGATTTCTCGCTGGCCTATTGAAAACGTTCACGATTCGCGCTTACTAAGTCCGGACTGGCAAGATTCTGGCCGGAGAGGACCACTATGGTTGGCAAGAGGCATGCCTCGGAGGAGATTTCGGCCAAGCTGGCGCAAGCCAACGAACTTGCGGCCAAGGGGAAGACCCAGCGGGAAATATCGAAGGCGCTTGGCGTCAGCATCATGACCTACCACCGCTGGAAGAAGATGCCCGACTCGTCCGAGCCGGTCGGTGGTCGGCGCGGCGAGGCCGATGGCCGGCCGCTCGGTTCGTCGGACGCCAGCAGTGTGGACACAATCAAGCGGTTAGAGCTTGAGAACGCGCAATTGCGACGTCTTGTGACCGACATGCTGCTGGAAAAGCTGAAATACGAAGAGGAACTTCGGACGCGCCAGGGAACGCGCTTGCGGCGTCCCGACAGCGGCTAGCGCCAGAACCGCCCTACGATCCCTACTCGTCTAGCGCAAGATCTCAGACAGCTGGCGTACCGCGGCTGGATGGCTCGACAGGTACGCCTCGTATGCGCGCCTCACGCCGTCCTCGAGCGAGGTCGTCGCGCGCCAGCCGAGCTTGGCGAGCCGGCTGACGTCGAGCAGCTTGCGCGGCGTTCCGTCGGGACGTGAGGTGTCGAAACCGATGTCGCCGCCGTAGCCGACGATGGCGGCCACGACGCGCGCGAACTCGGCGATGGTGATGTCCTCGCCGGTGCCGATGTTGACCAGCTCCGCGCTCGAATAGGTCTTCATCAGGTGCACGCAGGCATCCGCCATGTCGTCGACATAGAGGAACTCGCGCCGCGGCGTGCCGGTGCCCCACACGATGACGCTCTTTGCGCCTGCGACTTTTGCCTCATGGAAGCGGCGGATCAAGGCGGCAACGACGTGGCTCAGCTCGGGGTGATAATTATCGCCGGGGCCGTAGAGATTGGTCGGCATCACGCTGATGAAGTCGCTGCCATACTGGCTGCGATAGGCTTCCGCCATCTTGATGCCGGCGATCTTGGCAATCGCGTAGGGCTCGTTGGTCGGCTCCAGCGGGCCTGATAGCACGGAATCCTCGCGCAGCGGCTGCGGCGCCAGCTTCGGATAGATGCAGGACGAGCCCAGAAACATCAGCTTCTCGGCGCCGTTGAGATGCGCGGCCTGGATCACGTTCGCCGCAATCGCGATGTTGTCGTAGATGAACTCGGCGCGCAGCGTGTCGTTGGCGACGATGCCGCCGACCTTGGCCGCGGCGAGGAAGATCACTTGCGGCCGCGCTTTCGCGAACCAGTCGAACACGGCGGCCTGGTTGCAGAGATCGACCTCGCGCCGGTCGACCGTGATGAGCCGCACGTCCTCCCGCGCCAGCCGGCGCACCAGCGCGGCTCCGACCATGCCGCGATGGCCGGCGACATAGACGCTCTTGCCCCTCAGCTCAAACGGTGCGTTTGCCACTGGCCGCATCCCGTTTTGCCTCCGCCAGGTCGCTCGCCATCATCTCCTCGACGAGCTGGGCAAAGCTGCGCTTCGGCGTCCAGCCGAGCACCTCGCGCGCCTTGCTGGCGTCGCCGACCAGGAGATCGACCTCGGTCGGACGGAAATAGGTCGGATCGATCTTCACCACCGTCTTGCCGCTCGTCTCGTCGACGCCGGTCTCCTCGACGCCCTTGCCGCGCCAGGCGATGCGGCGGCCGACATGCGCAAAGGACAGCTCGACCATCTCGCGCACCGAGCGCATCTCGCCGGTGGCGAGCACGAAGTCGTCGGGCTTGTCGGCCTGCAGGATCCTGTGCATGCCCTCGACATAGTCCCTGGCATGGCCCCAGTCGCGCTTGGCTTCGAGATTGCCGAGATAGAGCGTCTGTTCCAGCCCGACCTCGATACGCGCGACGCCGCGGGTGATCTTGCGGGTCACAAAGGTCTCGCCGCGGATCGGGCTCTCATGGTTGAACAGGATGCCGTTGCTGGCGAACATGCCGTAGGCTTCGCGGTAGTTCACCGTGATCCAGTAGCCGTAGAGTTTTGCAACGCCATAGGGCGAGCGCGGATAGAACGGCGTCGTCTCCTTCTGCGGGATCTCCTGCACCAGGCCGTAGAGCTCGGAGGTCGAGGCCTGGTAGAACCGCGTCTCCTTCTCCATGCCGAGGATGCGGATCGCTTCCAGGAGGCGCAGCACGCCGATGGCGTCGGCGTTGGCGGTGTATTCCGGGCTCTCGAAGCTGACGGCGACGTGGCTTTGAGCTGCGAGATTGTAGATCTCTGTCGGCCGGATCTGCTGCACCAGGCGGATCAAATTGGTCGAATCCGTCATGTCGCCATAGTGCATCAGGAACGGCACGTTGCCGACATGCGGGTCCTGATAGAGGTGATCGACGCGCGCGGTGTTGAACGAGGACGAGCGCCGCTTGACGCCGTGCACGACATAGCCGAGCGACAGCAAATATTCGGCGAGATAGGCGCCGTCCTGACCGGTCACGCCGGTGATGAGAGCGATCCGCTTGCTCATCCTAGGGCTCGTCCCGCCGCAGCGGGGATCCGGCGCCGCGCCCTCTCAGCATCAATTCAACGGCACCTCTAGCTGCCACTTCTGTAGTATCCATTCTGATAAACACCCGGCTGCTCAAATTTTTCGAGAACCCTTAGATCGGCCTTGTTCAGCACCACGCCAAGCAGGCGATCGTGAAGGTCCGGCTCGGCTAGCAGATGGCGCCGCACCGCCTTGATCCTGGTGCTTCCCCATTCTACCACGAACACGAAGGAGTCGATCACCGGGACGATCGCACGCACGTCGACGACGGGTGCGATCGGCGGAAGGTCGACGATAACATAATCATAGCTTTCGCGCAGTCGATCAAGCAGGGTTCGAAATCCCTGCGAGGCCAGCACTTCGTCGGAATGGACCGGAGCTTCGGTCAGCAGCAGAGGCAGCAGCGCCAGTCCCGTGGCGGCGTCTCGGCCCGTGGCCTGTGCGAGATCGATCTTGCCGCTCAGCACCTCCAGCCATCCGGCTGACGGCCGTGGCGTGAGCGAGCGGGCAAGCGTAGGATTGCGCAGGTCCGCGTCGATCAGGATCACCCGCCGACCGGCATCGGCCAACAGCGACGCAAGGTTCGCGGCAACAGTGGACTTGCCTTCACCCGCGACGGTCGAGGTGATTCCGATCAGCCTGTTCTCGCGGATGGTGGATTCCAGCCACGCTCTCATCTTGATTGCGCGAAACGCTTCGGTGAAGACCGAGATCGGATCGTCGACTGCGCGTCGCTTCAACGGATCGATGAATGCGTAATGGGGTGTATCCGCCGCCACATTCTCCACGGTTTGCGGCGGCGGACCCAGTCGACCGGCCTCTGCATCGAATCCGGTCGCGATCGATCGCGGAGGTGATGGTGCACGAGGTGCCTCTCCAGCCGCGAGCGGAATTACCGACAGACAACGGACGCCCAATTCCTGTTCGGCCTGCGATCCCGTGCGGAAGACGCCGTCGACCGCCTCGCGCCAGGCTGCAATTCCAAAGCTCGCCATCAGCCCCATCGTGAGCGCGATGGCAAGGACGAATGACGCCACCGGCTTGCTCTTCTTCTTCGGCGCGACGGCTGGACTGATCACGCGTGCATCGGTGATCGGAAACGACTGCTGCTGTATCGCCTCCATATAGCGCTGCAGGAAAGTGTCGTAGAGCGTGTGATATACCTTGGCCGAACTTTCGAGCTCGGCCAATCCAAGCCGATCGCGGTTGGTGAGCTGGCCCTCGGATACCAGGCTGGCCAGCGACCGCTCCAAACTTTCTTCGCGCGTCTTGGCGATCTCGTAATCGCTCTTGTAGCTGCCAGCGATCCGTCCGAGCTCCCCGCGGATGTTTCGGCGCGTTTCCTCCATCTGGTCGCGCAGGTTGATCGCGGCCGTATGATCCGCACCATATCTCGTCGAGATGTTGGCCTCGCGCGCAGACAGGTCGACATACTGATTGCGAAGCCGCGTAATGACCTCGTTTTTCAGGATATCTGCGACGGCGCCCTCGCTAACGTCCATTTTCCGGACTTGCTCGATCCGGTCGAGCCGGGCCTTGGCCTCGCTGGTGGCGCCGCGCGCGGCGGCGAGCTGGCTGTTCAGTTCGAACAGCTGTTGTTCGCCGATGAGCCGGCTCGCGCTGCCGGCCGATACGTTCGGTCCGCCGAGGTCGACAATGTTGTTCTTTTCCTTGAACTCCAGGACGGCGCGATCGGCTGTCGCCGCCTTCGACTTCAGCTCGTTGATCCGGTCCTGCAGCCAGGCGCCTGCGCGGGTGACTGTCTGGTATTTTGCGCCGAGCTGGTCGTCGATATAGGCCTCCGCGATCGCGTTGGTGACCTTGGCCGCGGTCTCGGGGCTACGCGACGTGTATGAGATGTTCAGCGCATAAGTCTTGTCGCCGCGCGTGATGGAGCGGTGGGCCAGAAACTCATCGAGCGCCCTCTGCTCACGTTCTTCCACCGTGTTTGAGGTGACGTTCGGACGCGAGAACAGGCTCCAGCCGCCGGCGAATTCCGGATCGTCGGCGAGCTTGAGGCTCCTTACAACGTCGAGTCCCAGCTTGCGCGACGCGAGAATTTCGACCTGGGAGCCCACCTGAAGCGTGTCGAGCGGAATATCCCCCTGCGGCTGCAACTGGTTCTGCAGGACCCGCAGCGTGCTGCTGTCGATCAAAAGCGTAGCGGTCGCGGTGTATTGCGAGGGAGTGATGAGCAGATAGAGCAGGCCGATGGCTAAGGCCACGGCTGGCACGATGAGAATGACCCGATACTGCCGCCGGGCCAGTCCGGACAGTTGGTCGATCAAGGCCGACATCGAGGACGAAGCTTCTTCCCGCCCACCGCTATAGTTGACGCGGGTTCTGTGCAACGGCATGTCCATCGTCGATCACATCCTCGGTGGGCGGGCGGTTGCTCGGAGCAAAAAGGCGCTACCACGACCGCAGCGAAATTCCACCTGACCGGGGCATCTCACCCTGTCTGGTCCCAAGGGCAGCGGGAGAGGCATTGATCGTCGCATAACTCTACCCAGCTAGGAGTATCTCGACTCATGGTCTTGCCATGACCGAGCCCGGCCCGCCGAGTTGTGACGCCAGCCCCCGTAACGTTGATGGCTTTCTCTAGCGAACAAATAATACACATTTGCAACAGTTTGATATGAACTGATGTAGGTGTGTCGTTCGATATGTTATGTGTTATCGCGGCGGACGACGCCGGATGTCACGCGCCGTCCTTTCGCGTCGGCGTGTCGAGGAAATGGCGCATCGGCCGGGGCGGGTTCCGTTCCGTGATCTCGCAAAGTTCAGTGGCTTGCGGTCCAAGCCTCACGTCTTGCCGGGACGCTTCTCGACGCGCGGATCGACGCCATCGCGTTTCTAGATGACCTTGTATTCGCGGGCATGGTTGGGCGCGCCGCCCAACGTCAGTACGTCGCGGCCGTGCTTCGCGTTCGCCGGTCCTGGCGAACACCATTTGCGCGCCGTTCACCGTCAAGGTCAGTGAAGCGGAAGGCCACACCCGATCGCCGCTCCCGCCCATGACCAGATAGCCCAGCCGTCCGCATGAACGCCAGCTTGCAGGGATTTAACTTGGTTCGAATTGAGTGCCACTTTAACGTTCCATTCCGCTGACCAGATGCCTAGGAAGAGAGTCGCGCCAACTTGCCGCTTTTTCGCCAGAGACGGCCGGGAACCAGGCGGCATAAGATGCGGTAACTGCTTGAAACAAAAGGGAATATGAGAAGTTGCTATGACCGGTGATAGCACGCGCAGCGCTCTGATTGGGTACCGGATCCGTGACGGCATTCGGTAAACTCGTCCGCACCACGGCATTCCGGCTGACGCTGGTCTACCTGTTCCTGTTTGCGATTTTCGCGGCCTCGCTGCTCGGCTATTTCGCCTGGAATACGCGGCGGCTGATCACCGAGGAAATCACGCAGACGGTCAATGCCGAGACCTCGGAGATCAACGAGATCTACGGCCGTCGCGGCCTGCGCGGCCTCGTGCTCGCGATCGAGTACCGGGCGCTGCGGCCGGGCGCCAACCTCTATCTCGTGACCACGCCGACCGGGCAGGCGATCGCCGGCAATGTCGGCTCGCTGGCGCCGGGCGTAATGGCGACGCGCGGCTGGTCGGAGACGGCCTACAAGCGGATCGAGGACGCCGACGAGCGCGACCATCGCGCGCTGGTGCGCGTCACCGAGCTCGAAAACGGTTTCCGCCTCCTGATCGGCCGCGACCTCGACGAGCGGCGGCGCCTGTTCGGGATCGTCGCCAAGGCCGCACAATGGTCGATCCTGATCGTGGTCGTGCTGGGCCTCGGCGGCGGCATCTTCGTCGCGCGCCGCGTGCTCACGCGCATCGATGCGATGACCGGCACCGCGCAGCGCATCATGACCGGCGATCTCAGCGGGCGCCTGCCGGTGGGGCGCAGCGGCGACGAGCTCGATCGTCTTGCGGAAAACCTCAATGCGATGCTGGAGCGGATCGAGGCGCTGATGGCGGGGCTGAAGGAAGTCTCCGACAACATCGCCCACGACCTCAAGACGCCACTGACGCGTCTGCGCAACCGCGCCGAGGAGGCGCTGGCGAAATCGGGCAGCGAGACCGATTACCGAGCGGCGCTGGAGCGGACCATCGAGGAATCCGACGGCTTGATCCGCACCTTCAATGCGCTCTTGATGATCGCGCGCGCCGAGTCCGGCCAGGCGCGCGGCAACATGGATGATTTCGACGCCGCCGAAGTCGCGGGCGGCATCCACGAGCTCTACGAGCCGCTGGCCGAGGACGATGGCATGACCTTGAAGGTCAAGGCCGAGCCGACGCCGGTTCACGCCAACCGCGAATTGATCAGCCAGGCGCTCGCCAACCTGGTCGAGAACGCGATCAAGTACGGCAAGCCGGTCGCGCAGACCGGTGGAACCGTGGTCAGCATGGACTCCAGGCAGATCATCATCGAGGCGAAGCGCGAGGGCGACCAGGTGCTGCTCAGCGTCACCGATCGCGGCCCTGGTATCCCCGAAGCCGACCGCAAGCATGTCGTCGAGCGATTCGTGCGGCTTGAAGCCAGCCGCACGCTGCCGGGCTCCGGCCTCGGTCTCAGCCTTGCCGCCGCGGTTGCGACGTTGCATGGCGGAGAATTGCGGCTGGGTGATGCCCAGCCCGGCCTCGTCGCCACGCTGGTGCTCCCGGCGCGCGCCGGCGACAGGGTTGCTCCGCCAATGCAGGATGTGCCACAGAAGGTGGCATGAACCACTCCGCGCCGGGAAACGCGGACAAGACTGGTGAGAGCCTCGCCGCGCGCTTTGCGGAGGCTCCCCATATTGCCGCTTCCACCACCGACGAACGACGTCTTGAAAGCTGGCTGGCCGAGCTCGAGCCGGCGCAATCGGCCCGTCTTGGCGTGTCGCTGGCTCATCCCTTCGCGCGGGATATTCTGGCCGGCATCGCAGAATTCTCGCTCTATTTGTTCGATCTGGTGCGCACTGACCCGCTGCGGCTGATCCGGTTGCTGGAATGCGATCCGGATGCGCATCTCGCCCTGCTGATCGCGGAGGCGAGGGACGCGGTGCTCGCGGCAGGCGACGAAGCCGAGGTGATGCGGCTGCTTCGCAGGATGAAGGCCGAAGCGGCGCTTCTCACTGCGCTGTGCGATATCGGTGGCGTCTGGCCGGTGATGCGGGTGACGGCGGCGCTGACCGATGTCGCGGTATCCTCGGTGCAGGCGGCGCTCCAGTACCAGCTGCGGCAGGAAGCCGCACGTGGAAAGATCCTGCCGCCCAATCCCGAAGCTCCGGAAGAGGGCTGCGGCCTGATCGTGCTCGCGATGGGCAAGATGGGGGCGGGCGAGCTGAACTATTCCAGCGACATCGACCTCATCGTGTTCTTCGATCCCGATGCCACGACGCTCGCGCCCGACATCGAGCCGCAGCCGTTCTTCGTGCGGGTGACGCAGGGCGTGGCGCGCATTCTCCAGCAGCGTACCTATGACGGCTACGTCTTCCGCGTCGACCTGCGCCTGCGTCCCGATCCGTCCTCGACGCAAGTGGCGATTTCGCGAGACGCCGCGCTGAACTATTACGAGCGGGAAGGGCGCACCTGGGAGCGTGCTGCGATGATCAAGGCGCGTGCCTGCGCCGGCGATGCCAAAGCGGGCGAGGCGCTGCTCGCCGAAATCGCGCCCTTCGTCTGGCGCAAGCATCTCGACTTCGCCGCGCTTGCCGACGTCCACGACATGAAGCGGCAGATGCAGACCTATCGCGGCCAGAGCGAGATCGCGGTCGAGGGGCACAACGTCAAGGTCGGCCGCGGCGGCATTCGCGAGATCGAATTTTTCGCGCAAACGCAGCAGCTGATCGCCGGCGGTCGCCATCCGGAGTTGCGGGTGCGGCCGACGCTCGCCGCGCTCGATATTCTCGCCACCAGCAACTGGATCACCTTTGCCGCGCGTGACGAGCTGACCATTGCGTATGAATTCCTGCGCCGTGTCGAGCACCGCCTCCAGATGATCGCCGACGAGCAGACCCATGCGTTGCCCGACGACAAGGAGGCGGTCGAGCGCTTTGCGCGCTTCTTCGGCTATCCGGATCGCGAAGCCTTTGCGCGCGACCTGTTGCGGCAGCTCCAGATCGTGCAAGGACACTACGAAAAACTGTTCGAGGGCGATGACCCGACCGGCACAGCAAAGCTGCCGGCGCTCGACTACAGTGCAGGTCCTGACGATCCGCGCCTGCTGCAATATTTGACGACGCTCGGCTTCAAGAAGCCGGCCGCGCTCGCGCAGACCATACGTGACTGGATCACCGGCGACTACCGCGTGTTCCGCAACGACCAGACGCGAAGCGCTTTCGTCGAGTTCGTGCCGGCCCTGATCGACGGCCTCGCGCGGGCCGAGGAGCCGGATCGCGCCGTCGTGGCGTTCGATCAGTTCCTCCAGGCACTCCAGCTTGGCGGGCGGCTGATCACGCTGCTCGGCCAGAACCGCGATCTCGTCGCGCTCGTGGCGCTGGTGCTCGGCGCGGCGCCGCGGCTCGGCGAGATGCTGGCGCGGAAGCCGCAGCTCATGGATGGCCTGATCGATCCCAGATTCTTCGGCGCGATGCCGGACAAGCAGGAATTGTCGGCGCGATTGGCCGCGACGGTGCGCGACGCCGACTCCTATGAGGAGTTTCTCGACCGTCTCCGCCTGTTCGGGCAGGAGAGCCTGTTCCTGATCGGCACGCGCATTCTCTCCGGTACGGTCTCGGCGCAGCAGGCCAGCACGGCTTTCGCCGATGTCGCCGAAGGCATCGTCCACACCGTGCACGATCTTGTCGCCGAACGCTTCGCCGCCCAACACGGACGTATCAAGGATCAGGAGACCGCGATCATCGCGATGGGCCGGCTCGGCAGCCGCGAGATGACGGCATCGTCCGATCTCGACCTGATCCTGCTGTACGATTTCGACAGCGACAATCCGGACTCCGACGGGGCCAAATCGCTTCAGGGCGCCCACTACTTCGCGCGCTTCACCCAGCGCCTGATCAGTGCCTTCACCACGCGCACCAATTACGGCGTGCTGTACGAGATCGACATGCGGCTGCGCCCGTCGGGACGCGCCGGTCCGGTGGCGTCGAGCCTCGTCTCATTCGCGGACTACCAGGCCAACGAGGCCTGGACCTGGGAGCACATGGCCCTGACCCGCGCCCGCGTGGTATCGGCCTCGGATGAATTCCGTGAGCGGATCGAGCGCATCATCCGCGATGTCCTGACCCGCCGCCGCGATCGGGCGACCATTGCCAACGACGTCGCCGACATGCGGCGCGCCATCGCGCAGGAGAAGGGCGAGAGCGACCATTGGGATCTCAAATACGCTGCAGGCGGCATGGTCGATATCGACTTCATCGCGCAATATCTCCAGCTCGTGCACGCCCATGACAAGCCTGAAATTCTCGACGTCAGCACCCTTCAGGTTCTGGACAACGCCGCCAAGCTCAACGTGCTCCCGCAATCGGAGGCGGAGATCCTTCGCGCGGCGGCGCGGCTCTATCACGACCTGACGCAGATCCTGCGGCTCTGCGTCAGCGACGGCTTCAAGCCCGAGACCGCCGGCACCGACCTTCAGCGCGTGATGGCGCGCGCCGGCGATGCGCCCGACTTCTCGTCGCTGGAGGCGCGCGTGAAGGAAACGCAGAGCGAGGTGAGGCGCGTATTTACGGCGCTGCTGGAAGGGACGTCGTCTGCTTCAGCGAGGTGAGAGCCTCGCGCACGTTCGGCTCCAGGCCTGCGCCGCCCGCGTCGAGATGGGCGAAGATCGCGCGCTTCATCCGGGGATCCCAGAACTTCTTGATGTGATCGGCGATCCCCGGCACGGCCTTGTCGTGGCCCTGGCTGCGGAAGAACGTGCCGATCTGGTTGGCCATGTAGACGAGGCGGTCAGGCGACGACATCGATAATCTCCTGAGCACGATGAGCCGTAACGCGACTCTGGTGCGTGAATATTTCAAACCCATCGCTGCGGGCAATCGCGATCAACGTGATGCCGGCGGCCTCCGCGGTGCGAACCGCGAGCGCGGTGGGCGCCGAGACGGCGACCAGCACCGGGGCACCGATTGCGGCCGTCTTCTGCACCATCTCGACCGAGACACGGCTCGTCAGCAGCACCATGCCCACGCTAGCGTCCGTCCGGCTGCGCGCCAGCGAACCTGCGAGCTTGTCTAGCGCGTTATGGCGGCCGACGTCCTCGCGCAGGGCCACAATGCCATTCGATGGCGACCAGAAGGCCGCGGCGTGGACCGCGCGCGTCTGCATGTTGATCGATTGCAGGGGCGCGATCGCCTGCATCGCCGTCATGATCTGTTGCGGCGTGAAGCTGGACCCTGGCGGGACGACGGCCGCAGGCCGAACGGCCTCGGCGATTGAATCGATGCCGCAAATGCCGCAGCCGGTCGGGCCGGCGATGTGCCGCCGCCGCTCACTGATGCGCGCGGCATCTTGCGACGCCAGCCACATGCGCAGCTCGATGCCGTCGTCGAGGCGGACCACCTCGAGCGACTTGATGTCGTCGACCGACCTGATGATGCCTTCGTCCAGGCTGAAGCCGACCGCAAAATCCTCGAGGTTCTGCGGCGTCCCCATCATGACGGCATAGCTGCCGCCGTTATAGGTCAGCGCCAGCGGCGTCTCCTCCGGGATCAGGCGCGCGCCTTCGGACGCGACTCCGTCGCGCCAGATCTCGCGGTCGATGGCCTGGACCGGCACGTGCATGCCGTTACTCCGCGGCCTCGGCCGGCGCGATGCGGCGGGAGTGCTGCGCCTGCGCGTCATAGGCCTTCTGCCAGTCGGACGGGCCGTTCGACGGCGAGATCTGCACCGCCGTGACCTTGTATTCGGGGCAGTTAGTGGCCCAATCCGAATAGTCGGTGGTGATGACGTTGGCCTGCGTGTCCGGGTGATGGAAGGTGGTGTAGACGACGCCCGGTGAGACGCGGTCGGTGATCTCCGCGCGCAGCGTGGTTTCGCCCGCACGGCTCGCGAGCCGCACCCAGTCGCCGTCGCGCACACCGCGCTGCTCGGCGTCGTGCGGATGAATCTCGAGCCGGTCCTCGGCATGCCAGACCACGTTCTCGGTGCGCCTTGTCTGCGCGCCGACATTGTACTGGCTGAGGATGCGGCCCGTGGTGAGCAGCAGCGGGAAGCGGGGGCCGGTGCGCTCGTCGGTCGCGACATATTCCGTGACGATGAACTTGCCCTTGCCGCGGACGAAGCCGCCGATATGCATCACCGGGGTGCCCTCCGGCGCCTTCTCGTTGCAGGGCCACTGCACCGAGCCGAGTTCGTCGAGCTTGGCGTAGGAGACGCCGGTAAACGTCGGCGTCAGTGCCGCGATCTCGTCCATGATCTCGGACGGATGGCTGTAGTTCATCTCGAAGCCCATGGCCTTGGCGAGGGCGATGGTGACCTCCCAGTCAGCCATGCCGTTCTTCGGTGACATCACCTTGCGGACGCGCTGGATGCGGCGCTCGGCATTGGTGAAGGTGCCGTCCTTCTCGAGGAAGCTCGAGCCGGGCAGGAAGACATGGGCGTAGTTTGCGGTCTCGTTCAGGAAGAGGTCGTGAACGATGACGCATTCCATCGACGACAGCGCCGCCACCACGTGCTTGGTGTTGGGATCGGACTGGAGGATGTCCTCGCCCTGCACATAGATGCCCATGAACGTGCCTTCGATTGCGGCATCGAACATGTTGGGAATGCGCAGGCCCGGCTCCGGGTTGAGCTTGACGTTCCACAACGCTTCGAACTGGTCGCGCACGGCGTCGCCCGAGATGTGGCGATAGCCGGGCAGCTCGTGCGGGAACGAGCCCATGTCGCACGAGCCCTGCACGTTGTTCTGGCCGCGCAGCGGGTTCACGCCGACGCCGGGGCGGCCGATATTGCCGGTCGCCATCGCGAGGTTGGCGATCGCGATCACGGTGGTCGAGCCCTGGCTGTGCTCGGTGACGCCGAGGCCGTAATAGATCGCGCCATTGCCGCCGGTGGCGTAGATGCGCGCGGCTTCACGCAACACCTGCGGATCGACGCCGGTGAGGATCGCGGTGGCTTCCGGGCTGTGTTTCGGCTGGGCGACGAAGGCAGCCCATTCCTCGAACTCGGCCCAGTCGCAGCGCTCGCGCACGAAGGCTTCATTGGCGAGGCCCTCGGTGACGATGACATGCGCCAGCGCGGTCACGACCGCAACGTTGGTGCCAGGCATCAGCGGCAGGTGCAACGCCTTTACGTGCGGAGACTCCACCATTTCGGTGCGGCGCGGATCGATCACGATCAGCTTGGCGCCCTGGCGCAGCCGCTTCTTCAGGCGCGACGCGAACACCGGGTGAGCGGAGGCGGGATTTGCACCAATGATGACCGCGACGTCGGTGTCCTCGACCGAGTCGAAGTCCTGCGTGCCGGCCGACGTGCCGAAGGTCTGCGACAGGCCGTAGCCGGTCGGCGAATGGCAGACGCGGGCGCAGGTGTCGACATTGTTGTTGCCGAAGCCGCCGCGGATCAGCTTCTGCACCAGATAGGTTTCTTCGTTGGTGCAGCGGGACGAGGTGATGCCGCCGATGGCGTCGCGGCCGTATTTCTTCTGGATGCCGCGCATCTTGGCAGCGGCAAACGAGAACGCCTCATCCCAGGACACTTCGCGCCAGGGATCCTCGATCCGCTCGCGGATCATCGGGTTGAGGATGCGCTCCTTGTGGTTGGTGTAGCCCCAGGCGAAGCGGCCCTTGACGCAGGAATGGCCGCGATTGGCCTTGCCGTCCTTGTACGGCACCATGCGCACGACTTCCTCGCCGCGCATCTCGGCCTTGAAGGCGCAGCCGACGCCGCAATAGGCGCAGGTGGTGACGACGGAGTGCTCGGGCTGGCCGATCTCGATCACCGACTTTTCCGTCAGCGTCGCGGTCGGGCAAGCCTGCACGCAGGCGCCGCAGGAGACGCATTCGGAGCCGAGGAAGCTCTCGCTCATGCCGGGCGAAACACGGCTGTCGAAGCCGCGGCCCGAGATGGTCAGTGCGAAGGTGCCTTGCACTTCCTCGCAGGCGCGGACGCAGCGCGAGCAGACGATGCACTTGGAGGGATCGTAGGTGAAGTAAGGATTGGACTCGTCCTTCGGCATCCAGGCGGCGTTGATCTCGCCATGGGATTTTGCGAAGACGTGGTTCTCGCCCTCATAGCCGTAGCGCACGTCGCGGAGGCCCACGGCGCCGGCCATGTCCTGCAATTCGCAATCGCCATTGGCGCCGCAGGTGAGACAGTCGAGCGGATGGTCGGAGATGTAGAGCTCCATCACGCCCTTGCGCAGCTTCTTCAGCCGTTCGCTCTGGGTGTGCACGACGAGGCCGTTCACGACAGGCGTGGTGCAGGAGGCCGGCGTTCCGGCGCGGCCCTCGATCTCGACGACGCAGAGCCGGCAGGAGCCGAACGCGTCGACCATGTCGGTCGCGCAGAGTTTCGGGATCTGGTGGCCTGCATCCATCGCGGCCCGCATGATCGAGGTGCCCTCGGGCACCGTGACCTGGTTGCCGTCGATGGTCAGCGTCACCATCGTCGTCGATTTGGAGAGCGGTGTGCCGTAGTCGATTTCTTCGATCAGAGACATCGTCGTTCTCCTATTCCGCGGCCTGAAGCGTGGTCGGGGCCGGGATGAAATCTTCCCGGAAATGCTTCAATGCGCTGAGCACGGGGTAGGGCGTGAAGCCCCCGAGTGCGCAGAGCGAGCCGAATTTCATGGTGTTGCAGAGGTCTTCCACGAGCGCGAGATTTTCGCTCACGCGCTCGCCGCGGATGATCTTCTCGATGGTCTCGACGCCGCGGGTCGAGCCGATCCGGCAGGGCGTGCACTTGCCGCAGGATTCGATGGCGCAGAATTCCATGGCGAAGCGCGCTTGGTTGCGCATATCGACGCTGTCGTCGAACACGACGATGCCGCCATGGCCGATCAAGCCGTCGCGTGCGGCGAAGGCTTCGTAGTCGAACGGGGTGTCGAACAGCGCGCGCGGGAAGTAGGCGCCCAAGGGGCCGCCGACCTGCACCGCGCGGACCGGGCGGCCCGTGAACGTGCCACCGCCGATGTCGTCGACGAGCTCGCCCAGCGTCACGCCGAATGCGGTCTCGAACAGCCCGCCATGGCGGATGTTGCCGGCGAGCTGGATCGGCATCGTGCCGCGCGAGCGGCCCATGCCGAAATCAGCATAGGCCTTGGCGCCCTCGGCGAGGATGAAGGGGATGGCGGCGAACGACAGCACGTTGTTGATGACGGTCGGCTTGCCGAACAGGCCGTGATGCGCGGGCAGCGGCGGCTTGGCGCGGACCAGGCCGCGGCGGCCTTCGAGGCTTTCCAGCAGCGAGGTCTCTTCGCCGCAAACGTAAGCGCCGGCGCCGACCCGCACTTCGAGATCGAAGCTATAGGTGGAGCCGCCGATCTTGTCGCCGAGGTAGCCGCCGCGCTTTGCTGCCTTGATGGCCGCGTTCATCGCTTCGACTGCGTGCGGATATTCGCTGCGGATGTAGATGTAGCCCTTGGTCGCGCCGACGGTGATGCCGGCGGTCGTCATGCCCTCGATCACCAGGAAGGGATCGCCTTCCATGATCATGCGGTCGGCAAAGGTGCCGCTGTCGCCCTCGTCGGCGTTGCAGACGATGAATTTTCGGTCGGCCTTCGCTTGCGCGACGGTCTTCCACTTGATGCCGGTCGGGAAGCCCGCACCGCCGCGGCCACGCAGGCCGGATGCGGTGACCTCGGCGAGGATCGCATCCGAGCCGAGCGACAGCGCGCGCTCGAGGCCCTTATAGCCGTCATGGGCGCGGTAGTCGTCGAGCGAGCGCGGATCGATCACGCCGCAGCGGGCGAAGGTGAGGCGGGTCTGGCGCTTCAGCCAGGGGATCTCGTCGGTTGCGCCCAGCCGCAGCAGATGCGGCGTGTTGCTGGCGAGGGCGTCGAGCAGGGAGGGCACATCGGCCGCGGTCACCGGGCCGAACGCGATCCGGCCCTGCGGCGTCGCGACCTCGACCAGCGGCTCCAGCCAGTACATGCCGCGCGAGCCGGTCCTGACGATCTCGACTGCAACGCCGCGCTTGGCCGCATCCTGCTCCAGCGCCAGCGCAACCTCGTCGGCGCCAACCGCAATCGCACCCGCATCGCGTGAGACGAATAGACGCATGCTCATCGCTGTGCCTCCGCGACCAGTGCATCGAGGCGCTTCTCATCGAGCCGGCCAATGAGGCGGCCGTCGAGCATTGCGGACGGTGCGGTCGCGCACAGCCCGAGGCAGTAGATCGGCTCCAGCGTGACGCGATCATCGGCGGTGGTCTTGCCGAGGGGCACGCCAAGCTTCGCCTCGGCGCGCGCAGCGAGAGCATCGCCACCCGCAGCCTGACAGGCTTCCGCGCGACAAAGCTTCAGGACGTGACGCCCGGCCGGCCTGTGGCGGAAATCATGGTAGAAAGTGAACACGCCATGCACCTCGGCGCGCGACAGATTCAGCGCCTGCGCCACCATGGGGATCGCCGCCTCCGGCACGTAGCCGAACGCCTCCTGAAGGGCGTGCAGGATGACCAGCGTCGCGCCCTCTTGCTTCGCATGTTCGGCGATGATCTCGGCGCCGCGCGTCTCGTCCCAAGGCTCGTAAACCGCTGTCATTCTTTGTTCTCAGATTGAGCGTCCCTTGATCGCAAACTATTTGGAATCGTTCGAAGATCAATAAAGCTGTCTCATGCTGCGATTGCGAATTCTGATCGATTTGGAAGTGCAATCGGACGATACGGAAATGCAATTAATCGCGTTCCGCTTGCCGGTTTTTCCGTGTTGGTAATGACCTGCCGTGCTAGCTTGCATGCCACGATGGCATCCGAGGGGACGACCGGTTGATCGACAAGCTTGAACTGCTGCTGGCGCTGGCGAAGGAGCGGCATTTCGGACGCGCGGCAGAAGTCTGCGGCGTGACGCAACCGACGATGTCGACCGGGCTCAAGCAACTCGAGGAGATCCTCGGCGTGATGCTGGTCCAGCGCGGCTCCCGCTTCCAGGGTTTTACCCCAGAGGGCGAGCGCGCGCTGGATTGGGCGCGGCGGATCGTGGGCGATGCCCGCGCCATGCGTGACGAGATCAACGGGCTGAAGCATCAGCTCTCCGGCGAAATCCGCATCGCGGCGATCCCGACCGTGCTCGGCATGGTCGCCCAGCTGACGACGCCGTTCCGCGCCAAGCATCCCGAGGTGCGATTCCGCATCCAGTCCACGACCTCATCCGAGGTGCTGGGGCTGCTCGAAAATCTAGAGGTCGATGCGGGGCTGACCTATATCGAGAACGAGCCGATCGGCAAGGTGCGCACCATTCCGCTCTACAACGAGAGCTATCGCCTGCTGACCGCGCCGGACGGAATGTTCGGCGATCGCGAGACGGTGACGTGGAAGGAGGTCGGGCAGGTGCCGCTGTGCCTGCTGACGCCCGACATGCAGAACCGCCGCATCATCGACCGCGCGCTCCGCTCGGTGGGCGCGGAGGCGACGCCGACCCTGACCTCGAACTCGCTGCTCGTGCTGTTCACGCATGTGAAGACGGGGCGCTGGGCGAGCGTGATGCCGGCCAAACTCGCCGAGACGCTCGGCCTGTCCGATACGGTGCGCTCGATCCCGATCACCGATCCTGATGTCAATTACAGTATCGGCATGGTGATCCCGCAGCGCGATCCGATGACGCCGCTGATTGCGGCGCTGGTCAACGTCGCGCGCGAAGTCGCGCCGTCACTGCAATTGTAGGGTCTACAGCGTTTTCGAGCGAAGTGGATACTGGTTCGGCAGGGCCCGAGCAAGCGCCTCGTCCTTCGAGACGACCGCTTCGCGGTCTCCTCAGGATGAGGCTCCGTTGTATCGGTGTTCGCTGAAACTGCTGCTGCGCACTCTGCCCTCATCCTGAGGGCCCGCCGGAGGCGGGCGTCTCGAAGGATGGCCGCAGGCGAGCTTCCCGCCATGCTCTAGCCCGGATATCTCACAGCCGGGCGTGTAGCGATCCGATTGTGAGCGGGGAGCGAGTTTGCGGGGACGGGAGGTTGGTTTGGACGCCTGGGT